>NZ_JBMPPK010000012.1:0-210225 GCF_049339405.1 Undibacterium sp. Tian12W
GTCTTGGCATAGCGTTCAAAGCCACCTTCGGCAAATGTTGTCTGTCTCATGGTATTTATGATTCAATGGAAAATAAGCTTATATTACCGTTTCTGAATCATTGCTCGGGGACTTAATCAGAGATTCCTTAATTCTTTAACCAATAATCTGGCTGTCCATAGATGGCTTTCAGGGTATCGATAAAAAACCGCGTTTTCACCGGCAAATGCCGTTGTTGCGGGTACACAGCGACGATGTCGTATTGTGGCAAGGCATAATCATCCAGCACGGTAATCAACTCGCCTGAGATCAGTTGTGACTGTATCTCCCAAGAGGAACGCCAGGCCAGGCCCAGGTCTTCACAAGCCCAGCGATGTAGCAATTCACCATCATTGCAATCGAGATTGCCAGCCACTTTGATGGTCACAGGCTTGCCGTTTTGCTGGAAATACCAGCCGCGCTGTTGCCCGCCCTGCAAATTGAACGCCAGGCAATTATGCTGGGCTAAGTCTTCCAGCGTGCGCGGTATGCCATGCCGTTCAAAATAAGCTGGCGTGCCACAGACCACACGGCGGTTGCTGGCCAGCTTCACTGCAACGAAATTGGGATCAATATTGCCGCCTATACGTATACCCAGGTCATAACCCTCACGTATCAGATCGACCACCCTGTCAGTCAGGTTGAAGGAAATCTGTACGGCAGGATTGGCCTTGACGAATTGCGGCGCATGCGGCGCTACATGCTTGCGGCCGAAGGCGGCGGGGGCAGAGACGATGAGATGACCGGTGGCCTTGTGTCGTCCTTCAGATACCAGTTGATCGGCATAACCCAGGTCTGCCAGCAATTTGCGGCAATGATCGAGGTAGACCGTACCCTGCTCTGTCAGCGTCAGATGACGGGTACTGCGGTGCATGAGCTTCACGCCCAGGCGCTTTTCCAGCGCATCGATGCGGCGGCCCAGCATGACCGGGGTGATGTTCTGGCCCAGCGCGGCACGTGCCAGGCTGCCTTTTTCGACGACATCGACGAAGGCTTCGATTTGGGTGAGTTTGTCCATGATCTATTGTGTTTTGATTGCTTAAAACCCCTCACCACAGAGACACAGAGACCCCGAGGAGGCACAGAGAAAATCTTTGAAGAGCCATTATTCCATACTTTTTGTATTGAATAAGACGAGAATTTGTCGTCTTATCAGACCGCATTTTTGCCTTTAGCATGTGTTTCAAGATCTGCATACACACAACTAATAGCAAAACTGGAGAGCAAAATGGCAAAGATGACGGCGGCGCAGGCGGCGGCTTATGTGTTGGAAAAAGAAGGCGTGCATCAGGCGTTTGGGGTGCCGGGTGCGGCGATCAACCCGTTTTATGCGGCGCTCAAGAAGCAAGGCACCATCAAACACATACTGGCGCGCCATGTGGAGGGGGCTTCCCACATGGCCGAAGGCTATACCCGCGCCCAGGCTGGCAACATTGGCGTCTGTATAGGCACATCCGGCCCGGCAGGTACGGACATGATTACCGGCCTGTATTCTGCCCAGGCAGATTCCATACCCATACTCTGCATTACCGGGCAGGCTCCAAGGGCGCGGCTGTATAAGGAAGACTTCCAGGCTGTGGATATAGAATCCATTGCCAAGCCTGTCACCAAGTGGGCGGTAACGGTGCGTGAACCGGCACTGGTGCCCATGGTATTCCAGCAGGCTTTTCACATCATGCGTTCTGGCCGCCCTGGCCCGGTACTGATTGACCTGCCATTTGATGTACAGATGGCCGAGATAGAATTTGACCCTGACATTTACCAGCCGCTGGAAGTGTATAAGCCCAAGGCCAGCCGTGCCCAGATAGAAAAGGCGCTGACCATGCTCAATGATGCAGAGCGCCCTTTGATTACCGCTGGTGGCGGCATCGTCAATGCCAATGCCTCAGCCTTATTGGTGGAATTTGCTGAACTGACCGGCGTGCCTGTCATACCTACCCTGATGGCCTGGGGTGCAATAGCTGACGACCACCCGCTGATGGTAGGCATGGTGGGCCTGCAAACCAGCCACCGCTATGGCAATGCGACCATGCTGGCATCAGACTTTGCACTGGGCATAGGTAATCGCTGGGCGAATCGTCACACTGGTTCCATTGACGTGTTTACCAAGGACAGAAAATTTGTCCACATCGATATAGAACCCACGCAAATTGGCCGTGTGTTTGGCCCTGATTTTGGCATCGTCTCTGATGCAGGTGCGGCATTAAAACTTTTCATCGAAGTTGCCAAAGAATGGAAAGCCGCAGGCAAACTCAAGGACCGTTCTGCCTGGTTAGCCGATTGCCAGCAACGCAAACGCACCATGCTGCGCCGCACGCATTTTGACAATGTGCCGGTGAAGCCGCAACGCGTCTATGAAGAAATGAACAAGGCCTTTGGCCGCGAAACCTGCTATGTCAGCACCATAGGCCTGTCGCAAATCGCCGCTGCGCAATTCCTGCATGTGTATTACCCGCGTCACTGGATCAACTGCGGCCAGGCTGGCCCGCTGGGCTGGACCATACCGGCAGCACTTGGCGTTTGCGCTGCTGACCCGCAACGCCAGGTGGTTGCCATCTCTGGCGATTACGACTTCCAGTTCATGATAGAAGAACTGGCCGTCGGCGCGCAATTCAAGCTGCCTTACCTGCATGTGGTCGTCAATAATTCTTACCTGGGCTTGATACGACAGTCGCAGCGCGGCTTTGATATGGATTATTGCGTGCAACTGGCGTTTGAAAACATCAATGCGCCAGAATTGAATGGCTATGGGGTTGATCACATCGCCGTCGTTGAAGGCCTGGGTTGCAAGGCAATCCGTGTGACCGAGCCCAGTGCCATTGCAGATGCCTTTGCCCAGGCCCAGCGCTGGATGCAAGAGTTCCGCGTGCCGGTGGTCGTCGAAATCATACTGGAGCGCGTGACCAATATTGCCATGGGTACCGAGATCAGCAATATCAATGAATTTGAAGAGCTGGCGACGGAAGATGGCCATGCCCCCACCGCCATTGCTCTACTTGATTAAACACTGGACGAAAAATTTACAGGTGCCTGGCCTCCCCGTCCGGCACCCCGTGAACTCCCGCAGCATGCCTGCGGGAGGCTTACGGTCACTCATCTACAAGGATATGCGATGACCAGACTGGCCGCCAATCTCAGCATGCTGTTTACCGAGCATGCATTCCTCGACCGCTTTGCCGCTGCCGCGCAGGCAGGTTTCAAGGCTGTGGAATTTTTATTCCCCTATGCTTTTGAAGTAAAACAGATCGCAGAAAAACTGCAGGAAAATAATCTGCAACTTGTATTGCACAACCTGCCCGCTGGTAACTGGGAAGCAGGTGAACGCGGTATCGCCTGCCACCCTGATCGTGTTGATGAATTTCGCCAAGGCGTGGATGTCGCCATCGCTTATGCCAAAGCCTTGAATGTCAAGCAACTGAATTGCCTGGTCGGCATACGCCCGGCAAATGTCAGCGCACAAGAAGCAGAGCAAACCTTGGTCAGCAATCTTCATTATGCGGCGGACAAACTGAAAGCAGCGAATATCAGCCTGCTTATCGAAGCCATCAATACCTACGACATCCCCGGCTTCTTTTTATCCGGCACGCGACAGGCACTGGACCTGATACGTGCCACCGGCTCAGACAATATTTTCGCGCAATACGACATCTATCATATGCAGCGTATGGAAGGTGAAATCATCAATACCGTTAAGAATAATCTGGGCAAGATCAAACATATACAACTGGCCGACAACCCAGGCCGCTTTGAACCGGGCACAGGTGAGATCAATTACCGCACTATCTTCGCCGCACTGGACGACATGGGCTACCAGGGCTGGGTAGGTTGCGAATACAAACCACAGAACGGCACTGTCGCTGGACTGGGCTGGATTAAATCGCACGGTCTCTAATATCTTAAGACCTCTCAACACAGAGGCACAGAGACACAGAGAAAGGCATGAGGAAAAACAAAAGCAGTATTTCATTCTCTTTCCTTTTTTGAATGAAAGGGGTTTCTCTAAGTTTTTCCTCTGTGTCTCTGTGCCTCTGTGGTTAATGGTTTTCATCACTTACTAATATATTATCTGGAACATTTATCATGGCTAAAATTGGATTTATAGGTTTGGGTATCATGGGCGCACCTATGGCTGGGCATTTGCAGGCGGGTGGGCATAAGCTGTATTTGCACGACATCAAGAACCCGCCGTTTGAATTGATAGAACGCGGTGCCACAGTGTGTACTTCGGGCGCAGAAGTCGCCAGGCGTGCTGACATCATCATCATCATGGTGCCGGATACACCGCATGTAGAAGCTGCGCTGTTTGGTGAAAACGGTGTTGCTGCTGGCCTCGAAGCTGGCAAGATCGTGGTCGATATGAGTTCTATTTCGCCCATCGCTACCAAAGACTTCGCCAAGAAAATCAACACCCTGAAATGTGACTACCTTGATGCGCCTGTGTCCGGTGGGGAAGTTGGCGCCAAGGCGGCAAGTCTGACCATCATGGTCGGTGGGCCGGAAGCTGCGTTTGACAAGGTCAAACCCCTGTTCGAACTCATGGGCAAGAACATCACTCTGGTCGGTGGCAATGGCGATGGCCAGACCACCAAGGTTGCCAACCAGATCATCGTTGCCCTGAATATACAGGCCGTGGCGGAAGCCCTGCTGTTTGCATCAAAGGCTGGTGCAGACCCGGCCAGGGTCAGGCAGGCACTGATGGGTGGCTTTGCTGCATCCCGCATACTGGAAGTCCACGGTGAACGCATGGTCAAACGCACTTTCAATCCCGGCTTCAGGATAGAGCTACATCAAAAAGACTTGAATCTGGCTTTGCAGGGGGCAAAAGCTTTAGGGGTATCCTTGCCAAATACCGCAACCGCGCAGGAATTAATGAATGCCTGCTCGGCGAATGGCATGCGTGGTCTTGATCACTCGGCTCTGTGCCGGGCAATTGAGATTATGTCTAATCATGAGATTGCCAAGGTTTGATCGTTGTTGGCCTTCATGTGGATGCACGAAAAAAATTCACCTGGCGATAAGCTGTTTGAAGGCATACTTGGATTTGAAATTAGTATTCAGTAGTTCATGCAAATGAATTTACTCGTAGGTTGGGCTACGCTTCATCAGCCCAACAATCGGCGTTTCAATGACGTATGAGTTAATCAAAGGCCCAGTGTTGGGCTGGTAAACCGTAGCCCAACCTACGACGCACGGCCCGGCCTACAAAGACATAGTTTTTCAAGAAAGCCCACAATGACCACTCTAGCCCCACGCCAGTTCTTGCTCGATCTGTACACCAGCGCCGTCGCCGCTGTCAACGCCGAGAAGTGCCTGCCCGCCTTTTTGCCAACACCACCAACAAAAGGCCGCACCCTGGTCATAGGTGCAGGCAAAGGCGCAGCAGCCATGGCCAAAGTAGTGGAAGATCACTGGCAGGGTGAACTGTCGGGCCTGGTAGTAACACGCTATGGCCACGGTGCAGATTGCCGCAAGATAGAAGTGGTAGAAGCTGCCCACCCAGTGCCCGACGAAGCAGGCAAGCAGGCCGCAGCACGCATACTGGACATGGTGCAAGGGCTGAGCAAGGATGACCTGGTACTCTGCCTGATCTCTGGCGGAGGCTCAGCCCTGCTGGCCCTGCCTGCGGATGGCATCAGCCTCGAACAGAAGCAGGCCATCAACAAGGCCTTGTTGAAAAGCGGTGCAGCGATCTCTGAAATGAATTGCGTACGCAAGCATTTGTCAGCCATCAAGGGTGGCCGCCTGGCACTGGCCTGTGCCCCGGCACGGGTAGTGACCCTGCTGATCTCCGATGTACCCGGTGATGAACCCGGCATCATCGCCAGCGGGCCTACGCTGCCAGATGCAACAACTTGCGCAGAGGCGCTGGCGATCTTGCGCAAATACGACATCGCTATTCCAGCAGAGATTTTTCAGCATCTGGAAAGCGGCAAAGGTGAAACACCCAAGCCGGATGATGCGCGTTTTGCAGGTCACAGCCATCATGTGATTGCTACAGCACAGGAAGCATTGGAAGCCGCCGCAGCTACCGCACGTGCAACAGGCGTCACGCCGTATATCTTGTCAGACGGTATAGAGGGCGAAGCGCGTGATGTCGCCCTGGTACATGCTGCGCTCGCGAAGCAGGTTGCCAAACATGGCCAGCCATTCCAGAAACCTTGCGTATTGATTTCTGGCGGTGAAACCACCGTCACCGTGCGCGGCAAGGGGCGTGGTGGCCGCAATGCAGAATTTTTACTGAGCCTGGCTGTGGCACTTGACGGTCATGCAGATATCCACGCGATAGCCTGTGATACCGACGGCATAGATGGCTCGGAAGATAATGCCGGCGCACTGTACGCGCCAGATTCAATAGCACGCGCCGCAGCGAAACAGTTACGCGCCCGCAGCCTGCTGGAAAACAATGACGGCTACGGATTTTTCAACGCACTCGATGACCTGGTCGTCAGTGGCCCTACCCGCACCAATGTCAATGACTTCAGGGCCATCCTGATCTTGTAAGTCGTAATCCAGATTCCAGAGGCAGCAAGAATCACGGTGCAAAGCGCCGTGATGGCTGCCGCCTATTACAAATGAAAGCATACTATGCACCGTAGCCGCAAAGCAAAGATTGTCGCCACCCTGGGCCCTGCCAGCAATAGCAAAGAAGTCATCAAGGCATTGTTTGAAGCCGGTGCCGATGTATTCCGTTTCAACTTCAGTCATGGCAGCCATGCTGACCACCAGTTGCGTTGCCATATCGTGCGTGAGATAGAAGCCGAACTGGGCCGCCCTATTGCCATACTGGCCGATCTGCAAGGGCCCAAACTGCGTGTAGGCCAGTTCAGCAATGGCAGGGTAATACTTACCGCTGGGCAGGAGTTTGTACTCGATAGTGACAGCACTCCTGGCGACGTCAAACGCGTTTGCCTGCCTCACCCTGAATTGTTTGCCGTCATCACTGCGGGGCAGTCGCTACTACTTGACGATGGCAAGCTGCGCCTGCAAGTCCTGGACAGCGATGGTCACAGCATATGCACCCGTGTCATCGTCGGTGGCAGCCTGTCTGACCGTAAAGGTGTGAACGTGCCAGATGCGGTATTACCCATCCCGGCGCTGACAGACAAAGACCGGCGCGACCTCTCATTTGCGCTGGATATGGGCGCAGACTGGATCGCCCTGTCTTTTGTACAAAGGCCGGAAGACGTGGTGGAAGCCAAGGCGCTGGTAGCAGGGCGTGCAGGAGTATTATCCAAACTCGAAAAACCGGCAGCGCTGGACCGGCTGGAAGAAATCGTCGCTGTATCAGATGCCATCATGGTGGCGCGCGGTGATCTTGGTGTGGAGTTGCCGCCAGAACGCGTGCCCGGCGTGCAAAAACGCATCTTGCGCGTTTGCCGCAGCCATGGCAAACCCATCGTCATCGCCACCCAGATGCTGGAATCCATGATAGCCGCACCTGTGCCCACACGCGCCGAAGCCTCGGATGTCGCCAGTGCGATTTATGACGGGGCCGATGCGGTCATGTTGTCGGCAGAATCTGCCAGTGGTGCCTACCCGGTTGCAGCAGTTGAAATCATGAACCGCATTATCTGTGAAGTAGAGCGCGACCCGTTGTACAAGAACATGATCGCGGCCCAGCATGAGACACCGCAAAACAACAAAGGCGATGCCATCTGCGCTGCCTTGCGTGAAGTCACACAAATAGTCGGCGCGGTTGCCACGGTCACGTATACCAGTTCCGGCCACACCAGCCTGCGCGCCGCGCGCGAAAGGCCGATGGCACCAATCCTGAGTATCACCCCGAGGCCAGCGACAGCACGTCGTCTGGCCCTGGTCTGGGGTGTGCATTCCACCGTCAGCGATGCTGTACCGGATGAAAACATGCTGGTCGCCACTGCCTGCAACACCGCCTGGCAAGAAGGCCTGGCACAAGTCGGTGAACAGATCGCGATTACCGCGGGTGTGCCTTTTGGCCAGCCCGGCTCCACCAATCTATTGCGGATAGCCGAGATCTGGCCGCAGCCCTAGCAATCAGCACTTCACTCCCAGACATTGACATCGCTGGCGGTATGAAAATCGAGGCGCTGGGGATTGACGACGCAAAACCGGTGTCCCGTTGGAGCCTCCATGACGACCCAGCGTTCCATGACTTTGACGACTTTGGCACCGAGTTTTTCCAGACGCTGAACCTCAGCTTCCTTGTTGTCGGTTTCTATATCGAGATGAATGCGGCTAGGGTGTTCAACCTTTTGCACCAGCATTTTCGGGCCGGCAGGGGTGGCATCCAGTACCGCGTATTTCTCATCCGCATCTGCCGCCGGATAACCCAACGCCCCGGCCCAGAAATTGGTTCCAGGCTCAATATCTTCCACCTGGCAATCAATCACAAAACATGCCAATCTACTTTTATGCATTTTGATCTCCTGTGATTTGTTTATTCTGTGTACCTGAGCGAGTTCAGGCATATATAAAGAATAGCAAAAAAGCAGGATGTTGGCCTGGCGTACTTTTGCACCTTCTGGCAAATAAAAAAAGGGACAGACATTTTGCATGTCTGCCCCAACACTCAATTGCTTATTTATAGGTGGCTTATTTGTGTTTGCAGGCCTTGGTTTGCAAGCTTTATTTACGCAATTTCAGTTGATTACTCTCAGTCGTAAGTCGCTGACACACTCACGCCAGAGAAACTCTGTCTGGCGTTGAGCATGATGTAGTACCAGCGATTGGCAACTGGGTTGGCGATGGTCACGCTTTCATCATTGCCGCTCTTGACTGAACCGTAATCGTAGATACCTGTGCTTGGGTATTTGTCCATGGATACATACAGATCCACATCACCGGTACCGCCACTGGTTGTCAGTTTCAGATTCTTCGCACCGGCTGGAACCATGATGTAGGTATAGGCCTGGGTGCTGGAAGCAAAATTACGCTTCACGCAATTTTTAGCCAGATAGCTACCGGCCGGGCAATCAGGCAGGCTGTTATCGACTGGCAATGGTGGCTCACCTGCTGTAGTTGCGGCAGCAACCCAGGCTGTGAACTCATTGTCGTAACGTGTGCCTATATTGGCCATATAGGTTTGGTAGCCATCATAATCACCAACGCGGAACTTGGCGATGACTGCATCGACGTCGCTACGGTGTTTTTCCATCATGAAGCGGGTGGCCATATAACCCCAGCTATAGGCGCGTGTCACATAGTCAGCCATGGAATAAGTGTTGCCAAAAATCTGGCTCAACTTGTAGGTGCCGGTTTTTGCTACGTCTATGGCTTTCTGGTTATTGTTTTTCAGTGACAGGTATTCGGCTATGCCTTCTATCCACCAGACGGTAGGCTTGGCAGTGCCTGCACCAAAATCACCTTTCATGTCGAAGCGGCCATCAAGGTAATGGACGTATTCATGTTGCAGATTCCAGACCTGGAAAGTCGGGCGCAGCCAGGATGCTTCATGCGCAATGAAGCGCGCCTGATTGGTGGTTGAGCTAGGGTCACCTTCCAGATACATGCCGCCATTGTTGGTGTCGATGCCATACAGTATGGAAGCATATTTGCTGTAGTTGGTATAGTCATCAAACACGACTACTTCGAGCGCGGTGTTGTTGTCACCGGCTACTGGCTGACGCTTGCTTTGCAGCATGGTATGGAAATAATTTTCCTCAGTTGCCAGCATGGAGCATGAGTCCTGCAACTGTGCCGTGGTCATGTCCTGGGCACGGATTTTCAGACTGGGGCTGCACGTATAGTTGTTTTTGAGGATAGTATTGGCCAGCGTAGTTTCATAATTGCAGGTGCCGTATTCTGCGCAATTGGCAGTGTCATAGTACTTGACTGCTGACGCGGCATTCAGCCAAAGCATGCTGTCATTGCCTGTCATGCTGGAATGGCTGAGCTGGTACTTGACCATGGGCTTGACCGTAGGCAGCAGATTGGCATACTGCATGAAACGGAAAGCTTCATTCTCGGTATCGCTGAGTTGATACTCAAGGCTGGTGCCCAGCAATGCTGCCTTGTTGTTGACGACGAAATTGTTCAGTGCAGTCGCATACGACACGTCATTACGCAGGATAGGTAATGCATCAGGGCGTGAGTGGCCATAGAACAGGATGGTCAATGCAGCCGTGTAAGCGTCAGCAACAGTGGAAGACTTCAAGGCATCTGTTGCCGCTGGATTGGATGAAGTATTCGTGTAGCGCGTGATGATGTTTTTGACGCTGCTCAGGTAGTAAGCTTCATCATGCAGGTTGGTCACCAGTTTCAAAGTCTCAGCCGCTGTGCTTGGGCCAACGTTGTTGGTCTTGAACAGCTGATTGCCATCGACCAATTGCTTGATAGGCCCACGCATGCTGGTCAGGTAATTTGCCGACGGTGCAGGTATCGTATTGCTGCCTGCCAGGTAGTAACCGGCGCGCAGGTAGATGATAAGGTTGACCAATGCCATGTTGGTGGCATTGTAGTTGGTCGCTTCTTGCGCAAAGCGATTGATAACTGCAGTGAAATTGGCTGGAGAATACACCTTCGCTGCATCAGTCGCATTCAATGAAAACAGACCATAATGGCATTCATAGCTGGGCAAGTTGACGATGTAAGTCGCCAGTGCATCGCCGCTGTAATTCGCCAGCGTCGCCATGTTTTTGCAATCATCTGACGGTGGTGGTGCCATCAGATTTTTTTGCTTGTTGACGATGCCCAGGTCCAGGCGTGTCGCATTGGTTGGTGGCAGATTGAATTTCTTTTGCTCTGCCGTTGGCGGCAGACTTTGCCTTTGATGCGGCATAGGCGCTTGCTTAAGACGCGCATGGTCTTCGGCATCCGCCGCATGCACCATCTGAACCAGACCTGTGAAGCTAAGGGCCATCAGCCCCGCCATGCTTGCTATTTTATGTGGATATAACATGTAATACGTCTCCCTGATGATTGTAGAGTTTCAGGCAATACCATCCCCTTCAGGCTTTTTCATCCGCTAGCTTGTAAGCTAGCGTCGCCTGAATAATTCGAAGAAGGTCTTTACCAGCCCCCATATATGTAGAAGCAGCAGACATGCATCTGCATGCCGCTGCTTCCGCTTCCCTTTAGCAATATCCGTCAACTCCCTATTTATTAGCGCCGGATACTGCATTAACCAAATCGTGTTTACTAAATTTGTTTATGATTTGGTTGAAATATATTAGTAATATATTTTATAAATATCTAGATCATTTTTAACAAAACCAGAAAATTGGGCATTTGTTAAGCAGGGCGGAATTTTAGTGCTGTAAGCCATTGATTGGAAAGAATAATGTTTTGAAAAGTTGTAATTAGACGTAACAGACTGAATTTTCTTAAGGTAGCAAAAAAACTTTTTGTTTTCTGCTCGATACCCCTGTTGACATTAAGCAAAAGCAACTTTATGCTCAAGACATGAATATTTTTTCCACATCCGTTTTGCATGTAGCTCAACATCAGTCACATCGCTGGCTGGGAGAGCTATTGCCTGGATGAATGTTAAGCCCCATCACCAAGAAAGCCCTCTCAGCCTGCACAGAGGGCTTTTTTATTTCTGCAGCCAGCAGGGCAAAGCGCTCTCGCCCTGCAGCTATGTTGCAATGCAGTGATGGAGTGAAATATGGAATTAAGAGTAGAAGAACAAAGTCGTGGTACGCGTATTCTGGTCGGTGATGAAGTCAGGGAAAGACGCCGTCTCCTTAACGCCCTGATCGGTATCGCTGAAGCTAATGGTTTTAATGAAATCATGTTGCCATCGCTGGAACCGGCGAATATCTATGTCAACAAGGCTGGCCCGGAAGTGCTGTCGCAGATGTATGTCTTCCCGGATAAAAAGGGCAGGCAACTGTGCATGCGTCCCGAGGCTACGGCTACGGTACAGCTGCTCGCCGACAAACACTTCAAGCAAAAGAAAAATCTGAAGCTCTGGTATTTCGAACGTTGCTGGCGGTATGAAAAACCACAGGAAGGACGCTATCGCGAATTTTTCCAGTTTGGTGTGGAAATCATCAATCCTGACAATCCTGCCTGTCGTGCAGAGTTGCTGGCCATGGCTGAACAGATGGTGGCTTTGAAAACCGGTGCTTATGAAGTCGCTAGCTCAGTCAAACGCGGCCTCGATTATTACACTGAAGCTGGTTTTGAAATATCTGTTCCTGCACTAGGCGCACAGAAGCAAGTTGTAGGCGGTGGCAGCTATCAGCAGGGCGTAGGTTTTGGCCTTGGTTTTGATAGACTGATGTTGTGTAATACATAAAATCTGTCCTAAAAAAGAAGCTTGCCGAGCATTGATCCGGCGAGCTTCTTTCAAGTTTCTGGTCCCATTCATCCCCATAAATAACCGTTGAACCCAGTCAAGTTACTGTTAGTCGCAACGGGTTATAGCCTTGTAAAAGTGCCTGCTATTCTGCGTCCATGGATGAAGAAAATCATCCGGCAGACAGGAGAGAAAAATGCATACTCAAACAGAAAACACTTTGGTCACCGTTGAAACAACAACTAACAGGAGCGATAACATGAACAACACAAACAACAACCCGGTTCTGGACTTTGCCAAGAACCTGGCAGACACGCTGGTCTATGCAGGCCGCCATGCTCTTGACTGGGTATTACAGGCATCATGGAAGAAGCTCTTGCTGACTTCTTTGCTGACTTTGATCACTGGCGGCATATTGCATTTATCATCACTGGCAAATGGCCTGGTGTTTGGCGCTATCATTGCCAAAATATTTGCTGACAAAGACAAAACAGCAAGCAACCCACAAACTGAATAAGCCGCCTGGTAAAACTGGCGGCGAATGGAAATGGTATGAAACATCGCGACGATAACAAGGTACTCGACCTGATCATGGATATCACCGACACGGTGACCGTGGTCTGGTGGAAGTTCTTTGACTGGCTGGCAGTAGTACCCTGGTCATCTTTACTCGGCATCTCGCTGGTCGCCATGATAGTAGGTGGTGCCCTGGGCCTGGGTGGCCTGATGCCCGCGCTGGTATTCGCCTCTTTCATCATCAAGAGCCTGGCAGGTGGCAAGCGTAGTGCAGAGATCGCCGCCACTGCTGCCGCAACCCGTGCCGATGTTGAAGCACTGGAACGCCGCTTGCTGGAAGCAGAAATGGCAGCACTGCAGGCACAGATAGAACCGCATTTCTTGTTCAATACCCTGGCGCTGATAGGTCAGCTCATAGAAACCAATCCGGCACAAGCCACCATCGTGCATCAGCATCTGATCAAATACCTGCGCTCAGCTATGCCGCAAATGCGTGACAAGGGCAATGGCAAGCTGGGTCTGCAAATGGACATGTGCCGTGCCTATCTGAATATCATGCAGGCACGCATGCAGGAGCGTTTGACTTACGATATAGACTTGCCATCGGAGCTGGAATTTTTGCCCTTCCCATCGATGATGATACAAACCTTGGTCGAGAACGCCATCAAGCATGGCCTGGAACCCAAGACCACAGGTGGCCATATCCGCATCACAGCAAAGAAAGTCGATGGGCAATTGCTGGTTGAAGTCAGCGACAATGGCATGGGTTTTGACATGCATGCAGATGATGGCATGGGCCTGACGAATATACGTGAACGCCTGAAAGTGCTGTATTCAGGCAAGGCTCAGCTGGTCATTGAAGCACCTCAGGCTGGCGGTGCAGTCGTCGGCATACTGGTGCCTATAGACACAAAACAATAAGAACATTATTCTTATTGCTTATTCCACAATCCTGTATCAGGGAACAGCATGCCAGCATTAGCAACAGCAGCAGCAACAACGGCAATGATAGTCGATGATGAGAGCCCGATGCGCGATCAGCTACGCGCACGCCTGCAACAAGCATGGCCAGACTTGTCCATCATTGCTGAAGCTGCGAATGGCATAGTCGCCATAGAACAGGCAGAAGAACTGCATCCCGATATTATCTTTCTCGACATACGCATGCCCGGCAAGAACGGCATAGAAGCCGCCAGCATTTTGGCCAAGCAGGCACTGGTGGTGTTTGTGACTGCCTATGATGAATATGCGATACAGGCATTCGAGCGCGGTGCCATGGATTATCTGTTGAAGCCGGTAGAGGCCGACAGGCTGGCAGGCACCTGCCAGCGCCTGCAGGAGAGATTGCAAAAGCGCCAGCACGAAAAAGCCGCCCCCGCCAATGGCACCAATGCCACCAACGCCGCCAGCGACCAGGCCAGACAGGTTGAACAAATGCTGACGCAATTAATGCAACAGCAAAGCCAGAAGCGTGAATACCTGCGCTGGATACAGGCCAGCGTAGGCAGCAGCCTGCGCATGGTCAGCACCAAAGAAGTTTTGTTTTTCCGCTCCGATGAAAAATATACGCTGGTGCAGACGGAGCAGGCTGAATACCTGATACGCAAATCACTGAAAGAGCTCGAAGACGAACTCGACCCCAAAGAATTCTGGCGCATCCATCGCTCCACCCTGGTACGCGTCTCTGCAATTGCCGAAGTCACCCGCGATTTCCGTGGCCGCCAGTTGATAGGCCTGAAAGGTCATGCAGAAAAACTCGAAGTCAGCCGCAATCACACGCATTTGTTCCAGCAGATGTAATAGCTAGTACTTTCAGGGGCCAGTTTATCAACACTAACATTTTTCCATTCAGCTATCAGAAGACATGCTAGTTACCGAATGATAGTCACAATTTCAGGCTGATAATCTGAGTGTAAAAAATTGAAATAATCCTACCCCCGTTTATCTGGTTTTCAGATACTGCCAGCTTGTCAAAGATACATACAGAAGTATCTTTATACTGCCAGGAAAACCAGACATGTCCCAGACACAATTTCAAACACGCGGTACTAGCACGGAAGCACAACTTGCATCCATCAACGCTGCCTTCCCCAAGCGAAGCATGCAAATACTCGCAACCGGAAAACAAGGGGTGCTGATGTTGATAGGCCTGTCCATGGTCGGGCTGCTTTTTGTGGTCGGCCTGGTCTATATGACGGTGCCAGATTTTCTGTATGACTACAAGGTATCCAAAGACCCTGTCGTGGATGAACGCGCAGAAATCCACGGTAGCTGCAAGAGCCGCAAAGTCATCTTTATCGACTGCGATGTCAAAATCCGTTACCTGCCAACACCGCAAGATACCGTAGCAAAAGAGATCAAACACAGCTTCTGGTTTGTCAGTTTTCAACCGTCGATGTCCACCGAAGCCGTCAGGTCCAGATCCAATCCCGGCATGATCACAACGACCATGGCGACCGAGCATATCACCAACCGTTTTTTCATGATACTGACTTTTACCCTGCTGTTTGGTTTCGTGACTTTCGGTTGCCTGTACGCGGCCTGGCTAAGCCATCTCTTTAATCGCCTGATACAAACAAAACCAGGCTTGCTACCGGTCATGGTCAAAGTCAAAGACATACAAAACCAACGCACGGTATTTTTTGAAATCGATATGGATGGCGTGAAGAAGAAACTCCGTCATGTCTTGCGCAAGAAAGAAAGTCCTCTGTTCCTGCCACATCAGGAAGATATGGCACTGGCCGTCAGGCTCACCGGCTCACAACATATCGTCCTGCTCAATGATGATCTGACGACACTTGACTTTACTGAGCAGGAAAGAAATGCACTCAGAGCTGCTATCGCAGCTTGAATGAGCAAACTGACCGAGAGTTCACATGCATTTCCATGCATGTGAACCAGACGGCGATCAGCTCAGCTTAATTCATCACGGCAGCAGCACTGCTGCGCTGGCGTTTTATTTTTCGGCATAATTTTCGCACACCCTCATCCGAGTCATAGGGCAATTCCTCCAGAATCTCATCGGACAGCACTTGATTGTCGTTCAATAGTTCTACCAAGTCCCGTCTGTGTATTCCACAATTCATGTTGTGATACATGGTTTCCAGTGGTGCCTTGCTATCAGCCACGGGATTGGCCTTGAATATGGCGATAATGCCTTGCACCAGCAGATGCACTTCATCAAAATTCTTTGCTCGCCCTATTATTTCCACCAACATTTCAGCATCCCCAGCCCGATAGTTACTAACCAGCAAATGCAGGTACTCACAGGGGATACGCTCTCCCTGCATTTTTTTCAAGGCCAGGGCACGTATGTCAGCACCAGAAAAATGGCTAAGCGCGAGCACGGCATTATTCACTGCCACATTCTGATGATTTTTTTTACTGCTCGCAATTTTTAGCAAAGGCGCATAATCAAAAGGAAATCTGGTCGCATAGAAAAATCGCAGGTATCTGAATTTTCTGAGCTTGTCCTTTTCGTCAAGAAAGTTCCTGGCAACGGCAACTATTTCCTGCTGCTTCATCCTGAGCGTACGATCACGATTAAACCCGACACGCCTGCTTGGACGATTGATAAGCCCTTCTACATCTGTCACTGTATAAGGAGGCATTTTTCTACGTGTACGCTTGAAGGGTTTAATTGAAGATATTAATTTGAAATAATTCTGGATGTATGGATTTTCTTTAGCTGCAGACTCAAATTCTTTAAAGACATCCAGCGCAGGATTAGCGTCCTGAAACTCGTCTATATCCCAGCGATATTCATACCATGCCCATTCTTCTTCAGGGAGTTTGCCTATCTTTTCCGCTAGCTTGAATAATCCCTGTAAACCATCCATCTTCATGATCCGTTCATTTCCACAAAGCTCATAGCCATCTTCAAAAGATTTCTCGAAACGCTCAAGAAAAATATCGCGTGCATGAAGATTTCCATCCTGATAGAAATGCAGGGCAAGGTCACACAATTGATTCAGATCAGAGACGTCGGATTTTTTCTTTTTGAGTTTTTGAAGTACTTCTTTTTCTATCAAGGCCCTATTCTTAGCCCGCCTGATCATAGGGTATAAATAATCGGCTCTGCTACCTTCAGATTGAGCATCATTTGCGAGATTCCTGACGGATGCCGCAATGAGTTCTCTGGAAAAATCCAGTTGAGGATACGCCTTCATGAGCAGCATCGCCCTTCCTGTTCCCAGGTTCAGGGAATGAAAAAACTGCTTTTTCAATTCGGCAATGTCAGGTAGTTCTAAATAGTTATTTTTAACCATGCAGAATTAGATTATTTTTTTACAGGAAATTTTGGTAAAACCACGGAGGTATAAGCAAACCTTAGATAAGCATCGCTAAGCATGAACTTTGGAGCGAGAACGTTTTATGCTACGGGATAATTTTCGTAAGTCCTCATCGGTATCATAAGCAAGTTCTTCCACGATTTCCTCAGACAAGACCCCATTTCTATTTAACAGATCTATCACGCTCCATCTATGCATTGCACAGTTCATGCTGTAGTACATGGCCTCCAGCGGCGCCTTGCATTCTTTATCCGGATTGGCGTCATAAACGTCAATGATGCCTGCTACCAGGTCATGTATGTGATGAACATTGTCTGAACGTTGTATGATCTCAAGTAAAATTTTCGCATCACCAGTTTGATAATTATTGATCAGCAGTTTCAGGTAATCCCAGGGCGTCTTTTCACTGGCAAATTTTTTAAATGCAAGTGCACGAATATCATCGCCTTTGAAGTGACTAAGGGCATTCACGGCATGCATTATCCGGCGGTTTTTTTTCACGTTCCTGCCGCTTGCCAACTTCAGCAGGAACCCGTAATCAAAAGGGAATTTCGTTTGATAAAAGAAGGGGAGGTATTTGTATTTTCTGTTACCGTCTTTTTCAGCAAGAAAATTCCTGGCAATTTTTTCTATATCTGCCTGTGTCATTCCTGAAATGTGCGAGGCCCAAAAGCGAGGGAAGCGAACTGCTTCATCAATCAGCTCTTCAATTTCTGCCACTGTATAAGGAATAGTTTTGCTACGCCTGTATTTTTCCCTGGGTTCAGCAGACAAGATCAAATCAAGGTAATTTTTGATCGCTGGATTTGTCTCTGCAGCCTTGGCCAATTCTGCATAGACATCGACAGACTTGTTCATCTCTTGAAAATCATCGACGCGCCAGCGGTCTTCGTAATCTGCTCTTTCTTGCTCTGGAAGCTGTCCCACTTTTTCAGCAGCCATGATCAGGCCTGCCATGCCTTCAATTTCCAGCAACACACCTCTCGCATACAGCTCATAGCCATTGCTGAAAGTTTTTTCAAACCTGCTTAACAAAGCCTCTTTCGCTCCGGCTATGCCATCCTGATGGAAATACAGGACGAGATCGCTAAGCTGATCCATGCCATAGTCATTGCGTTTTTTGGCACTGAATTTTTTGATGATAGTACGAATCAACTCATCTTTTTGCCGTAATCGCATGATCAGGCTGTACAGATATACGGCCCTGCTCCCTTCACATTGTCTGTCATAAGCGAGGTTATTGACAGTGGCAGCGAGTATCTGCTTAGAGAAATCTATTTGCGGATGCGCTTTCATCAGCAACATCGCCCTGCCTGTTCCCAGCTTCAGGGAATGGAAAAATTGTTTTTGCAGCTCTGTAATTTCAGCTGGATTTAATGGAATCTGTTTTTTCATGCATGAGTTATTAAAGTCAATGACTCAAGCATACCAGCAAGTTCCGGATATACGAAAATTGATGCTGACAGCAAGATTTTTTTACCACCGTCAGCATCTGAAGAGCGCAAGATCAGCTCAACGTGCTGCTTCTGCCAGTTGATGAGCCAGACGATTATGTCTTTCCATCACTACTGGTAAATCTATAGAAGTTATTTGACCATCACGTACCACGACACGGCCATTGATGATGCTGTATGCGACATCTGAAGGCGTGCAAAAGACCAAAGCCGCGACCGGGTCATGCCAGGCACCGGCGTAGCCTATCTGCTTGAGGTTGAACATGATGATGTCCGCCGACATGCCGGGTTTGAGTGCGCCTATGTCGTCGCGGTTAAGTACCTTGGCACCACCCAGGGTAGCCACTTCCAGCACCTGCCGGGCTGTCATCGCATCAGGACCAAAGCCCACGCGTTGCAGCAGCATGGCTTGCCTGACTTCACCCAGCATGTGGCCGGAATCATTTGAGGCGCAGCCATCGACACCGAGGCTAACGCTGACACCGGCATCCAGCATCTTGCGTATGGGTGCGATGCCAGACGCCAGGCGCATATTCGAGCAGGGGCAATGGGCAATGCCAGTGCCTGTGCGGGCGAACATATAGATGCCATCATCATCGAGTTGCACGCAGTGCGCATGCCAGACATCATGGCCTACCCAGCCGCAGTCTTCGGCATATTCTGCCGGGGTCATATTGAATTTCTCGCGGCTGTAGGCGATGTCATTGGCATTTTCTGCCAGATGGGTATGCAGCGATACCCCATAACTGCGCGCTAGTGTTGCTGATTCGCGCATGAGATCGCGCGAGACAGAAAATGGCGAGCAGGGTGCAACGACGATGCGCTGCATGGCGTGGCTGCTGCTGTCGTGATAAGTCTCTATCAGGCGCTGGGTGTCGCGCAGTATGCTGGCCTCGTCTTCCACCACGCGGTCTGGCGGCAGGCCACCTTTTGACTGGCCCACGCTCATGGAACCACGCGCAGCATGAAAGCGCATGCCTATCTCTTGCGCTGCCTGCAGGCTGTGATCAAGCTGGCAGCCATTTGGGTAGATGTAGAGATGATCACTGCTGGTGGTGCAACCAGACAAGATCAGCTCTGCCATCGCGGCCTGGGTGGAAACCTGCACCATTTCTGGTGTCAGGTTGGCCCAGATCGGATAAAGGTTGGTCAGCCAGTTGAACAGCTCGCCATTTTGCGCCGCAGGTATGACACGAGTCAGGCTTTGGTACATATGGTGATGGGTATTGATGAGGCCGGGCATGACGACATGGTCAGTCGCATCAATGACTTCATCGGCAGTTTGCGGCAAGTCTGCACTTGACCCCACCTGCGCGATGACATTGTCGATGACGTATACCGCACCATTGCTGATTTCACGGCGCGTGTCGTCCATGGTGACGACGACGCGGGCATTTTTGATAAGTAAGCTGGCCATAGCAAATAAAATAACAAATAAAATAACAGAGAAAATTAATAGTCAGAGCTGTGGGCCGCAGCCATGGCAGATGCCTTGGCTTCCGACTCCGCACCCTGACCGTTGAAAAACAGATTGAGCGTCACTGCCGCAATGGTAGCCAGCAAGATGCCGCTATCGACTATCGTGCCCAGCCAGTGCGGCAAATGCGAAAAGAACTGCGGTGCCACCAGCGGTATCATGCCTGCCCCTATGCTGACCGCAACAATGAACAGGTTGTGGCGCTGGTGATTGAGCCCGGCATTGCCGAGTATCTTGATACCCGTGGCGGCCACCATGCCAAACATGACTATGCCTGCACCACCGAGTACATACACGGGCATCGATGCTGCCACATGCGCCATTTTTGGGAACATGCCAAATACCACCAATATCACACCCGCAGCTGCGCAGACATAGCGACTGCGCACACCAGTGACACCAACCAGGCCTATGTTTTGTGAAAACGAAGTATAAGGAAAAGTATTGAAGACACCGCCGATGACCGTGCCCAGGCTGTCAGCCCGCAAGCCATTCGCCAGCTCTTCATTGCTGATGCGCTTGCCGGTAAGCTCAGACAGCGCGAGGAACATGCCTGTCGATTCGACCATCGTGACGATCATGACCAGGCACATGCCTATGATGGCACCCAGGTCAAAGGTCGGCATGCCATACTGGAAGGGCATGATGAAGGCAAACCAGCCTGCTTCGCCCAGGCCATCAAAACTGACCTTGCCCAAGACTAGCGAAACCACAAAGCCCGCCACCATGCCCAGCAAGACCGAGATATTGCCCAGGAAGCCGCGCAAATAACGTGTCATGAGCATGATGGAGACCAGTACAAAAAAGGCAATCGCCAGGTTTTCAGGAGCACCGTAATTGGGATTGGGCTGCATGGATTTGCTGGCCGCATCAAAAATCATCGGTTGCCCACCCGCTGCCCAGTTGATACCCACGCGCATGAGGGTAATACCGATGACGGTAATGATGGTGCCGGTAACGACAGGTGGGAAAAACCTGACAGCCCGGCTCATGAAGGGCGTAATGATGAGACCAAAAATACCGGAGGCGATGACCGCCCCATAAATGCTGAGTATGCCAAGGTTGGGGTTGCCCGCCATCGCCACCATGGGGCCTACTGCCGCAAAGGTGACGCCCATCATGACAGGCATGCGTATGCCAAACTTCCAGATACCCAGGGCTTGTATCAGGGTCACCAGGCCGCAACAGAATAAATCGGCATTGATGAGGAAGGCTATCTGGTCTTTGGGTAGGTGCAGGGCACCGCCGATAATGAGAGGCACGGCTATCGCCCCGGCATACATCACCAGCACGTGCTGTATGCCCAGAGTGAATAATTTTGCTGCTGGTAGCTTTTCATCTACCGGGTGTATCGCTGTTTGCATTGTCTCTTCCTTGCTAGATGGTTTGGTTATGACACATCACTGCTGGGTTCTCTGACGGAATTTTTTGTCAGTGATGGCTGGAAATGCACATACTGAGCTGCTAAAAATTTAAGCGACTGGTAATCGGGATGAGGGGGAAATGCATCATGTGCAAGACTCCTGGTTTGCCTTCATGACGATGGTATCGTCACAAAGAGCGGCTACAAATACAGCCGAAACATAGTGTCCGACTGCGCTTTTTACTGCTGCCTGACGAAGTGCATCCCCCATGAACTGGAAGAAGACATCTCGTCAGGATTGATCTGCGTCGTAAAAAAATGCCGGTGAAAGCATATTCTTGCGTCGCCTCAAACCATGCAGCGCTATCAAGCGCAAACATGGCAGCAGGCTCAAGCTCAGTCCTGGTTCTGCATCAGGTCTTCATTGCGAAGCTGAAGCAGGCAATACTGAAAGTGGCGCCAGAAATCCTGGTTTGTTGAACTGAAAAACTAGACCTCTCAACACAGAGGCACGGAGACACAGAGGGGCACAGAGAAAATCTTTAGAACATTTATTGAGAAAATACACAAATGAATCTGCCCTTCCTCTGTGTCCCTCTGTGTCCCTCTGTGCCCCCTCTGTGTCTCTGTGGTGAGCTCTTAGGTCTTAATCCCTACCCTTAAAATTCCTTAAAAAATCGAGCAAGATTTGTGCCGAGACTTCTGCGTCGTCGGCGCTCATGGTTTCCAGTGGATTGTGGCTGATGCCGCCGTTGCCGCAGCGGGTGAACAGCATGGCCACATCGGTCATTTTGGCTATCGCCATGGCATCATGGCCCGCACCTGATGGCAATTCAAAAGCTGGCAAACCTGCCCTTTGCGTGGCTGCTGCCAGTTGCTGCATCAGCCATGGGGCACAGGGGGCTGCCGGGGCGGATACGGCTTTGACTATGTTCACTTCGATATTGCGCTGCTGGCAGATGGCTTCTATCTTAGCCAGGATGTCATTTACCGCAGCATCGCGGGTGGCATCGTCAGCGGCACGGATATCCAGTGACAGATTGCAGGACCCGGGTATCACATTGACCGAACCATGCGGCACCTGTAACTGGCCCACTGTCCCTACCAGGGACGTGCCATTGGCGCAACGCTGTTCTACATACAAAATGATTTCTGCGGCGGCAGTGGCAGCGTCCTTGCGCATGCTCATGGGTGTGGTGCCGGCGTGGCTGGCAACCCCTTTGAGTTGCACCTGATAACGGCAACTGCCAGCGATGGAAGTGACGATGCCCACCGGCAGGTCACGGCCCAGCAAGACCGGGCCCTGTTCTATATGCACTTCTACATAGCCCAGGATTTGTGCAGGGTCACGCGCTATCGCGGGGATTTGTTTGACATCATGCCCGGCAGCAGTCAGTGCTTCACGCATGCTGATGCCGTCGGCATCTGTCTTGTCCAGCAAGGCCAGGTCAAACTGGCCGATGACGGCATTACTACCGAGGAAAGTGCTTTTGAAGCGCACGCCTTCTTCTTCAGAAAAACCGATGATCTCGAAGTTGAAAGGCAGTTTTTCATTTCTCTCGTTCAGGTGCTTGACGATGGCGATGGGTAGCAGGATGCCTTCACGGCCATCGTATTTGCCGCCATTGCAGACGGTGTCATAGTGGGAGCCGGTCAGCAGGGTCTTGGCATCGGTGGCATCAGACAGGTAGCGGCCTACCACATTGCCGACTGCGTCGATATGCACATGCATACCTGCTTCACGCATCCAGGCCGCCAGTTGCTCTGCGGTTTTTTGGTGCGAGGGTGTCATGTAAGCGCAAGTCAGGCCATCTTCATCATTGCTCCAGGCGGTCAGGGTTTCTGACCATTGCATGATGGTGTTGCCAAATTGCAGAGTGTGTTCGAGCAAATCATTCAGGCGCAATTCGGCGATGCGGCCTATCTGGCGCAGGCATTCTGCCAGCTCATCTGCCCGCTGGTTCTTGAAGCGGCGCTGGAAGGTGGCGATGATGGTTTCCCGCGTAAAGCCCTTGCCATCTGGCCCTTTGACGGCGAGGATGAAGGGGAAGCCAAACTTGCTGTTGTAGTCGGCATTGAGTTTATGCAGTATTGCAAATTCTTCAGGGCTGCAATTGGTCAGGCCTGCCTTGGCCTGTTCACCCGTTGATTCTGCTGTCAGTTCACCCGCAATCGCGGCTTTGCCTGCCAGCTCGGGGTGGGCACGGATCAGACCCAGTTGCTCGGCCTCTGTCGCCTGGCTGACCACGGTTTGCAAGGCCAGCTTGAGAGCCGTAATGCTGGCAAAGGGGCGGCTGACAGCAGCCCGTTCAGGTATCCAGGGTGAATGTTCATAGATACCGTGCAGGATATGCACAAAGTCTTGCGGGCTACAGTGGTTCAGGTGGTCCAGAGTTGTCGTCATAATTGGTCAGGCAATGTGCCTATTATTGTGCCTATGCTTTAATGTGACCGGTGTTGTCCCGGCATGATGATGAAGCTTAAGCCCAATTCTGGCCTGCAATGTGCTGCTGTCTTCATGATCTGTATATCTTCGATAGTATATTGATAGACTGCTGGCAGTATAAGATTTGGCTGATAGCGTATTTCAAATCATCAATATAGGAGATCAGTATGGGAAAGCTCAGTACACATGTGCTGGATATCACCGTTGGCAAGCCCGGCGTGGGTGTGCAAGTGGAGTTATATGCCGTCAATGCAGGCGAGAAAACCCTGCTGAAGACAGAAACCACCAATAATGATGGCCGCTGCAATGCGCCCTTGCTGGAAGGCGATAGCCTGAAACCTGGCCTGTATGAGCTGGTATTTGCGGCAGGTGATTATTTCGACAAGCAGGGTGTGGACCTGCCCAGCCCCAAATTCATAGACCGCGTGACCCTGGCTTTTGGCGTGGCCGATGCCAGTCAGAATTACCATGTTCCGCTGGTAGTGTCGCCATGGGCTTATTCAACTTACCGCGGCAGTTAAACAAAGGACCTCCGCAAAACCGCCCCAGCCGCGTTGCAACTCCTAGCCGTACTAAAGTACTGTCTTCGTCGCTGCGCCTTGCTGGGACAATTTTGCGAAGGTCCTGTCAATTTATTTGGATATCAGGGATTTGGCTGCCTGGGCTATCTGCTCACGCAGCCATCTGTGTTCTGGCGAATGATGGACGCGTTCATGCCAGAGCTGGTAAAAGCGTAGTGGCGGGAACTTGATGGGAATGGAAAAAGTCTTGAGTTGCAGGCTTTTTTCATAAAAGCTCAGGTATTGCTTGCCCGTCGTCAGCACCATGTCGGATTGCGCGAGCATATGCGGCATGAGGCCAAAGTAGGCGGACTCGACCACGACATTGCGGCGCAGGTGCTGGCGTTCCAGATGGGCGTCGATGACGCCATGGTAGCCAGATAATAGTTGCGAAGGCGCGACATGCGGCAGACTCAGGTAGTCTTCCAGCGTCATGTCGTCAGTGCCGGTGCGCTTGGCATAGGGGCTATCGGCACGCATGGCACAGACGATGGGGTCTTCAAACAGCTTAGACAGGTGCAGGTGTTGCGGCGGTTCATCCCAGTTGGCGATGACCAGATCAAGGTCACCGTCAGACAGGTGACGTACATAATCGACTTCTGCCCCCAGGCCATGGATGACGATGCGGCTTTTGGGTGATTCACGGCGCAGGCGCTCTACCACGCTGGGCAGGAATTGCACATGCAGGGAATCTGGTGCTGCGATGTGGAAGGTCTTGCTCTCTTGCTGGGCCACGAAGGGCACCTTGCGTTCAAACAAGAGTTCGGTTTCATCGAGTATGCGTTTGGCAGGCTTGAGCAGGGTTTCACCATGGGGGGTAGGCACCATGCCACGGCCACCGCGCACCAGCAATTGGTCGCCTGTCAGCTCGCGCAGTTTGCGTAGCGAGGCAGAAATCGAAGGCTGCGGCTGGTTAAGCTTCAAAGCCACGCGGGAGACGTTTTTCTCACTGAGCAAAAGATACAAAATGCGTATCAGATGCAGGTCGAGATGATTGGGTAGTTGTGCCATGCTGATGCCTGTCTTCAAACCTATATCGAAATCCATATTTTTAATATACTTCGTTTTCAATGAAGTTTGTAGGGAAAAAGTTTATCGTTACCAGACTTCACCAAGTTTTTTGCTATTAATGCTGGACTTTGATAATCCACCCTTACCTGCCCTTGGTCTAACTGCTGTAATAGGAGACATTTACAGAAGATAGACACATTTTGTGGTTTTTTAGCACTGACATCGTGAATAATGGGAATGTATATTCCTTAATAACACTGGTCGCAGCGGAGCTTCGGTTCGCGACCACTTTGGGATATTTTTATATCCCTCTCGTCTGAAGAGCCCGCGGAGGCAGACGAGCTTCTAACATGAGAGAAAACATGGAAGCTTTTTTACTTGCGTATGGCACTGAGTGGCTGAACCTGATCGTCCGCTGGCTACACCTGATCACTGGCATCGCCTGGATAGGCGCATCCTTCTACTTCGTCTGGCTCGACAATACTATCCGCCCGCCCAAGCCCGGTTCTGAACTGGCCAACAAGGGGGTATCCGGTGAATTGTGGGCCGTGCATGGCGGTGGCTTTTATAACCCGCAAAAATACCTGATCGCCCCCGAGGAATTGCCGGAAGAACTGCACTGGTTCAAATGGGAAGCCTATGCCACCTGGCTGTCTGGCTTTGCGATGTTGTTCATCGTCTATTACTTCAATGCGTCTGCGATGATGATAGACAAGTCCGTCGCTGACCTGACAAGCTGGCAAGCCATAGGCATAGGCCTGGGTACCTTGCTGGTGGGCTGGACTGTGTATGACTTGCTGTGCCGTTCACCATTGGGCAAGCGTGAAGGCCTGCTAGGCATCATCATGTTCGTGTTCATTGTGGCGACAGCATTTGTGTTGTCGAAATTCCTCAGTGGCCGCGCCGCCTATATCCACGTCGGCGCCATGATAGGTACGATGATGGTGGGTAATGTGCTGATGCTCATCATCCCCGGCCAGCGCAAGCTGGTCGAAGCCATGCAGCAGGGTAAATCGCCAGACCCCATCCACGGCCAGAAAGCCAAGCAACGCAGCGTACACAATAATTACTTCACCCTGCCGGTGCTGTTCATCATGATCAGCAACCATTATGCAATGACGTATAACCATGAGTACAACTGGCTGGTGCTGGCGACTATCATGGCGGCAGGTGTCTTGATACGTCATTTCTTCAACCTGCGCCACAAGGGCATTACCAACTGGGCTTATCCTGCGGCGGGCGTGACTTTATTGCTGGCAGTGGCAATTGCGATTGCACCAAAACCGCCGGCCAAAGTGGCAGCACCTGACCCGGCCCTGTCGGCGGCAGAAGCAGACAAGGCCCAGTTCACCAAAGTGCAGGGCATCATCCAGCAGCGTTGTGCGTCTTGCCATTCAGCTGCACCGACCCAGCCTGGCTTTGCCACTGCACCGGCAGGCATCAAGCTCGATACACCAGAGCTGATCAAACAGAATGCGGTCAAGGTCAATATGCAGGCCGTGCAACTCAAGGCCATGCCTATAGGGAATATGACGCAAATGACGGAAGAAGAACGTGCAGTTGTCGGCGCCTGGTTCCAGGCTGGTGCCAAGTAAATCAAAAAAATTTAGAAAGTATAAAGACATGAATAACTACGAACAACTCGACGCCTGGATAGACAGCCACTTTGACGAACAGGTCAAATTTCTGCAAGAACTGGTACGCGTACCGACTGATACCCCACCCGGCAATAATGCTCCGCATGCAGAACGCACCGCCGATCTGCTGCAAGACATGGGTATCAGCGCAGAAAAACATGCAGTGCCTGATAGCGAAGTCAAAGACGCTGGCTTGCAAAGCATTACGAATTTGCTGGTGCGCCGTCAGTATGGTCCTGGCAAGACCGTGCTGCTGAATGTTCATGGTGACGTGGTGCCACCGGGTGAAGGCTGGACCAAAGACCCATACGGCGGTGAAATAGAAAATGGCAATATCTATGGCCGTGCTACGGCTGTCAGCAAATGTGATTTCTCGACTTACACTTTTGCCTTGCGCGCACTGGAAGCAGTGGCCAAACCAACAGCAGGCACACTGGAATTGTTATTTACTTACGATGAAGAATTCGGTGGCGAAGTCGGACCCGGCTGGATGCTCAAGCACAATCTGATCAAACCTGACCTGATGATAGCTGCAGGTTTTTCTTACCAGGTCATCACGGCGCACAATGGTTGCCTGCAGATGGAAGTGACGGTGCATGGCAAGATGGCCCATGCAGCTATCCCTGACTCTGGTGTCGATGCCTTGCAGGCGGCAGTCAAGATTTTGAATGCCCTGTATGCGCAAAACACGCTGTACAAACAAGTCACATCGAAAGTCGAAGGCATTACCCATCCTTACCTGAATGTGGGCACGATAGAAGGTGGCACGAATACCAACGTCATCCCTGGCCGCGTTACATTCAAACTCGATCGCCGCATGATACCGGAAGAAAATCCGGCAGAAGTCGAAGCGACGTTGCGCAAAGTCATCAGCGATACCGCGGCTGAATTGCCCGGCATCAGCGTGGATGTAAAACGTATCTTGCTGGCGAATTCCATGCGTCCATTGCCTGGTAATACACCGCTGGTGGAGGCGATACAAAAGCATGGCGGGACTGTGTTTGGTGAAGCGATTCCGGCACTGGGTACGCCTTTGTATACCGATGTACGCCTGTTCTCGGAAGCAGGCATACCGGGCGTTATTTATGGTGCAGGGCCGCGCACCGTGCTGGAATCCCATGCCAAGCGAGCAGATGAGCGTTTGAATCTGGAAGATTTGCGCAAAGCCACCAAAGTCATTGCGCGTAGTCTGGCGGATTTGCTGGTGTGATGTAGCGTGGTACTGGTCGCATGCTGGAAACTACGGTATGCGACAAACGCCCTTGGGCTCCAGCCTGCGCTGGAGCGACGAATTTGAGATTGCAGCTTATCTTATCAAGTACCAAAGTGCCTGATTTATTCATTCGCTTCAGGCACTCTCAATAATGCGGCGGCCTCTCATCCACCACGGCAGTGCGCTGGCTGGCAGCCACTGCCACTTCCCTTAAACGGGCGGCCATCGCAGTGCAAAGCGCTTCAAGTTCATCGATTTTCTTTTGTTGGCGGTATACCTGAGTATTCAGAGTATCAACCAGGTCATCCTGACGGGTCAGGCGTATTTCCAGGTCTATCAGTCTTTCTTCTGTCGTCATGATGCGGCTTTCTTTGAAATCAGGGCTACAGTATGCCATACCAGTCTGGTATTCCAATGGACTGGTATGTCTGCCTCAGAAGCGCTGCGCACAAGTGGTATGTTCAAATTCAGGATGAAATAAAAACCTGTTGACCTGTTTTGCCCCTGCTTGCATGCTATGTGCATGAAAATCGCCAAACTCCCATCACGTCTCTTATTGTCATGTCTGTCCGGCATACTGGTCTTATGTTCCACGCCTGCCGTTCAGGCAAAGGATGCAGGCAGGCCAGTGGTCATGGCATATTACGCCCTTGGCAAAGATGATATCAATCATTATGACGAGGGCAAAACCGCATTCCCTGTTGCTGCGATCACGCCAGAAAAAGCGCGCATGCTCACGCATTTGAATTTCTCGTTCCTGACGCTCAGCGAAGATGGAAAATGTGCGCTGGAAGAAGGAACCAACCAGCAGGCTGCGGGCAAGATATTTCGTGAATTACAGGGCCTCAAAAAATATAATCCCGCTTTACGTTTGCAGTTTTCCATCGGTGGCTGGGCTTATACAAATGATGACAGCCCCTCGGTAGCACGCTACCGCCAGGCCGCTGCGACGGTTGAAGGTCGCAAAAAACTCGCGCAATCCTGTGTGGCTTTCATGCGTGAATATGGCTTCGATGGACTGGACCTGGACTGGGAATATCCACGTGCAGAAGACGCGCAGAATTTTGTCGCCCTGCTCAAGGAAATGCGCCAGCAATTGAAGCGCGCCAAACAGAGTAATCAATTGTCTATTGCCGTGGCTGGTGGTGCTTTCAGCATGGCGCGAACTTATCTGCAATTGACACAGATTGCAGCGCAGGTTGATTATGTCAATCTCATGAGTTATGACTTCAATGGTGCGTGGGAAAAGCAGACCAACCATAATGCCCACCTGTTTGGTGACGCACCTGAGCATATGTATGACAACCCCTTGCGCAAGCTGGCATTCAAACCGGCCTTGTCAGCGACCGAAATGGAAAAGCGCTTCCCCTCACCAATGGCATTGACGGTGGATGCGACGGTGCAGCAATACCTGCGTGCCGGAGTACCTGCGAGCAAACTTGTGCTGGGCCTGCCATTTTATGGTCGCGCCTATTTTGCGGTAGAAGCCGGGGAAAACCATGGCCTGTATCAAAGCCATCAGACACTTGCAGGCGATGTCTATGCAGGCGATCCCACGTTACTCACAGGCTGCGATGCCTGTATTGCCCGCAAAGACCCACGCACGCCTGGCTATGCTGAAATCAAAAAACTGCTGACTGCTAATCTGGGTTACAAATCCTATTTCAGTAAAGAGACCAAGGTGCCGTGGATTTATAACGAGGATAAGAAAATCTTTATCAGCTATGACGATGAACAATCCTTCGCTTATAAAGTCGCCTACCTGAAAAAATACAAACTGGCCGGTGCCATGTTCTGGCACCTGGGGCAAGATGATGAAGAGGGCAGTCTCTTGCGCAGCTTATACAGGAACCTGCATGAAAAGACAGCAGACGTTGATCTGGCGGGTGGGATACACTACCAGCCCCAATAATGAGAGTTTATTACAGATTCTCTACCCAGATTTTTTCTCCTGGATGATGATCTGCAATCGTTTCCAGCGCACATGAAAAGTCTGCATCAGCAGGGCTTGCCAATGGATAGACGAAGCGGGAAATATTCTTGCCTGACATATCATCGTATTCTGCTTCTGTCAGAACATTACTGCCACACCAGACAGATAACACAGATGCCTTATTTAACGCGATCAATTCATCAAGACCCTGACGTGTAAATGCAAGAAAGACCATCACAATATGCCGCTGAAAATAAGAGTGTGCACATATTAATCCAGCTATGCGCGAATTTGTAAAAATCAGGTATTAAGGCAAAATAGAACGTGATGCAGGTTCCAGCATGATGATCTCAGGCCAGCCTTGCAATGACTTGTACAGATCAGCAAATGCCTGATCCCGCCACAGCGCGTCCCCGGCCAATTTTGTCAGACAGACTTCATAAGCTGCACGGTCTGCATAGGAAGCAAACCAGACAAACACATTCACATTCTCACGCACGGGCAGGCGCTCAAAAGTATTGCGGCTTTTTTCAGTGACAAAACGTCCCATGATATGTGCCCCATGGCGCTCAAACATGGGCATCAAGCGTTCATTGAATTTGCTGATGAAGTCTGGCGTCACTTCCTGCGCAAAATGGTAAACCGTTGCCACGACGAAGCCAGTACGTGGTGCCACACTGTCTGGCGCGGGCCTAGTATGCGAACCCGGCTTGAAGCCACTGCCAGCGGAGGCCGGGCGCAGCAACAACACATCGTCGTTATCGTACAAGGTCGCATTGGCTTCATTGCGGTAAGTCTGCCAGGTCTGGCCTGAATAAAAAACCGTCAATGCCTGCTTGCGTGCTTCCATATTGGGAAAGCCGCGCAACCAGGTGTAACGATAGGGATCGTTAATATCGCGAAACTGACCGAGCACACGTATGCCAGTTTCTTCCTGGCTTTCTATGAAGTGTTTCTCAAACAGTGAGATCAGTGCATCCCGTTTGCCTGGGTAAGTCACATACTGGCGCAACTCTATAACACTGCAGCATTCACCATTGGCATCATTGCCAATCCCTTCAACATCGATGGGCGTAGTGACTGCTCCCAATAGTGCAGCACCCATCAGGGCTACGGCAGAGGTGTTCATTTGCTGATCTCCAAGACAATTAATCGCGTAACCAGAAATGATTAGCGCCGTGGAACCCAGCATAGACTGGTATTAGGACAATTCAAGTCCTAATGAGAAACAAGATTTAAAAAATCACAAACTTAATCACGGGCCTTAACAATCGGCCTCAAGAAATTATCTACAGCGGTGGTATACGCACTATCCAGTCCGAGATTCTTATTGATGTCAGCATGACTCAGGCTTTGTGGCAACAGCATCGCCTGCATGCCCAATGACTTGGCCTTGTCGATGAACACACCCGCCTGGGCACAGGGCTTGTCTGGCCTGATGCTGGAGCACACGGCCACAAAGGGGGCTGCGGCTTGTTTCAATTGCAGAGTGGGTGAGCTGGCTTGCCAGTAAGCGGGATCAGAACCAAAGGCTTCATCATAAAAGCGGTAATGCTTTTGTCCCATGATCTTGTCGATGTCATAAGCGGCGCTGTCCAGCGCAATGGTTGCCAGCCAGGCAGAGGCACCTGCCCTGGCTGCGATGGACGGATTGCTGGCCAGCAGGGCAACCAGGTGCGCCCCGGCGGAATGGCCCATGATGATGAAGCGCTTGCCCGACCCGCCCCATTCTGCCGCCTTGTTTTGCGCTGTTGCCAGGGCTTTGGCGACATCGTCAGCCTGTTCCAGCGGTTTGATGTCGGGCAACATGCGGTAATTGATGGAGATGAATATATAGCCTTGGGGCAGCCAGTGCGCGGCCTTGTTCTCGACCACGCCACGTGCGGTTTTGCTGCCTATTTTCCAGGCGCCGCCATGCACCATGAAGATGACAGGCATGGATTTTTGCGAGGCAGCATTCGCTGGCAGATACACGTCCATGGTCTGACGCTTGTCACTGCCATAGGCAATATCGCGCAAGACTTTGGTGCCAGCTGGCAGGCCTTGCGGTGCCAGGTCTGTTGTTTCTGCCTCAGTCATTTCATTTTTTTCAACCGCCTGCTCTGCCCGCTGTTCTTTTCTTTCCTGCCGTCTTTCCATCATTTTGTCGCGCAGGGTGCCAGCGTTGGCAGCAGTGGAAGCAATAAGGGGCAAGGCGAGCAGGAAACCCAGGCAAACTGATATCGCTTGCAGGGCATAGCGGGGCGGGGTGGTCATATCGGCAGGCTTGGGCATCATGAAACTCCGTAACATCAGGGCGGGACCAGCATAAGCCCTTATCTTAAAAAATCCGGCGCTAGTTGCACTAGTCTATTTATGCAACAACTTGTAAAGCAAAGTAACATTATCAGGGCAAGTAGGTGTTGCAGGCGTGCATGCAAGACCGGGTTTATGCGAATATAGCAGGCAACCACTACAGGAGTGCTTCAGACATGATGGCGACTGTCTTGCTGTCCCCCTTCGTTTTTGTTTGCCACTGCCAGCAGGAGGCAAGGTGCTAGGCTTGCTGCGCAATTTATGCCGGCGGCTGGGCATAGGTTCTGCTGCGGCTGATGCAGAAGCACTGCAGGCAGCCACTGTCTTCAGCGCACCTGAAGATATCGTGTCCGAAGAGGGTGCCTGGCAAGCTGGCTTTGATGTCGATTCGCGGTTTTACCCCTGGCTGCTCGGTGCTTATGGCAAGCAGGTACAGCATGGCTCAGATAAACCACTGCTGATTGCACTGGAACGCCTGGTCAGGGCAGACTTTAGTGATGCCCGCCATATCCCACGCGTACCCAGCGTGTTGCCGCAGTTGTTGAAGAGCCTGCGCAATGAAAATGTCTCTGGTGATGAACTGGCCAGCCATATCGGCAGGGATGTGAGCCTGGTCGCCGAGATCATCACTGAAGTCAACAGCTCTTATTACAGCCCGGCAGACAAGATCAGCAGCCTCGACAATGCGATACGCCTGCTCGGCATCAATGGCCTGCGCCTGCTGGTTGCGCGCACGGCTTTCCGCCCGCTGATACAACTGCAGTCTGGCCGTATCACTTGCGTGGTTGCACCGCTGATCTGGGAACAGTCAGAAAAATGTGCGCAGGCTTGCCGCCTGCTGGCGCAGGAGCGCGGGCTTGATGGCTTTCATGCCTACCTGGCCGGTCTGGTGCAAAACATCGGCCTGATCATTGCGTTTCGCAGCCTCGATCAGATCATGGTGGCACCGGTCATGCCGCTGGCGACAGAATTTCGCCTGCGCTTTTTACACATGGCACATATCCTGTCTTACCGCATTGCCAAGGAATGGGATTTTCCTGATGCCGTCATGCAAGCCCTGAAAGACCAGGTCAGCCATGATGGTCCATTACAGGATCTGGGACTGGTGTTGAAGCAGGCGGGCGACATCAGCAAAATAAGATTGCTGGTGAATGCCGCTGTCATCAGTGACGACGATGAGGAACTGCATCTGACTGCAGACGCAGAAATGCAGCGCTGTTTTACGGCGCTGCATGTACAGGAAAAGGATGAGGCCTAGTATTTATTTTCCTGGCCCATTTTCAAAACAAAAACTTCCTGAAAATATAGAAAATCTTTGTTTTAAAAACGGGCTGTCGTCAAGAAAAAAACCGCTTGCAGACTCTGGCATCCCGCGCGTTTCTGGCGATTGCTATCGCGCAAAAAACACATGCTGATCAGCCCTGGATATTTTTGCGAGCGGCTTTTTGTGCCACTTGTTGATGCTGGAATTTTTCAGCTTCATCCATCGCCAGTTTTTCTTCATCAGTCATTCTTTTAGCGCTGATCAACACAGTTTGCATTGCATTTTGTGTGGCGTCATACGCCATTTTTTGCTCTTCAGTCATACGTTTTGCAGAGATCGTTACACTGGCGATACTGGCAACATTCATGCTTGCTTCTGCTTTGCTTTGAGTGAAAGCAGCAGTGATTGCCAGTGCGCCTGTCAGCAATGCTGTAGAAAGAATCAGGCCAGATTTAAATGTGTTGTTGATTGCGTTTTTCATTTCGTTTTCCTCTTTGTGGTTGGTTGATGTGTGTACTTTAGAGCTTGCGCTGTCAATCCGCGAGGGGCATGCGACGAAATGCAGGAAACGGAGATTGAAGTGTCAAAAACACCTCTTCAACGTTTTTTTCGCCGGAGAATTTGATGTGGGAAAAAGGCAGACAAGAGGGCTGAATGGCTGGCTCAGGTAACCTGGACTAGTACTGGCACTATCCTGCACGACATGCGAAAGCGATGAGACAAGGATGGAAAAAGCGCAGACTGCAAACCCATATATATAAGCAATACAGGCGATACAGGCGATACAGGCGAATATGCGCTTCGCCGTGAGCTATGGATGTTGTATTACATCCATGTGAATTGGGAATATGACTTAACAATGACATTCACATTTCATATAACAGACATCTGATCATGTGATTGGATTAACAAGTTTCCAGCCAGTATCATGACCTTGTTTTTAATCAACCAAGGAAATAAACATGATCACCGCTATCGTTTTTGCTCAAATACTGGCAACTATCGTTATGTTGACTGCTGCCCTGACTGACTGAGTCTGATGCTGTCATCAGTAGTAATTAGTAATTGCACACAAGTAGTATCTATACAGGCTGAATTTACAGACCGAATTTATAGCTGAATCAGGTCTGAGGTATACAGTGCCAGATAAGTAAGTTTCTTCACCAGCATATGCGCGACCGTCTGGCTTTGCCAGAATGCAGCGATGCACAGTAATCATGGCAGGATGCCTGCCGTTGAGGCGTACAATAGCTACTTTTAGCTGCTCCCGCCTTTTCGCACCATGACTATCCTGCTGACCACCCTGAACGCCCGCTATACCCATGCTTCGCTGGGGCTGCGTTATTTGCTTGCAAATATGGGTGAGCTGCAGCCAGTCACGCGGATACAGGAATTTGTCACCGGCGCGCGCAGTACTGATATCGTCGAAAAAATCCTGGCACTGCGCCAGCCCGGTGAAAAATTCATCGTCGGCTTTGGTGTGTATATCTGGAACGTCGTTGAAACCACGCAGATCGTCGCTGTTCTGAAACGGGTGGCACCGGATGTCGTGGTGATACTCGGTGGCCCCGAGGTATCGCATGAAACTGGCGACCAGGAAATCATACGCCTGGCGGACTATGTGATTACCGGTTGGGGTGATGTCAGTTTCCCTGCCCTGTGCCAGCAGATACTGCATGGCCCGCAACCACTGATGAAAGTGCATGCGGGTCTGCAACCGCCTATGGCCGACATACAATTGCCTTACCATTTGTATAGCGACCAGGACATCCGTCACCGCACCCTGTATGTCGAGGCTTCACGCGGCTGCCCCTTCAAATGCGAATTCTGCCTGTCCGCACTCGACAAGACGGCTTGGCCGTTTGATATAGACCAGTTCCTGCAAGAGATGGAAGTGCTGTACCAGCGTGGTGCCCGCCTGTTCAAGTTTGTTGACCGCACTTTCAACCTGAATATCAAAACCAGCTTGAAGATCATGCAGTTCTTTCTCGATAAACTCGAAGCAGCACCGCATGACCCGGTATTCGCCCATTTTGAAGTGGTACCAGATCATTTGCCAGACGCCCTGAAAGAAGGCATACAAAAATTCCCTGAAGGCAGCCTGCAATTCGAGATAGGCATACAAAGTTTTAATACCGACGTGCAGGCTCTCATCAGCCGCAAGCAAAACAATGACAAAGCTGCCGAGAACATACGCTGGCTGTGCGAACATTCACATGCGCATTTGCATGTGGATTTGATCGCTGGCTTGCCGGGTGAAACCATGGAGAGCTTTGCCGCTGGCTTTAACAAGCTGGTGGCCCTGGGCCCGCATGAAATCCAGTTCGGTATTTTAAAACGTCTGCGCGGCACACCAATTATCCGACACACTGAAGCCTATCAACTGGCTTTTGACCCGCAACCGCCTTACACCATCCTGGCCAACAAAGACATTGCCTTTGGCGACATGCAAAGACTGATACGCTTTGCCCGTTACTGGGACATGATCGCCAACTCAGGGCGTTTTTCACACAGCCTGCCTTTGATACTGGCAGACACTGCCTTTGAAAACTTCATGGCCTTGTCAGACTGGCTGTTCGTCAATACAGATGCAACGCACCGCATCGCCCTCGACAAACTGGCTGCACTCGTCAACAAGTGGCTGCTGGAAGTACATGGCGCAAGCAGTGAGGCAGTGCAAGCTGCGGCATCCCAGGACTATGCCGGGCAGGCCATGCACAAGCAAGGCAACAAAGCTGATCCATCGGCACCACAAAGACAGACCAGAAAAGAAGCTGCCAGGGAAGTTGTGGCAAAGGCTTTGCCGCAAAGGCAGGCACGGCATCTGGCGGCTTGATATTTTACGAAAGCCAGGTCCGCACAGTGCTACCGCCAAATACAGCATGCTGGCGAAGCAAAGGAGTAAAAAGGCTGTAAAGCATTTTTTGTTCAGGTGCACTGATTTCATCAAGCACTTTTCTGTGTTCCGCCGACAAATCGACTTCCAGAGCTGCTGCGTTAGCAGATACCTGCTCCATCCGGCTTACCCCCATTAAAGTCGATGTCACGCCGCGCTGTGCGGTGATCCAGGATAGAGCGATTTGCGCTGGGCTCAATCCGGTTTCGTTGGCAAGCCTCTTTAGCGTATCAACAATTTCCCAATTTTTATCGGTGAAGAGGGTATCACCGAAAGGGTTGGCACCATCCAGCCGCTTGTCCCCCTCTACTCTCTGCTCACCTTCTTTAGCTGCCTCACGTGGCAATCCTCCAGCTCTGGGTGCAGAAGCTTCAACTACAGTACGGTCGTATTTCCCCGTCAGCAGGCCAAATGCAAGTGGACTCCATGGCACTATACCCATACCAAATTCCGCAGCCATCGGCACATACTCATCTTCGACGTCACGGTTAGCAAGCGAATAAAAGTATTGCAGCGCAATCGGACCAGGCAAACCGCGCACTTGCGCCAGCGTCGCCAGTTTGGCGATATACCAGGCTGGTGTGTTAGACAAGCCCCAATATCGAATTTTGCCTGAACGGACAAGTGCTGCCATAGTCTCAAGCAGCTCTTCTGCCGGTGTGACAGAATCCCAAACGTGTACCCAATACATATCGATGTAATCAGTGCGCAAGCGTCGCAACGATCGCTCAAGGGCAGCGTATATGTGCTTTGCCCCGTTGCCTCCGGCATGAGGCCCATGCCCATCTGCAAAACCTGACTTGGTCGCAAGCACAACACGGTCTCGTAGTGATTGCTCTTGAATAAACCTGCCCAGCATCTCTTCACTACGGCCACTTGAATAGACATCTGCAGTATCAATGAAGTTACCCCCGGCTTCTACATAAGCATTGAATACTGCATGGGACGCCTCTTCACCAGATCCCCAGCGTGCAGTGCCAAAAGTCATGGCCCCCAGGCAAAATGGACTGACGACAAGGCCAGAACGCCCAAGAGTGCGGTAGTCTGTGAGTGGCATAGCTTTACTTTCCGAGTGATTGATAGGAAAATCATAGCCCGGATTTCTCAAGAATGCAATTAATTTACTAGTGATCACTACAAATATATGAAAATGACTCCCCGCAAGAAAGGCCGGCCATTATCATTTGACCGGGATATAGCATTGCAAAAAGCCATGATGCTGTTCTGGCAGCACGGTTACGAAGCGACCTCATTGAACGACTTGACCACAGCCCTGGAGGTAACTCCGTCAAGCATCTACTCTGCATTCGGCGACAAGAAGGGATTATTCTTAAATGCCGTCGCCCTTTACTTATCAGGGCCAGTGACGTCCGGGACAATTATCAATGAAGCTGCCACAGCACGTGAGGCCGCACTGGGTTTACTGAATGCAGCAGCAATCGGATTCACTGGCAAGGACACACCCGCTGGCTGCCTATTGGCGAGTTCAGCGATCAGTTGCTCGGTTGCCGCCGATGACGTCAAAGTGGAGTTGGCAAAAATCCGGCATGGTATAGAAACACAACTCAGGGAGAAGATTACGAGTTCCATAAAAAGCAAGCAAATGCCTGCTGAAACAGATGCCGAAGGACTGGCAGCACTCACCATGTCCATCATTCAAGGCATGTCAACACTGGCAAGAGATGGTGCGCCGCGCGAAAAATTACTTAAGGTAGTTGAGGCTGCAATGAAAATTTGGCAGTGATACCGATTCCAGCATCTGCATGCTGATGTTGACCGAGTTAGATATAGCTGGCAGATTATTGGACTGATTTCGATACTACTGAATGAATAGCATAATGATGCGCATACCTTGCAAAGCACATAAATGCTATTGCATTTATTGAATTGCCAAACCAGACATCACAGCAATGGATTAACTAATTCGAATGCGTGTTCAGGGAAAATCTCTCCAGAGAATACGCCTGTTACTGCCAGATCAAATCTTTCTTTGAATGCGTGCAGTTCATCACTGTTCAATACAGTGCCCAACTCATTGTCTATAGCAAGAATTTTGAAAACGTCATTTTCATCAAAATGAGCAGCAAATAATCTATCTACATTCGCCTGAAGCCTGACTATTGTCAATGCAAATTGCTTGTCCACTGACCCTACATCTCTCAATTTATTTGCAGCGAGGACAAGATCGCGATGCAACAGCCAGAATTCTTTTGTATTCCATATTCCGTGTTCTGCTAATTGCTCATAAAAACTACCTGGCCAATTTGCATTACCTGGAAGATTGCGGCAGATGTCTTCAAACATTAAAGCTGGCACATTCATTTCCTCAATTTGACAGGCGGGCGCTTGCATGCACTCATTTGTCACTGATCAGTATGCGGCTGATCTCGCCTGATTTTCTGCCTGCCAGTATTGCGGCATTGAGTTTGCGTATCCATTCTTCATACTGCGTACCTGCGGCAGCGAAATGCAATTCATCGACCAGCATGGGCTTGGGCAAGACCTTGAAGCCGTGCTCCAGGGCCTTGTCACTGCTGCTTGATTCTTTGTGCAGTATGCGTATCAATAATTGTTCGACTTCATCTGCCTGGGCGCGACGGTCACCGAAGATCATCACATCCATTCTTTTATTGATGAGTTTTTTGAGGCGTGCGCCGTGTGAGCCTACATCTTCTTCAACCTGGAACAAGACATTACGCTGGCTATCAAATTCATCACCGTAGCTGGTGCCGCGTATGACACCGACGGTCTTGCCTTTCAGGTCCAGCATGCTGTTATAGCTAAAGCTGGCATCACTGCGCGTGACCAGCCAGACATAGTTTGCATAAATGGCTTCAGAGAATTGGTAGGTCTGCAGGCGTTCACGGTTTTTTGAAAGACCAAAGATAATACCTTCGCCGTTTTTGGCGTTCACCAGCAGGCGCGTCCACGGGTAGCGGCGAATCTCAAATTTGATTTGCAGGTGATGCTCAAAATAATTCAGCAAATGCCGGATCTCATCACGTATCGGGACTATCTCACCGGCCTCATTACGCAACTCACGTATCAGCAAGACCAGTTTATCCTGCTTTGCTGCTTCTGTCGCTGAACCGGGAGTAGCAATCAACAGGGCAAAGGACAAGAACAGCAAACGCACACCCAGCAGCACAGGCTGCCAGAGCCTGCACATATACTTGCCCGCTGCTACTTTTGCCAGGATGGACATGTGGTGACTGATGCAGGTTTAGTCCGGCATCAGGCGAATTTTTCCAGCAAGGACGCCAGGCGTCGGGTACTGGCGACGGCTTCTTCCGTTGTCTCGGCCTTTTCTGCATGGGTGACAACGGCGCTGGTCAGCAAGGTCACAAAAGAACGGTCGAGCGCCTTGCGGGCGGCGGACATCTGTTGTGCTACTGCCTCACAATCAGCCGGTACGGCTGCTTTGGCGATGAGTTTTTGCACGCCGCGTAATTGACCTTCCACCCTGGCCAGACGGTGCAGCAGGTCTTTTTTCTGCTGATCATTCAAAGCCGTGCCTTGCACTATCTTCAGTGGGGGAGTATCTGCCATGAAAATGCTCCTTCGCGATGTTAATGAAGTCTCTGCGTATAAGTCTCTGCGTATTCTTCTTATACTACTACCGAGTATGCTACACCAGTCAGGCTGGCAGCGGGAAACGGATATGTACGCGCAGGCCCGGTGTTTCAGATGTGGCTAGAGTATTCAGGCTGGCATCGCCGAGGCTGATCTCGCCGCCATGCAGCTTGACGATGTCATGCACTATGCACAGCCCCAGGCCAGTCCCACCAGGATTGGCAACCGAGCTGGCAGAGGCGCGGTAAAAGGGTTCGAATACTTTTTCACGTTCGGCCTCTGTGATACCCGGCCCGGTATCCTGGATATCGATATGCGCCTGGCCATGCTGCTGATATACATGCAGCACGATACGGCCCCCCTCTGGGGTATAGCGTATGGCATTGTCGAGCAGGTTGCTGAGCATTTCGTGCAGCAGCAGCGTGTTGCCACGGTAAGGCACGGCCTGCTCAGCCTCCAGCGCCAGGTCCAGTTGCTTGCGTACGGCTGGCATCGCCAGTTCCAGGCAGACCTCTTGCGCGAGCTGGTTTAGCAAGATGTCGTCTAACTCTGCCGCTACCGCCCCATGGCCAGTACGCGCCAGTGTCAGCAGGCGGTTTGCCAGATGGACGGTGGCATCGGTAGTCTGGGCAATGCTGGCGACGATCTGGCGCATGGCGGCTACATCGTTTTCACGCAGCGCCAGTTCAGCCTGGGTCTTCAATACTGTCAATGGTGTGCGCAACTGGTGCGAGGCATCGGCGATGAAGCGTTTTTGCCCGTTGATCAGGGTCTGCAGCCTTTCCATATAGGCATTCATGGCGTTCACCAAGGGGCGTATTTCCTTATGCACGACATTTGGGTCAAAGCCGGACAAATCAGTCGGCTCACGCGCCTCTACATCGGCGCGTAACTGCATGATGGGGGCCAGCACAAAACGCAAGGCCACCCAGACCATGAGTGCCACCGCCAGCACCAGCGCAGCCTGACGTAGCAGAGTATCGATGAGGATTTTGCGTGATAGGCCGCGCCGTGCATCCAGGGTTTCACCGACCTCTATCAGGGCAATGCCACGCATCTGGTCGTCATACACAGGCTGGTGCAGGGCGGCGATGCGCACAGGCTGGTCCTGGTAATCAGCATGAAAAAAATGCACGAGGGCAGGGTAGATCTCTGAACGCGGCACGTTCTTCGGTAAATCCGGCAAGTCTTCATAACCAGAAACAAACTCGCCATTGACGCCAGTAACCTTGTAATACAAACGCCCCAGGGTATCAGTTTCAAAACTGTCTAACGCGACATAGGGCACATTCGCCACCACCTTGCCATCAACGATCTGCACGCGCTCTGCCAGTGCCCTAGCCGACGATAGCAAAGAGCGGTCGTAAGCCAGATCAGCCGCATCCAGGGCATTGCGGTAAACCGAAAAAGCATTCAGGGCTACCAGCAGGACCAGGGGGATCAACAGCCAGCGCAAGAACTGGCCGCGTAAGCTCCCGAGGCGGTAAGGCCGCTCCATCAGCGTGCTTCCAGCAGATAACCTATGCCACGCAGGGTGACGATGACAACCTTGCCGGTGCTGACGGTGTCCAGTTTTTTGCGCAGGCGGTGGATATAGATTTCTATGGCATCGAGATTGGCATCATCATCAAGGGCAAATACTTCATCGAACAGCTTGTCCTTGGATACTGCCTGACCAGGGCGACTGATCAGGGTTTCCAGCACCGCATATTCTCGCGGCGTCAGTGACAATGGCTGGCCTTCATAATGAAACTGCCGCGTGACGGTATCAAAACTCAGGGCACCACAGGTCAGTGTCACGGCTTCATTACCCTGCGCGCGCCTGAGCAAGGCTTTGACACGCGCTTCGAGTTCAGCCAGCTCAAATGGCTTGGGCAGGTAATCGTCAGCACCTGAATTCAAACCCTGCACCCTGTCATTGAGGCCGCCACGGGCTGTCAAAATCAGCACTGGCGTCTTGCTGCCACGCGCACGCATGCGTTTCAGCACCTCCATGCCATCCATTTTTGGCAGGCTCAGGTCCAGGATGACCAGCGCATATTCCTGAGTGTGCAGGAGCGCATCGGCATCGGCGCCGTTCATCGCGGTTTCCACCGTCAGGTGGGCGTCACGCAAAGCCTTGGCCAGCCAGTGGGACAACTCGATATGGTCTTCAACTAATAGTATGCGCATACACAGCCTGTTTGCTCCGGATACACGCTAGGCTACCAGCATGCTCAAAAAGCGTCACTATCTGTGTGACTATTTATGACAAGAAAAGGACGGTCTTTGAGGGAACGGGAAGTCAAAATGACAAGGGGGTTTGTATTTGTAAGCTTGTTTTTTCGGTAATTTTCTAAAGAGCGGTCGCAATATAGCGAGCGTCGCTGTTGACGTTGCTGTTGGGTTTGACTTTGGGTTTGACTTTGGGTTTGACTTTGGGTTTGACTTTGGGTTTGACTTTGGGTTTGACTTTGGTGTTGACGTTGCTTTTGACTTTCTGTAGTTCCCATGTGTAGCCGCCATTTGTGCTGTACAGAAAATGGAAACAGAAGGACCGCTGTTTGAGCGAAGCGAGTTTCGGGCCTTCCCATTTTTTGTACCGCACAAATGGGAACCCCGCAGGGGATGTTGGCAGGGTTTCGCAAAGCATGCTTTGCGCTGCCAACATCTAAGTCGCTTGCAAGCGGCGCAGTGGAGTGCTACGCCTGGGTCGCCTTTCTTTGAGTTCTTTCTTTGGCGACGCAAAGAAAGAATTTCGGCTGCCGGGCCGAGACCCGGCTTGTATCCACGGAGGGCAAACGCTTTTGTCAAAGTACGTCATGTAACGAGCAATACGGCATACGATGAACGCCACTAGATTCCTGCCAAAAGCACGCAGGAATGACATTAATAAGATTATCCCAATGCACACAATGCTTGAATATTCTCGAATCACAAATCTCCCAAAAGCCCCTGACTGCAAGCAAACTGAAAGCTCCCGGGCTCTATGCTCCCTTACAAAAAAATTCCGGAGACTACCATCATGATGCCCCTGCGCCTCAGCTTCTTCCTGCTCGCCTGTTTGATCTGCCCCGCCCTCGCCAGTGCAGACGGTAAGATCGTCATCGGCCAGTCCGTAGAATTATCCGGTCAGGCCACCGGCAAAGAAAACCGCGAAGGTGCGCAATTATATTTCGATGCACTGAACCGCCAGGGTGGCATCCACGGCAAGAATATAGAATTCATCAGCTATGACGACAAGCGCGATCCGGCGCTGACCAAAGAAAATACCTTAAAACTCATCAATGAAGACCATGCGATTGCCCTGTTTGGCTACCGCAGCACACCGACCATAGAAGCCATACTGCCGCTGCTGGAAAAGCATGCGATACCGCTGATTGCACCTTTCTCTGGCGCGCAAAGCCTGCACCAGCCACTGCATGCCCAGGTATTTAATCTGCGTGCCAGCTATCAGGATGAGGCGGCCAAGATGGTGGCTTCGCTGGCGGAACTCAAGCTCAGCAAACTGGCCATCCTGCATCAGGATGACAGCTTTGGCAAAGATGGCCTGAACGGTTTTGTCAGCAACCTGGAAAAACGCAGCATGCGTGCCGCCGTCATCGCCAAATATGACAGGAAAGAAATGAAAGTCGATGCCGCCGTTGCCAGTATCGCGGCCGCATCACCACAGGCGGTATTAATGGCATGTACCCCAGCCGCCTGCGCCGACTTCATACGGCAAATGCAGAAGCTGGGGCAAAGACCGCAATTTTTGATGCTGTCGAATGTCAATTCTGATGATTTCTTCAAATCTCTGGGGGCGGAGGGACGTGGCATCGGTGTCATGCAAGTCATGCCTTATCCGCGCGATATAGGTATCCCTGTGGTCAGGGAACTGCAAAAAGTACTGAAATCAGCCAAAAATCCGCCGCCTTTGTCCTATGCTGTACTGGAAGGTTATGTTGCTGCAAAATTAATGGCAGAAGCCTTGCGCCGGGCCGGCAATAATCCAGATTCCAAAAAACTGCTACAGGCGCTGGAGAACATGCGCAATGTCGATCTCGGCGGGGTGGAAGTCAGCTATGGCCCCAGGGACCATGATGGTTCGCATTTTGTAGAGCTGACCATTGTTGGTAAAAATGGCATCATACTAAGGTAAGCTATGTCAGTATTGATATGAAAGCCTACTGAAAGTTTCAATTAGGTATGATCCATGCAACCCCTAGCCTATGGTCTTAACATGCATATCCGGCCTGCCAATCTGACTTTCCTGCTCTGCAGCCTGCTGGCCAGCCTGCAGGCGCTTGCCGCCAGGCCGGAAGCAACAGAAAAGCATGAAGCAGCCACCTGCATAGTCCCGGCCAAACCCGGCGGCGGCATGGACCTGACCTGCAAGCTGGCACAGCAGGCGCAACAGACACAGCATGCAAACACCAGCCAGCCCATGCAGATCAATTACCTGCCCGGCGGCGTCGGCGCGATTGCCTGGACTACCATCATCACCCAGAGAAAAGCCGAGGCAAATACCCTGGTTGCCTATTCCGGCGGCTCGCTGCTGAATCTGGCAGAAGGCAAGTTTGGTAAATCCGACGCCAGCCATGTGCGCTGGGTCGCGGCTATCGGTACTGATTACGGCATGATCGCGGTACGCAAGGATTCCCCCTACAAGAACCTGCGCGAACTGATGGATGCGATCAAGAGCAAGCCCGCAAATATCGCCATCGGTGCCGGCGGCACGGTTGGCAGCCAGGACTGGTTAAAAATGGCCCAGGTCGGCAAACAGGTGGGTATAGACCCCAAGAGCATGCGCCTGGTAGCGTTTGAAGGCGGCGGCGAATCTTTCACCGCCCTGTTGGCTGACCATGTACAGGCAGTGTCCGGCGATGCATCGGAAGCCAGCCTGCATGCGCGGGATGACAAAATACGTGTGCTGGCAGTGTTGTCCGATGCCCGCCTGCCCGGCCCGCTGGCGAATGTGCCTACCGCGCGCGAACAGGGTTTTGACGTGACCTGGCCCATCATACGCGGCGTCTATATGGGCCCGCAGGTCAGCGACCGCGATTACCAGAAATGGGTGGAGCATTTCCAGCAAGCCATGAATACCCCAGCCTTTGATGAACAAAGAAAAATTCACGGCCTGTTTCCTTTCGCCATGACAGGCAAGGAACTGACCGAATACATACAGAAAGCCGTCAACAATTACCGTCTGCAGGCAAAAGAATTTGGCATGGTGCGTTAGTGCCTGTCAGTAGTGAACCCTATAAACCCTATAACCCTCATCACTTGGTACTAAAGTACAAACAATAACAGGAGAAGACAAATGCAAACAAAAAGACTTTTCGTCAAGAGCATGCTGGCACTGGCTACGGGCAGCGTGCTGCTGAGTACCCAGACTACGGCGCAAGCGCAGGCACCAGCTGGTTACCCCGCTGACTACAGCAAGATCGTCGATGGAGCCAAGAAAGAGGGCAAACTGGTCATCTATAGCGCGACCGACACCAAGGCCGTGGAACCGCTGATCAAGGATTTCCGCAGCATGTACCCGGACGTGCAGGTTGAATACAATGACATGAATTCCACCGAAGTGTATAACCGCTATATCTCGGAAATGGCCGCTGGTGGCAATAGCGCCGACCTGATGTGGTCATCTGCCATGGATTTGCAGACCAAGCTGGTCTCTGACGGTTATGGCCTGGTGTATGCATCACCAGAAATCAGTGGCATTCCGCAATGGGCGATCTGGAATAATTCTGCTTACGGCACAACTTTTGAACCAGCGGTCTTCGTCTATAACAAACGCCTGGTAACCGCCGATGAAGTACCCAAAACCCATGCCGAATTTGCCAAGCTCATCAACAGCAAACTCGACAAGTTCAAGAACAAGGTCACGACTTACGACATCGAAAAATCTGGCGTAGGCTTCATGTTCATTACCCAGGACAGCCGTGAAAACAAGGAATTCTGGGACCTGGCGAAAGCCTTTGGCAATGCCAGCGTGCGCGTGCAGTCATCTACCGGCACCATGCTGGAACGCCTGTCTTCCGGCGAGAACCTGCTCGGTTATAACATCCTCGGCTCTTATGCCCTGGTACGCGCTGCCAAAGACCCGTCGATAGGTGTGCAAATCCCTAAAGATTACACCCTGGTGCTGTCACGCGTGATGTTCATCAGCAAGGCAGCCAAGCACCCGAATGCAGCCAAGCTGTGGCTGGATTACACCTTGTCAAAACGCGGCCAGACAATGATTGCCAATGAAGCCAAGCTGTATGCGATACGTGCTGACGTCAAGGGTGAAACCACTTACTCTGACCTGGCAAAACTTATCGGCGTTGGCCTCAAACCTTTGCCAGTCAATCCGATGTTGCTGCAATACCTCGATCAAAACAAACGCCTCGCTTTCCTCAAACAATGGAAAGAAGCTGCCGGTAAAAAATAAGCCTGCGAGCACCGTGCCAGCTCCAAACGGTACGGTGCCAAACGGCTCTTCCTGCGGGACATTTTCTCCGCGCCGCCTGTATGGCGAACCGCATTACTACTGAATCTCAACCCTTGATATTGGGCTAAGCATGAGCACCCTGAGTCTCCCTCCGCGCAGCCGGTGGTCGCAAATCAACTGGCCGCGTGGCCTGGTGGTGACCCTGACGCTGTTGGCGATTTTTACGCCGCTGTCACTGATTTTGTTCCAGAGTTTTTTAAATGCTCCCTTCTTTTCGCCGGTAAAAGAACTGGGACTGGATTCTTATCGCTTTATTTTTGACGACCCTGACTTCCGTCAGGCTTTCTGGAATGGCCTGATTCTTGCCTCCGGTCTCGCTGGCATCGCCGTGCCTCTCGGTGCCTTGCTGGCCTTTTTGATGATACGTACCGACTTGCCAGGCCGTAGCTGGATAGAACCAATGTTGCTGGTACCTATCTTTGTCTCACCCATGGTGATGGGTTTTGGCTATGTCGTCTCGATGGGGCCGGTCGGTTTCTATACCCTGTGGGTCAAGCAATTAACCGGGGTTGAGCCATGGAATATTTATTCCTTCTTCAGCATAGTCATGATCGCTGGCCTGACGCATGTGCCCCACGTTTACCTGTATTCATCCGCAGCTTTGAAAAGCCTGGGCTCGGACGTGGAAGAAGCAGCACGGGTCGCTGGCGCATCGCCTTTCCAGGTTGCCATGCATGTGTCCCTGCCTATGATCATGCCTGCGCTGGCCTTTGCTGCTGTGCTGGTGTTCTTCCTTGGCTTTGAAGTGTTCGGCTTGGTGCTGGTGCTCGGTGACCCTGAAGGCCATCTGGTATTGGCGACTTATTTGTACAAGCTGACCAATAAACTGGGTACGCCGTCTTATCACCTGATGGCCGCAGCCGCAGTCTGCCTGGTCGCGGTGACCATGCCGCTGGTCATGGTGCAGCGCTGGTTGTTGAAGTCTGCGAATAAATATGTTTCGATCAAGGGCAAGGGCTCGCGCCAAAAACCGCTGCCACTGGGTAAATGGAAATGGCTGGCCTTTGCTGTTTTGGCTGCCTGGCTGATCTTCACTATCGTGCTGCCATTATCCGGCATCGTCCTGCGTGCCTTTGTCTCGTACTGGGGTGAGGGTGTCAAACTGGCTGACGTGATCACGCTGCAGCATTTCAAGGACATACTTGAGCAACCTTCGCTGATGCGCGGCATTTTCAATACCGTGCTGATCGGTATCATCGGTGGTGCACTTGCCGTGATTTGCTATGCCGGTGTCGCGCTGGCGATGCACAGGAAACCTGACGGCATTACCCGCCTGCTTGACTATAGCGTGCTGGTACCACGTGCAATTCCTGGTTTGCTGGCTGGTTTGTCTTTCCTGTGGGTGTTCCTGTTCGTGCCCAGCTGGCTCGAAGGTGGCCTGAAAGGTTTTGATAATGCCTTCTGCATCTGGCTCATAGAAAATGTGATACCGCAATTGCGTGCCTTGCGGTCCACCATTTTCTCGGTCTGGATTGCTTATTCCGTGGTCTGGATGGCTTATGGTCTGCGCCTGATTTCCACCGCCTTGCTGCAAGTTGGCCCTGAACTTGAAGAAGCGGCGCGCGCCGTTGGTGCCAGCCGCGGTCAGGTCACGCGGGACGTTACGCTGCCATTGGTCAAGTTTGGTCTGCTCGGTGCCTGGCTCATGGTCTTCCTGATTTTTGAGCGTGAATATTCAACTGGCGTGTATCTGCTGTCACCAGGTACTGAAGTCATTGGTGCGCTCATCGTTTCGTTGTGGGCGGGTGGTTCTGTTGATTTGGTAGCTGCGCTGTCCTTTATCAATATCACTCTGGTTGCCATAGGTTTGGGTCTGGCCTTACGCTTTGGCGTGAAACTGAGTCATTGAGCCAGCCACTGATAGCGCGACAAGAACAAAACATTACATAGCCTTAAAAAATTATACGAGAGCACACTATGTCTGAATTAAGCGTACAAGATTTAACCCTGGAATATGGTTCCGGCGCGAACGCCAACCCCATCCTCAAAGGGGTGTCGATGAATTTGCAGCGTGGCGAGGTAGTTGCCCTGTTGGGCCCCTCTGGCAGTGGCAAAACCACTTTGTTGCGCGCCGTAGCGGGGCTGGAATCACCGAAGACCGGCACCATCACCCTGGGTGAACGTGCCATTTTTGATGGTAGCAAGAATCTGGAAATACCAGCAGAACAGCGCAACCTGGGTCTGGTATTCCAGTCCTATGCCCTGTGGCCACACAAGACAGTATTCGACAATGTCGCCTACGGTCTGAAGTTGCGCAAGCTGGGCACCAGCGAAATCAGTGACAAGGTCAAGGATGTACTGGGCCAGCTGGGCCTGGGTCATCTGGGTGAACGCTTCCCGCATCAATTGTCAGGCGGCCAGCAACAGCGCGTGGCGATTGCCCGGGCACTGGTGTACAACCCACCAGTGATACTGCTGGATGAACCCCTGTCCAATCTCGATGCCAAGCTGCGTGAAGAAGCACGTGCCTTCTTGCGTGAACTGATCGTCAGGTTAAATCTGTCTGCCCTGATGGTCACGCATGACCAGGGCGAGGCGATGGCAATCTCTGACCGTATCCTGTTATTGAACAATGGTGTCATAGAACAACAGGGCACACCGCAAAGCATGTATGAAACGCCGGACACCTTGTTCACGGCTGAATTCATGGGCAGCAATAACAAGCTCAAAGGCAAGGTAATCCAGCGCAATGGCGACACCGCGACCATCAGTGTCAACGGCGCGCAATTGAGGGCGACTGTGCGTGGCAAGAATGTCGGAGAAGAAGCGACTGCCATCATCCGCCTTGAAAAAGTCAGGATCACTGACAGCCAGACTGAAAACGCCATCAAATTGCCACTGACGACCTGCATGTATCTCGGTGACCGCTGGGAATGCCTGTTTGGTCAGACAGAAGGCGGCTTGCGTGCTTACTCGCCTTTCAAGCTGAGTCCCGGTGAGTATTATCTGCAACTGGATGCCGACAAACTCTGGTTATACTAAAAGTAGCCACTGTACGGTCCAGGAAAGCCCGACATTGAATAACAATGTGGGGCTTTTTTACATTCAGGGCAGGAATTTTGCTCAAGACTGTATACTGAGGACTTATTTCATCTAATTTGCCCCACATGCCCTCAAGATGGCTAATTTCCGCGAACGCCTGCTAACAGTCTTTGCCATGCTGGTCTGCCCCTGGCAAGTGGCCAGCGCGGCCACGCCTGCCGCTGGTCTGATATCGCCGCAAGGGCAAGACATCTGGTTCTGGCTGACGCTGACCCTGGTGGCACTTGTTATCATTACTGCGGCTTATACCTGGCATGTGCGCGCCCTGAAACGGCAGAAGCGGGCGCTGGAAACTGAAATCAGGCTCAGGACTGCGGAAATACAGGCGCAAAAAGAAGAACTCGAAAAAATCAACCAGACCTTGCTGAAAGTGAACAAACGGCAAGAAGCGCAACAAAGCGAACTGACACGCTTTCTCGCCGTTGCCAGCCATGATCTGCGCCAGCCCATGCATGCGCTGAATCTTTATCTCGGTGCCTTGTTTAATTTTGAGCTGCCAGCCGCTGTGCGCCCTGTCGTGAACAATCTCAGAAACTGCGCACGTACCATGGATGACATGTTTGCGAATCTGCTCGACCTGTCGCGGCTGGATGCGGAAATCGTCGAACCGCAATTGCAGGAATTTGCGATTGCCGAAGTACTCGGCAAACTCGATGTGGAATTCACTCCCCAGGCAATCGCCAAGGGCCTGCATTTTGAAATCAACCACAGCATGGCCATCGTCAATAGCGATGCCGACCTCGTCGAACAGATCCTGCGCAACCTGATTGCGAACGCCCTGCGTTATACTCCAAAAGGCCAGGTCGTGGTCAAGTGCCTGGAGTTTGACCAGCAGTTGCAAATCGCCGTGGAAGATACCGGCATAGGCATTTCCAAACATGACCAGGAAACCATCTTTGAAGAATTCTTCCAAGTAGGGTCAGCATCTGAATCCCGACGCAGCACCGCAGGCATGGGGCTGGGCCTGGCCATCGTACAAAGACTGGTGCGGCTTTTGAATATCCCCATCAAATTGCAATCTCAACTTGGCCAGGGCTCGACATTTGCCATCAGTCTGCCTCTGGCTGCCAGCCAGGATGTAACAGACAAACATGGCCGCAGCAAGGCCAGCAACAGCGCCTCCTTGCTGCAAGCCCTGATCGTCGTTATCGATGATGATGAAAGCATACTGACAGCCATGCGTGCCTTGCTGGAACTCTGGGATGCCCGCGTCATTACCGCCACGTCCGGCAAAGAGGCGATGGCACTGTGCAGTGAAGAAATCAAGATTCCTGATTTGCTGATCTGTGATTACCGCCTCGGTTCCAATGAAAACGGCATAGACTTGGTTGCCAAGCTGCGTGAAGAATTCAATCTGCAGATACCCGCCATACTCATCACCGGCAATATCTCGCCACAATTGTCAGAAGCTGCCAAGGCTGCCGCATTGACACTGATGCACAAACCCATACAGGCAGAAAACCTGCATATGAACCTCAAGCAATTACTGAGTGAGACGAAAGAGTAAGAACCATTAGTAAGATATGGGTGCAAAGAATTTACATACTGTTTACGACTTTTACCCCTGTTTTTTAGAGAATCTTTACGCCGTGGCTGCTAATCTTGTTTTGTGTCAAACAACACGAGATTATGATGAATCACTACCCTGACAACACCTACACCTCTGAAAATTATTCAGACGTATTAAAGTCCTGCAAACGCGAGAAATTTTTATTTGAAAATCATCGCCAGCGTAAAAGCGCCTATGCGCTGAATCAACCTCTGGTTACTTATAAAACGCCGGCGAAATTGGTACAAAATGATTTCGTCATGCGCATCACGGTTGATGCTGCCAGCATCACTGAATTGCGTCATCTGATACTCAAATCCTGTGGCGAACTGGTTCTGTTCATGCGCGTCAAACCGATAGACCACGCGAGCAAAATGAAGGTATGGTTATGCCTGAGCAAGTCCTCGGTCGATACCATCATCAGTCACATCATGCGCGCCTTGCCGCAAGCTGAATTCGGGAAAATTACACCGCTGCTGGCGGCCTGATTCACAGCATCACTCTCACTACCATTTTTAAAAAGAGATCACCATGTCTATCTATGAAGGCATCTGGGTTCCGCTCGTCACGCCATTTAAAAATGGCAAACCTGAGCTCGATAAAATACAGCAACTTGCTACGCAATTGATGGCTGCAGGCGTGCACGGCCTGGTGGTCTGTGGTACGACCGGTGAAGCTGCGACATTGACTCAGCATGAGCAAAAGCAGTTGTTGGCTGCCGTGCTGGAAGTGACGAAAAATTCTTGCCCTGTGCTCATGGGTATCAGTGGTAGTGATACGCACTTGCTGGCTGAAAAAGTGCACGACTATGATGACCAGCATCTGCAAGGATTTCTGGTCAGCGCACCGTCTTATCTGCGGCCTTCGCAAGAAGGTGTGCGCCTGCATTTTGAGACCATTGCCAGAGCGACTGAGAAAAATATCGTCCTGTATAACGTGCCAGCCAGGACAGGCGTGAATATAGACCTGAGCACCGTTATCGCACTGGAAAAGCAAAAAAATATTGTCGCCATCAAGGAGAGTAGCGGCAATCTCACGCAAATGATGGGCCTGGTAAATTGCAGCCACCTGAAAGTTTTATGCGGTGACGATGCCATGTTACTTGATACGCTGAACATGGGCGGCCAAGGAGCGATTTCTGCGGCGGCGCATGTGCGGCCTGATCTGTTCGTGCAATTGTATGAACTCATGCGCGCTGATTATTTTCCTGAAGCACAGGCTCTGTTCGCCGAAATGCAGAATCTCATACGTCTGCTGTTTTCTGAATCCAATCCGGCACCTGTCAAGGCGGCACTGGCAATGCAGGGTTTGATACAGGAAGAACTGCGCTTGCCCATGACAGCCATGTCCCTCGCCGGGAAAATCAAACTCGCACAGGAACTGGAGAGGCTGGCAGATTTACCCCTGCCTGTCAAAGCCAGGCGCTTGCCTGCTCCAGTTATCAATAATATCCGCTCGCTGCGCATGGTGCGCTAAGCACAAAGAAATTACCTATGATCATCACCATTGCACATGGCTCGGGAGACTGCGCCAAATCCATCGTGGCCGACAACCTCGCTACCTTGCGTACACTGTCAGGCAGCAAACTCATCTTGCTCGATAACGATGCCCGTCATTCATCACTGGACTGGAGCCGTGCCCGCCGCCGCAGTATAGATTGCACACCAGTCACGGTACGCAGGGTCAGCGGCAAGGGCATGCAGGCTGAACTGGAAAACCTGGGTTTTCATTACCAGGATATCGTCATTGATGCAGAAGCACGCGACTGTATGGGCAGCCGCAGCGCCTTGCAGGCGGCGCATGTCACGATACTCGTCATCGACCTTGATCAACTGGAGCAATTACAAGAGCATGAACTAGGCACGCGTATGCAACTTGCACAGGCAGAAAACACGCGCATGCGCACCCTGGTCGTCATGAGCTGTAGTGATGTGCAGGCTGCTGCCGATAAAGTGGCCAGGGTAAAAGATTTCGTCAGCAAGCTGGACTCTGCAGAATTATTTCCCTACCCCTTATTCTGCGGTGGCAGTTTTCATCAGGCGTATCAGCATGGCTTGTCAGTCTGCGAATACCCTGCTGCTCACCCTATGACCATCAAGGCCATGCATGTCTTGTCCGGCAAAGTGTTTGCCAGTCACTGAGTTATATATACCCACGCAATGAAACGCCTGCTTATTGCACTGGCTGCATACAGCAGCATGACTTTGTCTGGCTTTGCTGTACTTGCCTGTTTGCAGATACAAGACCTGAGATTGCAGATAATTTCTGGACTGATACTGCTCGCAACTGCTATCGGCATCTTCATGGGGATCAAGCAAAAGAATAAAGAAACTGAGCAGGGCTTTGGCATCTCGGTTTGCTTGATGGCCGCAGCATCTCTGTCTTCACTCGCAGCGTATCAAACGAATAGAAATGGCTGGCTAATAGAAGCTATGCTGTTGCTCGTCTTTCCCAGCTTCATACAGCTAGTAATCGCACTTCCGGGTAAGCAACGACCGCGTCAAAAGAACTATGCACTGCTACTCATCAGTTTGCAAAAATTGTTGGCCCTGATAATAATCATGCTGGCAACTCAAGAACTGTTGGCTGGCATGCATGAGCAGTTTTCTTCAGGGTTGCACCTGCCATGAGAGTGGCAATAGTGACTGCAGACTTTGCGGCAGCAACTTCTAGCACTGCGACCAGGCTGGCTGAACGCCGGGCACATTCGGGCAGGAACGTTTTATTGCTCAAACAAAATTGCGAGAGAAAACAGGCGAATCAATACCGGAACAAAGCTGAAAATATTGCTTGGTCGCGTTTGGAGATCAAAGCGGGCGCCAGATCCAGTTTACTTTCTGCCAATGCCATGACCAAAGAGCTGGTGCCCGGACATACCGATTTTCACGATATTGTGATGGATATTCCGAAGCCATTTTATGCAGATGCAGTCACTGCTTTATCTTGTAGTGATTTGCTGATCTGTCATACAGAACTGGATACATGGGATAAAGAAAAACAGGCAAAACTCTATAAATGCATCAGACTGGCACGCAGTAAAAATACGCATTTACCAGTGCTGATCACTATAGATAAAATCGCTTGCATGCAAAGCCAGGGATTTGTCAGTCAGCTATGTCAACATCTGTGCCATATCAAGTTCATTTACCTCGATGTAGCAAATGATATGTCGATGAAACAGCTTTACAAGGCAATCTATTTGCCATGATTGCCTTGTTCCATATTCACAAATAAAGCTATTCAAAAAAAGAGACCTGAGTTTTGTAGGGTGCGCCGTGCGCACCATTTCTCGTACACTCACACCATTTTTGACAAGGGAAACGGTGCGCATGGCGCACCCTACAATGTTAATCAGGATTTATTCAAAACGTTTTGCTAACCGTGACTACCAGCGCTGTCTTGCCCAGGAACTTGCCGTTGGCTGGCGATGCGTAAGCGACTTCACCGGCATTGGTGCCGATGACGGCTACTGCACCTGTGACTATACCAAAGTCTTTGGTCAGGCCCAACTTCCAGTCTGTATAACTGTAAACGCCATTGTTCTTCACTTGCTGGCGACCGGCATGCAGGTTCAGTGTCAGGCCAGTGGCCATTTCTACATTTGCGCCCAGGTCCAGATAACCACTGTTTTTACTATCGGCAAAACCGAACAGGTTAGTCACAGAGTGTGAATATTTGGCATAGGCCGGGCCGTAAGAAAGCTGGCCATAAATTTCTGTCGTGTTGGCACTGACTGCTAGTCCATTTGATGGATAGACGTAGCTGAGTATGCCGACGTCATAACTGATGTCCTTAGCGACTTCACCGCGCTTGCCGGCATACAGATCAATTTCTACATCACCACCACCACCGGCATCCTTGGTCCATTTGATGGTCGATGCCCATGTGCCGACATAAAAGCCGCTGGGGTTATGAGTATAGTCAGCACCACCCTGCAATGCTGCCTGCAGGCGTGTTTGCGAAATGCCGCGATAACGATAGTCAGAAGTCACTGCTGCATTGAAGCTGACTTCATGCTCAGGCTTGGCATCTTCTGCGCTGGCGTATCCTGCAAAAAAGACGGTGCTGATGGCTGCTGCCATGATGAGTTTTTTCATTTGAGTCCTCTCAAAAAAGTATTTGCAAAATTTAAGGATGCAAAAGTCCCACCGACTAGCAAAGACTGCTGCCGGTTATTCAATATTTGTATGTTTTTAGCTAGGTAAGAGCAGGCGGTAACCTATCGCTGTCTCAGTCAGCAGATAACGCGGTTGCGCCGGGTCATCTTCGAGTTTCTGTCGCAAATGTCCCATGTAGATGCGCAGGTAATGACCGCTTTCGGAATGGCTGGGCCCCCAGACTTCACGCAGTAATTGCGGGTTGGTGACAACACGGCCCACATTGGTGACCAGCACCATCAGCAGCCGGAATTCTGTCGGTGTCAGCTTCACCATATTGCCAGCCTTGGTGACCAGGCGGGCTTTCATATCGACCTTGACATCACCGAACTGGACTATGCCATCCAGATTGACACCAGGCTGGCGCTGACGCCTGAAGGTGGCGCGTACGCGTGCCAGTAATTCACCGACACCGAAAGGCTTGCTGAGGTAATCATCCGCCCCGGCGTCCAGCGCCTTGATCTTGTCTTGTTCACTGACGCGGGCAGACAAGACGATGATGGGTACGTTAGACCATTTGCGTACATCAAGTATGAAGTCGATGCCGTCGCCATCTGGCAAACCCAGATCAAGAATGATGAGGTCAGGCTGGCGCGTACCGGCGTCCACCAGGCCGCGTTGCAGGTTGACTGACTCATGGACTTGCCATTCCTCTTCTTCCAGCGCATTGCGGACGAAGCGGCGAATTTGCGGCTCATCTTCCACCAGAAGGGCAACTGGCATTGCTTGGTTAGTTGTATTCATTTTTTTGTTTCTGATTATTCTTCCAGGTCTGGCATCGCTGGTGGTGTACCCAGAGGCAAGGTGAAGACAAAGCAGGCTCCACCATCGGGCGAATGTCCAGCATGCATGCTGCCCTTGTGGGCAGCGATAATGGCACGGCAAATTGCCAGCCCAAGGCCAACGCCGGGCAGTGCAGATTCACGTTCACCACGGGTAAATTTTTCAAATATGGCTTCTTCACGCCCGGCTGGCAAACCCGGCCCGTTGTCATAGACCTTGGCTTCCAACATGCTGCCGTTGAGCTCGGCTGAAATGGTGATGCGAGAATTTTCTGGCGTATATTTGCAGGCATTTTCCAGCAGGTTACACAAAACCCGTTCTATCAGCACAGCATCAAAATTGATGAGAGGTAAAGCAGCTTCCAGCCTGGTTTCCACTTGATGTGTTTGCAATTGCGCGCTGCAAATGCGCAGGGAAGTGCCGACTACTTCTTCAAAAGTCTGCCATTGCAGATTCAGTTTGACTTCGCCGCTTTCTATCCTTGCCATGTCGAGCAGATTAGTCACCAGGGCAGACAGGCGCAAGGTCTCATCACGCAGGGCTTGCGCCATATGCAATTGTGCATCTGCCAGCGTGGGTTTGGACATGGCCAGGGATTCCGAGATGCCTACCAGCGAAGTCAAGGGCGTGCGCAAATCATGCGACAACGCAGCCAGCAATGAATTGCGCAGGCGTTCAGATTCCATATGGATCAGGGCATCTTGCGCGACCTCGATATAGTGCACGCGTTCCAGCGCGATAGCTGCCAGGGCGGCGAAGGTATCGAGTTGCTGCCTTTGCTCGGGGATCATGATCCAGCGCTTGCTCTCTGGCTGTATCGCCAGCAAGCCACGGGTACGCATAGGGGCCACCAGCGGCAGGTAAAAGAAATTACTGGCGGGCAGGGTGTCTGTGCCTATGCCTGCGGCTTCTACCTTGTCGAAAGCCCATTGCGCGATGCCCATGTCCAGGCCGCTCACCGTATTGTTGGGAGGTAGCAAACGCCCGTTATCATCCGGTAACAACAGGGTTGCCTGGGCGCGGAAAGCTCTTTGTATGATGAGCTGGGTGGTTTCTGAAATCTGTTCTGCCAATAAAACCCCGGATAAGTCACGGGCGAATTCATACAAGGCACGCGCCCGCGATTCCCTGTGGGATGCCACCCTGGCCTGATAGCGCAGATCAGCAGTCAAATGACCAGTGATCAGACCGACCAAAAGCATGACTGCGAATGTCATCAGGTATTGCAGGTCGCTGACTGCGAATGAAAAACGTGGTGGTACAAAAAAGAAATCGAATACAGCAATACCAACAATGGTGGAAAGTACCGAAGGGCCACGCCCAAATTTGACGGCCACCAGCACCACCGTCAATAAAAACAGCATGGCGATATTGACGAGATTGAATACCTCAAATAAGGGCGTAGCTATCAGGCCGGTGGAAACACTGGCCAGCACCGCATAAACATAACGCCAATGCCGTGCTGGTACGCGCGGGCTGGGCAGCTCACTGGCACTGCCAGGCGCTGCATTTTTTTCATGATCATTGTCGGTAGCACTAGTGCGGCTTTGTCCAACCTCAATCAAGTCCAGGTCGGGTGCATAGGCCGCAATATCATGCAGATGCGTCGTTTGACGCCAGGCAAATCGCCATTTGCTTGCTTTACTCCGTCCGAGGACTATGCGTGAAAAATTATGGCTATGGGCATAATCAACAACCGCCAGGGCAATGTCCTTGCCAGTCAATACTGCTGTCAAAGCCCCCAGGTCTTGCGCCAGCTTCAGGGTTTTCAAAATCCGTTCACGCTGCCCAGATGGCAGCCTTTGCAACTGCGGCGTCTCTACATACACGGCATGCCATTCTGCATTCATCTGGCTGGCCAGGCGGGCGGCGCTGCGTACCAGGTGGTCGGCATCCCCGTGTGGGCCTATGCAGGCCAGCAGAGCGGCATCGGTCTTCCAGATCGTGCCTATGGATTTTTCTATGCGATAAGCTTGTACATCATCTTCTACCCTGTCGGCAGTACGGCGCAGGGCCAGTTCGCGCAAGGCGATCAGATTACCTTTGCGAAAAAAATTCTTGGCAGCGCGTTCCGCCTGTTGCAGCTTATAAACACGGCCAGACTTGAGCCTGGCCAATAACTCGTCAGCCGGAATATCCACCAGCACGACTTCATCGGCCTCATCAAACACCTTGTCGGGCAGGGTTTCATTGACGCGTATGCCGGTGATGCCACCGACGACATCATTCAGGCTTTCCAGATGCTGGACATTGACAGTGGTATACACATCAATACCGGCACTCAGCAATTCATCAACATCTTGCCAGCGTTTGGGATGGCGTGAACCGGCAGCATTGGAATGCGCCAGTTCATCCATCAGTATCAAGGGTGGGTGACGCTCCAGCGCTGTGTCTATGTCAAATTCACTGAGAGTCTTGTCGCGGTAGGCGATGACTCTGGGTGGCAAGACTTCGAGACCATCGACCAGGGCTGCGGTTTCATCACGACCATGGGTTTCTATGACACCAACCAGTACCTGCTGGCCCTCGGCCACCAGCTTGCGGGCGGCAGTCAGCATGGCGTAGGTCTTGCCTACGCCGGCGGATGCACCGAAATAGATACGCAGCTTGCCACGCGTGGCCCTGCGCTCTTGCTCCTGCACATGGGCAAGCAAGACATCAGGGTCAGGGCGTTGTTCGCTATTAGTGGCCATATTGATCTTATTTTTAAACTACTTGCTGAGCTTGTCCAGTGCCAGATTCAAAGCCAACACATTGACCCTGGCCTCACCCAGCAAACCCAGGGCAGGATGTTGCGCCAACTGGTCTATGATAGCCTTGACTTGCGACTCTTGCAGCTTGCGTTCGCGGGCCACCCTGGCCAGCTGGTAATTGGCAGCCGCCAGGCTGATTTCAGGGTCAAGCCCACTGGCCGATGCCGTCACCAGATCGACAGGTATTTTTGCCGTATTGCCAGGATCAGCCGCCTTCAATGCCTCAACCCGGCCTTTGATGGCATCAAATTGCGCCACATTGGTGGGGCCAAAGTTGGAACCGCTGGATGCCAGGGCATTGTTCGGCATAGGGCCAGTCGCAGACGGCCTGCCCCAAAAGTATTTTGGCGACGAGAAAGACTGGCCTATCAGAGAAGAACCCACAGTCTTGCCACCCTGTACGATCAGGCTGCCTTCTGCCTGATCGTTAAAAATTACCTTACCCAGACCTGTCATCGCATAGGGATAGATGACGCCAACCACCAGTGTCAGCCCGGCGAGCAGGACGATGGCGGGGCGGAAAATTGAACTACCAGTGTCATTGTTTGTAATAGTACTCATGATGTTTCCTTATTGAGCAATGTAAATTCAAGCGAGGTGCAACACAGCCAGGATGACATCAATGAGCTTGATACCAACAAAAGGCAGGACTATGCCACCCAGGCCATAGATCAACAGATTACGGCGCAACAGCAGCGATGCACCGATGGCGCGGTATTTCACACCTTTCAAAGCCAGCGGGATCAGGAAGACGATGATCAGGGCATTGAAGATCACCGCAGACATGATGGCCGATGAAGGGCTGGTCAGGTGCATGATATCCAGCGCCTTGAGCTGTGGATAAGTGGCAACAAAGGCTGCGGGGATAATCGCAAAATACTTGGCGATATCATTCGCAATCGAGAACGTCGTCAGCGAACCGCGTGTCATCAGCATCTGTTTGCCTATCTCGACGATTTCCAGCAGCTTGGTAGGGTTGGAATCCAGATCCACCATATTGCCTGCCTCTTTTGCCGCCTGCGTGCCAGAAGCCATGGCCACTGCCACGTCAGCCTGTGCCAGTGCTGGTGCATCATTGGTGCCGTCACCTGTCATGGCCACCAGGCGGCCTTCAGACTGGTAACTGCGTATCAGCTTGAGTTTGTCTTCTGGCGTGGCTTCTGCCAAAAAGTCATCGACACCGGCCTCGGCAGCGATGGCAGCAGCTGTCAGGCGGTTGTCGCCAGTGATCATGATGGTCTTGATACCCATGCGGCGCAGCTCGGCAAACCTTTCCTTGATACCGCCCTTGACGATATCTTTCAGTTCTATCGCGCCCATGACCTTGCCATCATCGACCACCACCAATGGGGTGCTGCCACGGCGTGAAATATCATCCACGGTCTTGCTAAGTTCGGCAGGGAAGGGGCGACCCAGGGATTCAACAAATTTCTTGACGGAATCTGCAGCGCCCTTGCGTATCTGACGGTTACCGATATCGACACCACTCATGCGGGTTTGTGCGGTGAATTGCACGAAAGTCGCATTCAGGCTGGCCATTTCACGTTCACGCAGATTGTATTTTTGCTTGGCGAAGATGACGATGCTGCGGCCTTCTGGCGTTTCATCTGCGAGAGACGCCAATTGGGCAGAGTCAGCCAGTTGTGGCAGGCTCACACCAGGGGCAGGGAAAAAGTCAGATGCCTGGCGGTTACCCAGGGTGATGGTGCCGGTTTTATCCAGCATCAAGACATCAACGTCACCAGCAGCCTCCACCGCACGGCCAGACGTGGCGATGACATTCGCCTGCATCATGCGGCTCATGCCAGCTACACCAATGGCAGACAGCAAGCCACCTATGGTGGTGGGGATCAGGCAAACCAGCAAGGCGATCAGCACCGTGATAGAGATAGGGGCAGAAGCAAAACCCGCTGCCTTGGCGGCATCGACACTGAACAGTGAGAATGGCAACAGGGTCACAGTCACCACCAGGAAAATAATGGTCAGGGCCACCAGCAAAATGGTCAGGGCAACTTCATTCGGGGTCTTCTGGCGTTTCGCGCCTTCTACCATGGCGATCATGCGGTCGATGAAGGCTTCGCCGGGGTTGGATGTCACGCGCATCACCAGCCAGTCAGACAAGACGCGGGTACCGCCGGTGACGGCAGAAAAGTCACCGCCTGATTCACGTATCACGGGTGCAGATTCACCGGTGATGGCGCTTTCATCGACTGTCGCTACACCTTCTATGACTTCACCATCGATAGGAATGACGTCATTGGCTTCGACCAGTACCACATCGCCCTTGCGCAAGTCATTGGCCTGGGCTGGCAGCCAGGTGGTGCCATGTTTTGGTATCGCCAGTTTCTTGGCCATCACGGTTTGCTTCAATGCGCGCAGGGAAGCGGCCTGGGCCTTGCTGCGTCCCTCTGCCAGTGCTTCGGCAAAATTGGCGAACAGAACAGTGAACCATAACCAGATGGAAATCGCCAGGATAAAGCCAGGGCTGGCTTCCCCTTCACCCATCAGGGATTGCACGAACAGCATGCTGGTGATGATGCTGCCTACATACACGACAAACATCACAGGGCTGCGCAATTGCGTGCGTGGGCTGAGTTTTTTGAATGAATCGATGACGGCAGGCATGATCAGGCTGCTGTCAAACAGCGACAGGCGTGGCTTGCCGCCGGATATGGAGTCGCCAGCTTGTCCAGCGCCAGGTTTGGCGGCTGTATTGACTTTGCTGTCTATCGACTTTTGTACACTGGTACTAGACATTTTAATCCCCTTAAACTACGAGTGAGTCTGAATCACAGCGCCATCAGGCAAGCCGTCATTCAGAATCCACAAATTATTCCGCGCGTTATTTCGCTATCAGCTGCAAATGTTCAACCACCGGGCCCAAGGCCAGGGCAGGCACATAATTGAGCACACTGATGAGCACCACCGTACCCACCAGCAAGGCGATGAACATGGGGCCATGGGTGGGCATGGTGCCAGCATTGGCTTCCAGCCTTTTCTTGCCAGCCAGTGAACCGGCGATCGCCAGCACGGGCACGATCATGGCAAAGCGGCCAAACCACATGGCGATCGCCAGCATGATGTTGTAGAAAGGTGTATTCGCACTCAGGCCGGCAAAGGCACTGCCATTGTTGTTGGCGGCTGAAGTAAAGGCATACAGCACTTCAGAAAAACCATGGGCACCGGGGTTCAAGATACCGGCCTTGCCTGCTTCTGACATGACCGCGATGGCCGTGCCTGCCAGCACCAGGACCGGGGTCACCAGGATGGCGATCGAAGTCATCTTCATTTCATACGCCTGGATTTTCTTGCCCAGGTATTCTGGTGTGCGGCCTATCATCAGGCCAGCGATAAACACGGCCAGTATCGCGAAGATCAGCATGCCGTACAGGCCACTGCCTACGCCGCCAAACACCACTTCACCAAACTGCATGAGCACGATAGGTACCAGGCCACCGATAGGCATGAGGGAATCATGCATGGCGTTCACAGCACCGCAGGATGCTGCCGTAGTCACAGCAACAAACAGGCTGGAGGCGCTGATGCCGAAGCGGGTTTCCTTGCCCTCCATATTGCCACCGGCTTGCAGGGCTGAAGTCGCCTGGTCGATATTCATGCTGGCCAGCACTGGGTGGGTCTGCTGCTCAGACAAGATCACTGTCAATGTCATGGCCACGAACAAGACTGTCATTGCCGTCAATACCGCCCAGCCCTGGCGCATATCACCGACCATGTGGCCAAAGGCAAAGCACAGCGCGGCGGGGATCAGGAAGATGGCAATCATCTGCATGAAATTGCTCAGGTAGCTGGGGTTTTCATATGGATGTGCCGAGTTGGCATTGAAAAAGCCGCCGCCATTGGTACCCAGCATCTTGATGGCTTCTTGCGAAGCCACCGGGCCCATGGGCAAAGTCTGGGTAGTCGTCGTCAGGGTTTCCATGACGGGGGCACCCTTGTCGTCTTTTAAAGGCTGGGCGTCAGGGCCGAGCTTGGGCTGACTATAAGTCACAGGGTCGATCAGTTGCACATCTTTATAGCCAGAGAAATTCTGGATCACGCCCTGGCCCATGAGGAAGACCGCAAAAATAACCGACAGTGGCAACAGGAGGTACAAAGTAGAGCGAGTTATATCAGTCCAGAAATTGCCTATGGACGTGGCTGAATGACGGCTGAAACCGCGTATCAGTGCAAACACGACGGCAATGCCGGTCGCTGCGGAAAAGAAGTTTTGCCCGGCCAGCACCAGCATCTGGGTCAGGTAACTCATGGTGGATTCACCGGTATAGCCTTGCCAGTTAGTATTGGCGACAAAGCTGACCGCGGTATTGAAAGAAGAATCCATACTGACATTCGCCAGGCTCTGAGGATTCAAAGGCAACCAGGCTTGCAGGCGCTGCACCGCATACACCAGCAGCGCGCCAAGGGTATTAAAGATCAGCAGGGCGATGGCATATTGCTTCCAGCCCATACCCGCTTCAGTTTTGACGCCTGCGAGGCGGTACAGGCCTTTTTCCAGCCAGCGCAACCAGCCCATGCCTGGTACAGCAGCCTTGTCATCCGCTATCCTGGCGATGAAGCCGCCCAAGGGATATGACAAGAGCAATAGCGCGACCAGGAACAATACCAATAAAACAATTGCTTGCGTAGTCATCACAGCTCCTCGGCATTCAACAAGGCTGCGATCAGATAGACGAACAGGGCGGCAGCCACCACCGTGCCCAGGACGTAGAAGGGATTCATGCTTTTGCTCCCAAAGTGTCGCAAGCCAGCACCAGAGCCCAAACCAGCAGGAGGAAGATTCCCATGCCTGCGAGATATAAAAATTCCATCAGATATTCCATGCTTTACTCCTTCGTTTTTACACAGTGAAGCATAGTCAGAAGCGTGTAAAAAATTCGTAAAGACTTAAACAGGGGGCGTAAACAAAGTGTAAAAATTCAAAATGTAAAAATTCGGCAGGATTCGGAAAAATTCGCAATTCAAAGGCAAATTGAAAGAGCGCGGATATTGATCTAAGATTAAGGAAGACCCGTCTTGATGTATTTTTGTCAGTGCTGACGAATGACAAAGAATGTTGACTTATCAAAAGTTAACTAACGCCAATCTTGCTTTGCCGCATAATTGCTCAAGTCTTTTAAAGTCTTTATCCATGTACAAGCCTGAGCAATTTGCCCATACCAGAAATTTTCGCCAGGAAATACGGCTGGGGCATTTTCTATTGATCATGCTGGCCTACTTTGGTGCCGGGCGTATCGGTTTGTCTATTCCCTATGTGAATCCCAGCGTCAGCCTGATCTGGCTGCCAACCGGCATCGCCATCACGGGTTTGCTGCGCCATGGCAGGCTGGCTGCAATCGCCGTGTTTCTTGCCGCCTGGCTGCTGGAAATGTCGGCAGGCTTTAGCGTACTGGTAGCTGGCAGCCTTGCGATAGGCAATACCCTGGGGCCAGTACTGAGCAAATGGCTATTGCGCAAGCAGGGTTTCAGGCGTGATTTTTCCAGGCGGCGCGATGTCATTGGCTTTGGCATGGCTGTCATGCTGGGCATGTGCATATCGGCGACAGGTGGCACGCTAACGCTATGGCTACATGGCCTGAACGCCGATCCGGCGGCAGTCTGGCTGACCTGGTGGGCGGGCGATACAGTAGGTGCCTTGCTGGCAGCTCCCTTGCTGTTGTCTTTTTCATTCAAGTCCCTGAGCGGTCTGTCCAGACGCAGGAAAGAGATTTTTGGTTTTCTGCTGGTGTTTGCACTGGCCAACTGGCTGATTTTTGCGTCCCCTTATAGCCATCTGCACCTGACCTTCATCATGGTGGGCATCATGATCTGGGCAGCCATGCGCTTTGGCATTACCGGTGCCTCTTGCGCAGTATTGATCACTTCTTTGTTCTCGGCCTGGGCCACGTCGCAAAGCATGGGGCCGTTTTATGACGGTGGCCAGGCCAACCTGCTGATACTCTGGGCCTATATGACGACCATGGTGCTGATCACCCTGATCATCACGGCCCTGCAGTCAGAAAGCATAGACGCCACCCGCCAGATACAGGAAGCTTATCAACGTATCAATAAAGTCGCCTCGCGCCTGCCCGGCCTGGTCTTGCAATACCGCATACGGCCCGACCATAGCGCCAGCATTCCTTTCGCCAGCGAAGCCATCGTGCAGATGTTTGAAGTCACGCATGAAGAAGTCAGGGACGATGCCCTGCATTTGTTTGATCGCATAGACCCGCAGGATATAGAAAAGGGCACTGCGTTGATACGTGATGCCATGCGCAACCTGGCGCCCTGGCAAAGTGAATTCCGCATGCATCGCAAGGATGGCACAGTACGCTGGCTGTATCTCGATGGCTTGCCGGAGCCAGAACCCGGCGGCTCGATGTTATGGCATTGCTTTATCACCGACATCACAGAACGCAAACAGGCTGAACAGGATTTGCGCATTGCAGCCTGTACCTTTGAATCACAGGAAGGCATCTTCGTTACAGACGCCAACTGGATCATGCTGAGGCTAAACCAGGCTTTCACCCGCATTTCTGGCTACACGACAGAAGACCTGATCGGCAAGCGCCCGCCCCTGCACAAGACCAAGCAGCAGGACAGGGATTTTTTTGAGCAGATCAATCTCTCACTGGCAGAACACCGCTACTGGCATGGTGAGCTATGGAGCCGCCGCAAGAATGGTGAAATCTATCCGCAAATGGTGACCCTGACAGCGATCACCGATAACCGTGGCGAAGTCAGCAATTACATAGGTTCTTTCAATGACATCAGCCGTCACAAAGGTTATGAAGCAGAGATACGCAATCTGGCTTTCTATGATCCGCTGACGCAGTTACCAAACCGCCGTTTGCTGATGGACAGGTTGCAGCATCTGATCTCCATCAGCAACCGTAATGAAACCCATAGCGCCATCCTGTTTATCGACCTCGATAATTTCAAGACCCTCAACGATACCCGTGGTCATGATGCCGGTGATCTGCTGTTGATAGAAACCGCCAGCCGCCTGCAAACCTGCGTACGCGACAGCGACACCGTGGCACGTCTCGGTGGTGATGAATTTGTCGTGGTACTAGAAGAGCTGAGCATAGAAAAAGAAGATGCCCTGCGCCAGGCTGACCGCATTGCCGAAAAAATACGCAAGTTGCTGAGCGAGCCCTATCAGATCACCGACTTTGAACATCATGGATCGAGCAGCATAGGTGTCTGCCTGTTCCAGGGTGGCGATATCACAGTCAAGGATTTATTCAAGCGCGCCGATACTGCCATGTATGAAGCCAAGACCGCTGGCCGCAATGCGGTGCGCTTTTTTGATCCGGCCATGCAGGCCATACTGGTGGTGCGCATGTTGCTGGAATCGAATTTGCGGGTGGCACTGGCGAATAATCAATTCCAGCTGTACTACCAGGTGCAGGTCAATTCCGAAGGCAAGCTCATCGGTGCTGAAGCTCTGCTACGCTGGATACATCCTGACCGCGGTTTTATTTCACCGGCAGACTTTATCCCGCTGGCAGAAGAAACCGGCCTCATCATCCCTATAGGTTTATGGGTGCTGGAAACTGCCTGTGCCCAGCTCAAGCAATGGGAAAGCAGCAAAGAAACCCGTCATCTGACCCTGGCCGTGAATGTCAGCGCCAAGCAATTCCAGCAAGCGGATTTTGTCGAGAGCCTCAGTGAAATCATACACAGGCACAAGATTGATGCAACACGCCTGAAGATAGAACTCACCGAGAGCACCGTGCTTGACAATGTCGATGCCACCACCGAGAAAATGCATGAATTGAAAAAGCTGGGCATCGCTTTTTCCATGGATGATTTTGGCACTGGTTATTCTTCACTGGCTTACTTGCAGCGTCTGCCGCTGAATCAGTTGAAGATAGATCAGTCTTTTGTACGTGACCTCAGCCATGATGAAAACGATGCGACCATTGTGCGCGCCATCATCTCATTGGGCGTCAACCTGGGTTTGAACGTGATTGCCGAAGGGGTGGAAACCAGTGCCCAGCGGGCGTTTTTGATTGCGCATAACTGCTATGCCTTCCAGGGCTATTATTTTTCCAAACCCTTGCCGCTGGAAGGCTTTCTGGCGTTATTGAAACCACCAGAGATAACGCTGGAATCAGACGAGATTCAATAAACGCACATCAAGCTTGCCACCCTGCATCGGCGGGCACCAGAAATAGCTGCCCGTCTGCGGCACGGTGAACTGGAACAGGGCATCAGTGACACCATCTTCTGCACCCGACATGCGTTTCAACTGCACTTCAAACGGGTAGAAAGAATTGGCGAAAGCAACAAAATACAGGCCCGCCTTGTCCAGCGCAGACCAGGGCATGGAACGCCTCAGCATGAAAGCCTCAGGCGTGAAATCTTCCTGTGCAGTACGCTTGACGTGGGCTGATTCTGGCGCATCTTCGAGTTCTTCATTATCGCTGCGGCGGCGGCCAACTGCATTGTCCTGGTCTGCTGTTGCCATGGCATCAAAGCGATCAAATTTGTGCAGCCATTGCTGGATGGCGACAAAGCTTGAACCTGTCAGGCCGGGCGTGTCGCCCACAACAAAAGCTGCAGCGATGGCAGCATCGTCATGCGGATTTTCTGTACCGTCTTCATAACCGCTGAGGTCACGGCCCTCCTTGTATTTGAAGGCATCAACCTGCTGCTGCAATTCAAATGCCGGGGCCAGTACAGGCATGAGCTGATGTAATTGACGCACCAGGTCACCACGTTCATGCTGGCGCAACCAGCACCACAATGCGGCAGGTGTCGCAGGCAGGCGCATGCGGCTGCCTTCTATGCCATGGAATTCTTTCATGCCGGCGATCTCACTGCCCAAAACCTGCAAGAGGCTGGCACCAAAGCCTATGACCAGATTCTGACCATCCGTCTTATCGGCAAGAGCGCGTATTACTTTCTTGACCGTTGCTGGATCAGTACCGGCTTTGATATTCAAACTGAGATAAACGGCATGGGCAGGAACTGCCTGCAATATGCCTTCCTGGAATAACTTCATGTACTGCTCCTGATTTATTAAAATTAAGCTTGCGTGCCAAAACGTATTTCATCAACTGGGATGAGTAGCGTTCCATATAAAGTCTTGCGCGTGGATTTCAAAGCCTGCAGCTTGCCAATTACTATCCTTGAAATAAGGACTTCCCCTTTTTTCTGCGGCAGAAATACGCATGCCCAGCGATTTACATAAATTAGTTGCTCCCTGATTTTCAAGCAGGGTTTCGGCATACACTTTTTGCACCTGCAAATCACGAAAAGCAAAATCCAGCATAGCCTGCGCTGCTTCCCTGGCCCGGCCAGCCCCTTGCCATGGTATGCCCAATTCAAATCCCATGGAAGCCAGGCCTGGAGCTTCGAGTCTGATGCCACAAGATCCCATGAGTACCTCATCCTTGCCGCAAATAGCCAGCTGGAATTTTCTCCTGGGGATTTCCTGGCTTTGCTGAATAAAGAGCTCAAGCAGGAAAGCCGATTTTTCGGGAGTGACATCGTCTTCGCTGTAATAGCGCTGGAATTCGGAGTGGCTGCGCAATGCAGTATACGGTGCCAGATCTTGCATGGAGAAGTCACGCAAAACCAGATTTCTTGTTTGTATAAGCATGGGAAGCGAAATATCTGTTTCTGGCAATAATACGAGTCGGCAAAAAGTGTCATCACTATGCCGGATTTTTTCAAATTGTATTATATTGAAATATCCCCGGAATCCTGCAACACCACAGCTTGTTATTTTTTTGATTGCTCGCTACAATCAAACGCGAAGCAAAGCGCTTCAACGTCGCTCGGACGGTTCCGGGCGCCCGTTCTGCTTGTTTGTATAGACAAGCTGGACTACGTACAATTTAGATCATGACAAATACAACTACTCCGCTGGGCCGGGGTTCTGCTGTTGAAGGCTCACCTGCGCCTGCAACAAAGTTCTCTTTCGCTCGTATCAATCGCCTCCCCCCTTACGTATTCAATATCACTGCCGAGCTGAAGATGGCTGCGCGCCGTCGTGGCGAAGACATCATTGATATGTCCATGGGTAATCCTGATGGCGCAACACCTGCACATATCGTTGAAAAACTCGTCGAAGTGGCACAACGCCCTGACACCCACGGTTATTCTTCCTCCAAGGGCATACCACGTTTACGCCGTGCGATTGCGCACTGGTACAAGAGCCGTTATGACGTAGACCTGAACCCGGATTCAGAAACCATCGTCACCATAGGCTCGAAAGAAGGCCTGGCGCATTTGATGCTGGCGACGCTGGACAAGGGCGACACCGTACTGGTGCCCAACCCCAGCTACCCCATCCACATTTATGGCGCGGTGATCGCTGGTGCCGATATACGCTCGATACGCATGAGCCCGGGCGTGGATTTTTTTGCTGAGCTCGAAAGGGCAATACGCGAAACTTATCCCAAACCAAAGATGATGATCTTTGGCTTTCCATCGAACCCTACCGCGCAATGCGTGGAGCTGGAATTTTTCGAGCGCGTGGTCAAACTGGCCAAGGAACACAATATCCTTGTAGTGCATGACCTGGCTTATGCAGACATTACCTATGACGGCTGGAAAGCCCCATCCATCATGCAAGTGCCGGGTGCACGCGACGTTGCCGTGGAATTTTTTACGCTCTCAAAAAGCTATAACATGGCGGGCTGGCGCATAGGCTTCATGGTCGGTAACAAGGAACTGGTGGCAGCACTGGCCCGTATCAAGAGTTACCACGACTATGGCAGCTTCACGCCCGTGCAGGTGGCGGCGATTGCCGCACTGGAAGGTGACCAGAGCTGTGTCAATGAAATACGCGACCAGTACCAGCGTCGTCGTGATGTACTCGTCAAAGGCTTGCATGAACTGGGCTGGATGGTGGAAAAACCCAAGGCATCAATGTATATCTGGGCACACATCCCTGAGCATTATCGCCATCTGGGCTCGCTGGAATTTGCTAAGCAGGTTTTGGAAAAAGCCAAACTCTGTGTCTCACCCGGCATAGGCTTTGGTGAATATGGCGATGAATATGTGCGCTTTGCCTTAATTGAAAATGAGTCACGCATACGTCAGGCCTTGCGTGGTTTGAAAACCATGTTCAAGGATGATGGAGTAACGAAATAAAGATGTCTTATACCTGATGCCAGACAGGCATGCATGACCATGCACCGCCTGTCTGCTTGATTTCATCAGATCACTCGGCGATTTTTCGCATCTGCGCATACAAATCCGCCTTGCCTTCAAAACCTATGCCCGGCAATTCTGGCAGCAGGATGTGGCCGTTGACCACCTTGACACCATCCGGGAAGCCGCCATAGGGCTGGAACAGGTCAGGATAAGATTCATTACCACCCAAGCCAAGGCCAGCAGCGATATTCAGCGACATCTGGTGGCCACCATGAGGGATGCAGCGTTTGGCTGACCAGCCATGTTCGCGCAACATGTCTAGCGTACGCAGGTATTCGACGAGGCCATAGCTGAGAGCGCAATCAAATTGCAACCAGTCGCGGTCTGCGCGCATGCCGCCGTAACGTATGAGATTGCGGGCATCCTGCATGGAGAACAGGTCTTCACCTGTCGCCATGGGATTGGGGTAGTAATTGCGCAAGGTCGCCTGCAATTCAAAGTCCAGCGGGTCGCCCGGTTCTTCATACCAGAACAAGTCGTATTGCGAGAGTGCCTTGGCGTATTTGATGGCAGTGTCGAGGTCAAAGCGGCCATTCGCATCCACCGCCAGCTTCTGACCATCGCCAAGTACGCTGAGGATGGAATCGATGCGGCGCAAGTCTTCATCAAGCGAGGCTCCGCCTATCTTTTTCTTGACCACGGTATAGCCACGGTCAATATAACTACGCATTTCATCCTTGAGTTTGTCGTGGTTCTGGCCGGGGTAGTAATAACCACCCGCTGCATAGACAAAGATATTGCGGTCTGGCGTGCCATTGCCATAACGTTCTGCCAGCAACTGGAATAGCGGTTTGCCCTCTATCTTGGCGACTGCATCCCAGACTGCCATATCGATAGTACCGATAGCCACCGAGCGTTCCCCATGACCACCGGGTTTTTCATTGGTGAACATGCAGTTCCATATCTTGTGCGGGTCCAGATTATCGCCTGCGTCATTGATGAGGCTTTCTGGCTCCGCCTCCAGCACGCGCGGGATGAAGCGTTCACGCATGAGTTTGCCTTGTCCATAGCGGCCATTGGAGTTGAAACCATAGCCGATGACGCGCTTGCCATCCCTGACCACGTCCGTCACGACAGCCACCAGACTCAGCGTCATCTTGCTGAAGTCGATGTAGGCATTGCGTATGGGTGAGCTGATGGGAACGGTTTGTTCGCGGATTTCTACGATTTTCATTTGGCTTTATCCTGATAGGTAATGGAGGGCAAACTTTGTATGCGCAAAGCTTACTCTTCATTTATAGCTATATAATTCACTCATATTTAAACCATTATTGACTTTAAGTGAATATTGATATCGCCCCTGAGCTGACTTTTTTTGTGCTGCTGGCCAAGCTGGGCAGTTTGTCGGCGACAGCACGCGAACTTGGCATCACGCCGCCTGCTGTGACCAAACGCCTGATGCTGATGGAGCAGCGCCTGGGTGTGCGGCTGGTTAACCGCACCACGCGCCGCCTGAGCCTGACCAGCGAGGGCGAGTCTTATCTGGCGCAGGCGACACAGATTTTGGGCAGTATCCGCGATATGGAAGAGTCGGTATCCAGCAGCCGCGGCATACCCAAGGGTTTATTGCGGGTAAACGCCACGCCAGGCTTTGGCCGCACCCACATTGCACCGCTGGTGTCACGCTTTGCCCATCTGCATGCTGAGGTGGAAGTGCAATTGCAACTGACCGACCGCCCCATAGGTCTGGTGGAAGAAGCCTATGACCTGGCGATACGCTTTGGTGAATTGCCGGATTCGCGCCTGGGTGCCCGCAAGCTCATGAGCAACCGGCGCTTTTTATGTGCCTCACCCGCTTATCTGAAACAGGCCGGGCAGCCGCAGACACCGGCTGAATTGCATCATCACCGCTGCATCCTGCACAGGCAAAATGACGATGTGTATGGCACCTGGCGCCTCGAGAAAGGGCGTAAGGTGGAACTGGTCAAAGTGCGTGGCGCAGTGTCGAGCAATGATGGTGACGTGGTGCTGAACTGGGCACTTGATGGTCACGGCATCCTGGTGCGCTCGGAATGGGATTTGAACAAATACCTGGAAAGCGGCAGGCTGCAAATCGTCTTGCCTGCCTACACACTGCCGGCGGCTGACCTTTATGTGTATTACCTGAGCCGCCGCCAGCAACCTGCCAAGGTCAGGGCGTTTATTGACTTTTTGGTGGAAGAGTTCGAACGGTGACGCACTGACCGTAGACTTGAATACAAAGGGTTGCTGTGTTTGAAGCTCCTTCCCCTTCAAGGGGAGATTGATGGGAATTCGCAAAGCATGCTTTGCGCCATCAATCTCTAAGCAGCTTGCAAGCTGCGCGGTGGAATGGCAGGGATGGGTTTCTGGCGCAAATCCAATTGCTCTCAATCGACCAAAACCCATCCCCACCCTAACCCTCCCCTTGAAAGGGAGGGAATTTACTCGTTATCGTCTGTCAAGCACATTATTCCCGACAGCAGTGGACTGTAGCCGAGTTCTATCACTAGCTTAAGCTTCCAAATTTTCATGATGCGCGATCAAACCTTGCTTCCAGTAAGCCGCCACCCGCATGGCAGTACCAGCATGACCTTTTTCTTCTGCCAGTATGCGGCGTGTTGCAGCCATGGTGGCAGCTTCACCGGCGCACCAGGCATAGCCATCACCCGCTGGCAAAGGCAGGGCGCGCAAGGTATCCAGAAACTCTTGTGCGGCATCTACCCAGACTATGCTGATATCTGCCGCACTGCTTAATTCACGGCGCTCGGCTGGTGGCACTTGCAGGATGACGATGGCGCGCGCACCGGCAGGCAATTCTTCCAGGCGCCGGGATATCGCTGGCAAGGCAGTTTCATCACCGGCCAGCAAATGCCATTCATAGTCGGTGGGAATGACTAAAGAGCCACGCGGGCCGGCGACAGTGACTCCATGGCCAACATCTACTTGGCTGGCCCAGGCGGCAGCGGGGCCATCACCGTGTATGGAGAATTCCAGCACCAGTTCGCCCTTGGTAGCATCGTAATGCCTGGGCGTGTAATCACGCATGACGACATTGTCACTGTCTGCGCCCAGTATCAATTTAAGGTGGTCATCAAAGGATGCACTGATAAAACCCGGCAGGTCAGCACCGCTGAGAGTGATGCGGCGGAAGTGCGGGGTCGGGCTTTCAACACGGACAACTTGCAGATTACGGCGTTTGATTTCATGGCGTATGCGTTGTACGCGGCTGGTTTCAGAGGCTATACTCATTTATTCACCTATCAAATTAGTTGACAATATCTACTATAATGCGCAAAACAAATGACAATGTCAACCATTCTCAAGAAAATAATGAGGATGGGGTGCTGGACCTTATCCATACGGTCATGCATCAATACCGTTCCATGCAATACCAGGCCCTGCGCGATGGCCCGCATGACATCACGCATATGGAAGGCAAGGTATTGAGCTATTTTGGCCATTACCCCGGCTCTACCCAGAGTGACCTGGCCAAGCACAGTGGCCGCGACAAGGCGCAACTGGCCAGGCTGATCAAGGGCTTGCGTGACCAGGGCTTGCTTGATGCGGTCGCCGATGAAAGCGACAAGCGCAATGTCAGGTTGACATTGACTACAGATGGACAAAGCGTATTGACAACATTACGCCAGCAAGCAAAACGACTGAATACCCTGGCACTGAAAGATATGGCCAGCGATGAGCAACAACAATTGCTACAACTCTTGCGCAGGGTTCAGGTCAATCTGGATATCGAGAGTTAAAAAATATTTTAAATTTCTAAAGAAAATTGATTGATCATGAGTAAATACTGGAGCGATGTTGTCCACAAGCTGAATCCTTATACTCCGGGAGAGCAGCCGAAAATGGCCAAGCTGATCAAGCTCAATACCAATGAAAACCCTTACCCGCCTTCACCCCGTGTGCTGGCGGCGATACAGCAAGCCACCAATGCTGATTTGCGCCTCTATCCTGATCCCGGTTCAGATCATTTGCGTAGCGTGATCGCCAATTATCATGGCTTGCAGGCAGACCAGGTTTTTGTTGGTAATAGTTCGGACGAAGTGCTGGCCCATGTGTTCCAGGCTTTGCTCAAACATCAGCGGCCTTTGCTTTTCCCTGACATCAGCTACAGCTTTTATCCTGTGTATTGTGGCTTGTATGAAATCGCTCACCGCAGCGTGCCACTGGATGCAGAATTCCAGTTGAACGTGGAAGATTATCTGCAAGAAAATGGCGGGATTATTTTTGCAAACCCGAATGCACCAACTGGCTGTGCCGTGCCGCTGGAAAAAATTGAATTCCTGCTGCAACACAATAGCGACAGCGTCGTTGTCATTGATGAAGCCTATGTCGATTTTGGTGGCGAGACAGCGATTGCGTTGATAGACCGTTACCCCAATTTACTGGTCGTACATACCCTGTCAAAATCACGCTCACTGGCTGGTTTGCGGGTAGGTTTTGCGGCAGGACATGCAGATTTGATTGCAGGTTTGAACCGTGTCAAAAACAGTTTCAACGCTTACCCGCTGGACAGGCTGGCAGTAGCTGGCGCGATCGCTGCATTTGAAGACCAGGATTATTTTTTGCAGACTTGCCAGGCAGTGATGGCGACACGCGACAGGCTGGCGACAAATATGCGGGATTTGGGTTTTGAAGTCTTGCCGTCAGCCACGAATTTTATCTTCGCCCGCCACCCTCGTTTTGCGGCAGAAGAAATTGCCCTGAATTTGCGTCAGTACGGCATCATCGTGCGCCATTTCAAACTGCCGCGCATCAATGAATTTTTGCGCATTTCCATAGGCACTGATGAAGAATCCGCCTCACTGGTTTCTGCGTTGAAGCTATTGCTCCATCCCGCCTGACCTGAATACAGGCTCAGTACATTCTTGCTTGCAGACTGCGAATCAGCAGTTCTGCAAATGAGTATTCTCGTCATCACAAAACAGATCACTCCTGTCTCAGAGACTTCACTGTCACGCACATGCAATACGCAAGTTGACAGGAAATATAAATTAATTTTTAAGCATGATTAAAATATATTTTTAACTTTGCGTAACATTTCCAAATATTTTCATTTATGCTACTGCTCAGTGTAAAGGATGTCGAGGCGACTCAGTATGCGTACCAGTTTGCCTGATGTTTGCCTGGTGTTTTCCTTATTACTAGCTAGGCTACAGGGTCTGAACAATTCTGCTCCTTATGAATAGCACAGTTGTTGTAGCCCCGTTTCACTTACCTGGCTTGTAATCAGACCATAAAGCAATTCCAACAATAAATATTTGATGTAATGGACACGATGATTAACTGCAGTTTCACCAAATTTTCCCGGCTATTATTGACGATCAGCTATTTTGTATGTTCTCTTGCGTGTGCGAGAGAGCATTCGGATGTGGATCAAAATATCGATGCAATAAAATTACAACATGAAGTACACGGTGTCCGTGAATTTAAATTAAACAATGGAATGGCATTGCTATTCATTCCTGATACCCGTCAAAGTACAGTAACAACTCACCTGATTTATCGCAGTGGCTCCAGCAAGGAAAAATATGGGCAAAAAGGCCTCGCGCACTTGCTTGAGCATTTGCTTTTAATTGAGTCAGTGGCAACCGCCAAAAAAAATTCTCAAGGACATATACAAAGTTTCAAGGTGAAAGGAGTTACCAATTTTGATTTTACAGATTATCAAACCTGGCCCGGTTCTGATATAAAAACGCTCAAATTTGCCTTGCAATACAGTTCTTCGATGATGGCGAGTTTCAATGCCACGCCTGAACAGCTGGAGGAAGCAAAGAGCCAAGTTATTAACGAAAGAGAAAATACGGAAGCCGGTCGCTTCAATTTTTTACTACGTGAAGCCACGTCACATCTTTTCACCTGGCATGCCTATGGCAGAGACCCACTAGGAATACCTAGCGATGTGCAAAATCTTACATTGAGCGATATGCAGGAATTTTGGTATCAACACTACAGACCTGAAAATGCGACACTCATCATCAGTGGAAAATATGATGAAGCCGACATGCTCAATACGGTGCTGCAATTATTTGGCCCCATCAGCAAAGCCAGGTATGAAGAAAAGCCTATTGTTACTGTTGAACCACCGCAGAATGGTGAACGTGAAATTGTCTTATTGAGAAAAACCACGGCACCGTATTCAATCATTTCTTACCGGGCGGTGGATATCAATCATCCTGATGCCGCGGCCATGGAATTGTTAAGCAGAGTCCTGAATTCCACAGAAAGAACAAAAAATGATTTTTCTGACCTGGGAAAAATAAAGAGTACCAGAGCCAGTTACATGTTGCTTCAGCAGGCAGGCTTGTTGATGTTTGGTATAGACTTTCAGTACGGGATCAGTGAGGGTATATTCAAAACCAAATTTATTGACGTACTTGAGAATCTTCCAAAACAGCCGATCACTGAGCAAGAGTTTTTAAAAGCAAAGAAAGCTGCTGCCAAGGATCATAAGCACATCACGGAAAATGCAGATGAATTGGCTTTTAAACTCCTCACTTTTATCGCCGGAGGTAACTGGCAGCGCTACTTTACTCTGCAACAAGACATACAAAATTATGACCTGGCCCAACTTCAGAAAAAAGGGGAAGAGTGGATTACTTCTTCGAACAGACTTGCAATAACTCTCAGAGAACCTGTCAGGCGCTGATATTGAACATCATGGCAATTATTTTACTAAATGAGTGCTCAAGAATGTTGATCATCAATGTCACAGCATGTGCTAGCTCTACCGTATGGCGCAGCTGTTGACATGCGGGCGACGGTTGCGCAGAAGATGCCGTGTGCCCGAAGCTGATTTACGAGGCCAGTTTCATAATATGGAATTGCCCCTTCTTCACTCTGGCCACAGGGACAACACCAGCTCCTCTATATTATTCGGATCATTGAGTTTCTTTTTAGCCTCTGCCCAGTCGGCAGGGGCGGGTATGGTTTTTTTGGTATGCACGGCAGTATCTATCGCCATCTTGATACCAAATACCAGGATGCCACTTTGTACATCGACTGGCGGGATTTTTTTGATGGTTTCATAAATCTGGTTATCGTAGTATGCATCCACCGCCGGTGTCATGTCCAGCCAGCAGGTGACTTCGCCATCAGAACGTATTGCCACGACAAGATAACCAGCACTAGCCGGCATTTTGACTTTTTTGAGGGCCTTGTAAATCTGCGTTTGCAAGGCACGGGTATAGCGGCCAAAGGTATCAACATTGATGCCTTTTTTTTCCAGCTCAGCTTGCGACTGGAAAAAATAGACAGAATCAAAACGCGTTTCTGCTGCCTGCGTCAGAGTGGAAATACACAGCAATAATGTCGCCAGCAGCAGTTTCATGGTGGTCTCAATTCGTCTCAATTCGTCTCACTTAGTCTCAATTCGTCTCACTCGGTCTTACCGGATTTTACTTATTCACGAATACGCCAGCTTCACGGTTTTTTTGTACGTCATTCCAGGGGAAGACCTTGCCATTCATGGCAACATGCACACCGGCTGGCAAGAGTTGCGCTGCGCTGCAGGCAAAACCCAGATTGAAAAAGGCATCAGAATTGGCGATTTCGTAAGGGATCATGGCGCCGGTAAATACGATGGTCTTGCCCAGATTGGCTGCGCCCAATACTTCTGCCGTTTCACGCATGGTGTCGGTACCGTGGATGATGACGATCGCTTTTTCTGCGGATTGCTGGCAAGCCTGCAAGACGGTATTGCGGTGGCTGTCGTTCATGTCCAGGGAATCTACCAGCATGCAGACTTCCAGCTCTACCGGTATCGTCAGGCGCGCACGTTTCAGCACTTCAGGCAGGTGGCTATCAGCAAAGCTGAGCTTGCCTGCCAGTTCGTCATAATGTTTGTCAAAAGTGCCGCCGGTGGCGATGATGCGCAAAGTCATGATCTTGTCTCTGTAGATAAAGGATTTGTAAAATTTTAGATTAGACACATTGTAACGCGCATAGGGGGCCAGTGAAAACTGCTACACTAAGCTGTTGCATTTCATCGCATACAGCTTGTTGATAGACCCCGGATACACCAGAGATATATGAAACCGATAGCCCCCGGAACCGTTATTTTTCACCGCCATCGTGGCTATGGCGTGTTGACTGCCGTGAACCTGCTCAGTGGCTGGGTAGCGGCGCGTTTTGGTGATGAAAAACGCACGCTGGATTTGAACTTATCGACAGATGAAGTCCAGCATGCCGACGGCGAACCCATACTGTTTCGCCGTACCCCGCCAGAACGCATGCCGCATGCGCGTTTGATGGCCGCGGTCAGGGACTTGCATGCTGCCGGTTACCAAAAACTCTATCTGTATAGCTGGCCCAAGGCGTCTGGCCTGCACTGGCGCTGGCAGTTATTCACAGGCCCGCGCAACTGGATGCAAAGACCCTGGCGCGAAGGCTGGTATGGATCAGGTGCCGATTACAATTTCAACCCCGTCATGGGCTGGGGTGATGCACCCGGCGCCAGCACGGCAGAGCTGATAGAAGCACTGGCGCGCTTTGATCCGGCTGGTCTGGCGAATGCACTGGGCCAGGATGAAGACCATACGGCCTGGTTTGCGGCTGTTTGCGATGCCTTGCTGCCGAATTACGCCTATAGCCTGGGGGCAGATACCCCGGAGCAGCCCTTGCCTCTGCACCTGCCCGTAATCGCCGTGCGCCAGCGGCTGCCAGACTGGCAAGGTGAGGGCCTGGCTTATCCACCCGGCTGGGAAAAAACCTGGAGCCCCGACAGCCTGCAACGCCGCCAGCAACAGCGCGCCGTGGTCAGGCACGATGTCATCCCTACAAGCTGGAGTTTGCCGCTGGAATTTTAAAAACTATCTTAGTCGACACAGGTAACTACGTAGGAGCGGCTTTAGCCGCGAACAACTTGCCGTGCCGGCATTTTAAGTTGGCTCAGAGATTCGCGGCTAAAGCCGCTCCTACAAGACACGAGTAGTGGGTAGCCGTTAGTTCAGCTTATTTTTTTGGAAAGATGGTGACAACTCAGGTCGAAACCATTATTCAGATACAGCCTGTGTGCGTCATGCCTTTGATAGCCGGTATCGAGGTGCAATTCACTGCAATTCAAGATCTTTGCCTGCAGTTTTACCCATTCCATCAGTGCTGATCCCAAGCCAGCGTTTTTCTTTTGCGGATGGGTGATCAAGTCATCAAGATAGAGTATCTTGCCCCAGGCCAGATAATGCTGAACGCGATAACCGGCAGCAGCAAATACCTCACCATCCATGTAGATGCAGGCAATGGTATAGCCTTCAGACACCTGAGTTTGCACCCGGCTGACGAACTCTTCTTCATCCAGGTGTGGCCGCAAGTAGCTAAATACGGTGTAGCACTGACGTATATTTTCTGCATGGCTGGTATCAACTATGCTCACTTCGTATTTCATATCCATGCCGTTTCCCCCTTTAGCCAAGAATCATGAACCCAGTGATTCCCACAGGTTATCCCAGTCATTCGGCTGGAAACTGCCTTCTCGCTTCAAGACCAGCTGGCCTTTGGGATTGATCACAAAATGCGTAGGCTGGCTGACGATAGTGCCAAAGTTATCCTTATATCCCGGTGCATTGCGCCAGATGATGGGGAAGCGTTGTTCCGCAGGCACAGCCAGATTGATCAGTTGTACATAAGAATCAAAATCTTTCTTGTCTGCATCAATATTAATGGCCAGCAAAACAAAATTACGTTTCATATTGCCAACATAAAACTCACGCATGAGCTTCAAGTCGCGTGCGCACAGATTACAACCCGCCGTAAAAAAACTGACCAGCAGTGTCTTGCCTGCGTAATCGCTGATGGCCAGTTTCTTGCCATTCAGATCAGCCCCTTGAAAACTCATCTGCTGGCTATCTTTGCCCGCCTGTGCGGACACAGAGAAACTGGCCATGGCCAGAGTGGCTGCAGTAAGAATACTGAGTAATTTTGTTTTGTTCACGATAGGGACTTTCTATAAATGTATATGCTTATACGTGAATAATACGACAGATATAAATTAGTCGTCGCCTCGATCCATCTGCTTACAGAAAATTATTTCAATACTGCCAATGTAGAACTCATTTCATCCTTGATGTGACTCCATGCCTGCTCTGCGCATACGCAAAAAACAGCTTCACTGCGTCTGTGGATTACTGAACGTATACTCAAAATATGCGACCACCTCGCGTACCAGCGAATAGGCATCGCGCACTTCGTAGTGCGTGGAATGGACATGTCCTACAGTCTCAACACCGTATTTTTTCATCGCCAGCTGGAAGCGTGCAATGTGAAAAAACTGGCTGGCCAGCATCGTGGTTTTCCAGTTTTTCTCCCTCATCAGGGCAGCGGTATTTTTTGCCGTGGCAAACGTGGTGATACCCTGATTGTCGGTAAACACAGCCGCATCTGGCACACCATGATCAACCAGGTATTTTTTCATGACGGCAGCTTCATCATGGCCTTCTTCGCCCATGCCGCCACTGACCAGGATGGCTTTGCATTTTTGTGCCGCAAATAAATGCATCGCAACATCAAGACGGCCACGCAAGCGCTCGGATGGTTTGCCATCAGGATTAACCGTATTGCCTGGTACGACGACCACATCCGCCATCACGATCTGGTCACGCAAACCCAGGGTAGAAATGGCCGCAGCCATGAACAGGAGGCAGATCAGCAAACCCAGGCTGAATTGTTTGATTTTCTTTTGCAGTGAATAAGGCATGGAAGCTAGGGATTAATAAAGACGAACCCGCATCCTAAGCCTTTTCACAGGGGATTGCAAAAAGATGCACTCATGCCGACAACACTGCCCTGCGGTTAATTTGCCAGGATCGCGCCCATTGGTTGAAGACATCGGCAGGCATGGGCCGGCAATAATGATAGCCCTGGGCAATGTCACACCCCATGTCTTTCAGTTGTTGCTCCGCCCTGGTACTTTCTACGCCCTCGGCAACCACCCTGAGATTGAGGTTATGTGCAAGTTGTATCGTCGATAGCACGATGGCACGGCTGCTGGCATCGGTTGCCATGCTGCGCATGAAACTCTGGTCTATCTTGAGTTCATCTATCTTCAGGTCCTTGAGACTGGACAGGGAAGTATGCGCGGTGCCGAAGTCGTCTATGGACAGGCGAAAGCCCAGCTTGTGCAGGCTCAGCATGTTTTGCAGTGCGGTCTCGGGGGTATCGGCAAAGCTAGCTTCGCGCAGTTCGAGGACGATGGCCTCGGCAGGTATATTGTATTCTTTGAGCAGGTCACGCACATCATCAATCAGTTGATGGTCGAGTATGCAGCGCGCTGACAGGTTGACCGAGACAAACAAGTCCAAGCCTTCGGCACGCCACCTGGCAAGCTGGCCAAAGGCTTCGCGCATGGTCCACAAAGTAAAGGCTTTGATGAGGCCGGATTTTTCTGCGATGGGGATGAATTCTGCGGGGGCGATAGGCCCGGATACCGGGTCTATCCACCTGGCCAGGGCTTCGGCACCAATGACGGCACCGGTTTGCAAATCTATCAGGCCCTGGTAATGCAGGCTGAGCGCGTTTTTTTGCAGGGCTTCATGCAGTTGTACAAAGAGCAGTTGCTGCCGGTTGAATTGAAGCTCCATTCTTTCATCGTAAAAAGCCAGACCCTGGTTGGCGAATTGCGCCTGTAACATGGCCTGGGCCGCCTTTCGTAGCAGGGTTTCTGCATCACTTGCGTGGCTGGGGAAACTGGCGACACCTATGGTGTGATCGATATGGACGGCATAGTCATTGATCTTGTATTCAAGGCGAAAGGCCAGTACGTCCCGGATGATCTCGCTGGCATTGATGTCTTCAGTATGCTTGCGGTATATACAGACAAATTCATCGTGTCTGACGCGGGCAAAAATACCCCGTGAACCGACAGTCGCCGTCATGGTCGCGGCGATATTGCGTATCAGTTTATCGCTGGCGTCCGGGCCGATGAGATTGGCGGTCTCAAACATTTTTTTCAGGCGTATATGTGCCACCAGCAGGGTGTGGCCACGCTCCTGGGCGTTGGCGATTTCCCTGCTCAGGATATCCAGCAGGCGCAGGCGGTTCGGCAGGCCGGTGACACCATCCTGGTAGGCTGACAATTCCAGCCTGCTGACATAATCACGGGTCTTGGCCTGCATGCCCTGTTCACTGACATACAGCTTTTCTTCGAGTTGGCTGCGGCTGAAATTATAGGCAAGCGCAATGGCGGAATAAAACAATAACGCTGCACTGGCCTGCAATACGAATTTTTCATCATAGGCATAAGCAAAAGGAAAAATGCTGCTGCCCGCCAGCATGCTGAACGCCATGGCAAGCAGCCACACCAGGCTCCATTGTGCCCCTTGGCGCTGCCCCTTGAGCCATAAAGCCAGGAAAGGAAAAGCATAGATCCACAAGATGCCACTGCCAGCAATACCGCCCAGCAAACCCAGGGCGACACTGGCCAGCAGGGCAAACAGCAAGAGCAGGGATTCGGCCATGGCGAGAAATTTTTCATGGCTGGACATAAAAAAAGCAGCACCCAGCATAAGCACGGCAGTCATGGCAACGATGATGCCAGGCAGGGGATAGCCAGACTGCAGATAATTGGCCAAAGCCAGCAACAGCGCACCTGGCAAGGCCACATACACAAGCTGCCTGACATGGGGCTTGCGTTGATGGACACTGAGCTCATGCCGGGCCAGCATGCCCAGCACGCCCTTTACTGTTCCTGTATGTGGCATCAATAGTCTCATCGCAAGGCTCTCCCAACATCAGTGGATATGGACGAAGCGCGGGGTTGTAGAGGCAATGTGCAGTTCAGGAATGATAGCTCGGCAGCAATCATCAAAATATTCCAGATGACTGATATTGAATACCACGTATATGCACCTGATTTTTATTCTCTGACCTGACTTTGATGCTAGAGTTTAGTGCATTTTTTACAAAATTAAAGTATTTGCAATGTTATTTTTGAAATATTTTCCCACATGTTGGAAAACAGACAAATCATGCCGGGCAAGATTTTGTGTGCGACCCGGCATGTACCCTTTCATTCGGATTACCCAGCCTGCAAAATATTCTGAGGATTGCCATTGGCAAAATCGACGATGTTCTGGAAAGCAATACGGAAATACAATTCATAGCTGCTTTGCTCTACATAACCCAGATGCGGGGTAGCCAGGACATTTTCCCTGTGCAAAAGTGGGTGATCAGGGGAGACAGGTTCACTCTCGAAAACATCAATCGCAGCAAAGCCGGGGCGCCCTGCATCGAGTGCTGCTTCCAGTGCGCCTTGTTCCACCAGTTCTGCGCGGCTGGTATTGACGAACAGGGCATCCGGCTTCATCAGCGCCAGATCAGCCTGGCTGACGATGCCGCGGGTCGCATCGTTCAGGCGCAGGTGCATGCTGATGATGTCGCATTCAGCAAAAAAAGCTTCCTTCGATGTTGCTACCAACAAACCGTCTGCGGCGGCCTGCGCACGGCTAGGTTCGCGTCCCCAGACCATGACTTGCATGCCAAAAGCCTTGGCATAGCCAGCGATCATCTTGCCTATCTTGCCGTAGCCCCAGATACCGAGGGTACGCTTCTTCAGGACGCGGCCCAGCTGGTTGTGGGCGGAGTGTAGTGAAGAGCTCTGCCAGACTCCATCCTGCAAGAGTTGTGCGTAATTAGTTAGCTTGCGTGACGCCGCCATGATCAGGGTCCAGGTCAGCTCAGCCGGTGCTGTCGGGTCACCTATGCCCTCGGCGATGGCAATACCCAGTTCGTGAGCAGCGGCAATTTCTATATTGCCTGCGACTTTGCCAGTCTGCGAAATGAGTTTCAGATTCGGCAGCTTTTGCATCAGGGCACGGTTCAGGCGGGTGCGTTCACGTATCAGCACGACGGCATCAAACGGCTGCAGGCGTATCGCTAGTTGGCCGGTACCAACAGCCGTATTATTGAAGACTTTGACTTCATGACCCTTCAATAAGTCAAAGCAAGGCAGCTGCCGGACCACGTCCTGGTAATCATCAAGTATGGCTATTTTCATGGTTTGTCCTCATTCGTCCTTATACATTCTTTAAAATCCGGGAAAATCCGTATTCCTGCTTTTATTCAGGTTTGCGTTGAAAAATCTTCACTTTCATAAAACGTAAAACAATGATAATGAAACTGAGGCAAAATTCGCTTCCGGCCAGACTCGCGTGTACAATGTTCGCCTACGTAGCTTTTAGATTCTTCCGCCCCGCGCCATCCTGCCGGGCGCAAGCCAGGAGCCAAGACACCCTCTTGTCTTCGTATTATCCGACAGAACCGCCGCTATGGTGTTCGCCTTGCTTGAGCGCTCCTGCGATCGCATCGCCACAATCTAACGACGATCCTGCCGTGCCGCTACACCGGTTTTTTTATTGAAATGGCATTGGAGGTAGTATCGTGAATCAACCCATCATGAAAGGTGTGGCTGCATTAAACGCACCCGCTTACGTGAAACATCAGAAATTGATCAACTGGATCGCCGAAATGGCGGCTTTGACCAAACCTGACAATATCTATTGGTGTGACGGCTCGCAAGAAGAGTATGACCGTCTGTGCGCACAAATGGTTGCCGCTGGCACCATGAAAAAGCTCAATGAAGCCAAGCGCCCGAATAGTTACCTGGCCTGTTCCGACCCGTCGGACGTCGCCCGTGTAGAAGACCGCACCTATATATGCTCGACCAACAAGGAAGACGCAGGCCCGACCAATAACTGGATGGCCCCGGCAGAAATGCGTGCCACCCTGAACCCCATGTTTGATGGCTGCATGCGTGGCCGCACCATGTATGTCGTCCCTTTCTCCATGGGCCCACTGGGTTCACCTATCGCCCATATCGGCGTGGAATTGTCTGACTCGCCTTACGTTGCTGTCAACATGCGCATCATGACGCGCATGGGCCAGGCTGTGTATGAGGTACTGGGTACGGACGGCGATTTTGTCCCTTGCGTACATACCGTAGGCGCGCCTTTGGCAGAAGGCCAAGCTGACGTTGCATGGCCTTGCAATAACACCAAATACATCGTGCATTATCCAGAAACGCGCGAAATCTGGTCTTTTGGCTCCGGTTACGGTGGCAATGCACTGCTGGGCAAGAAATGCTTTGCCTTGCGTATCGCGTCCACCATGGGCCGTGACCAGGGCTGGCTGGCAGAGCACATGCTGATCCTGGGCGTGGAATCGCCAGAAGGTAAAAAGCATTATGTGGCAGCAGCCTTCCCGTCTGCCTGCGGCAAAACCAATTTCGCCATGCTGATCCCCGCCATCAAGGGCTGGAAAGTCACCACCATTGGTGATGACATTGCCTGGATCAAACCTGGTGCGGATGGCCGTTTGTATGCGATCAACCCTGAAGCCGGTTATTTTGGCGTGGCACCTGGTACCAATACCGCCACCAATTCCAACTGCATGGCGTCTTTGACCGCCAACACCATCTTCACTAATGTCGGCCTGACCGATGATGGCGATGTCTGGTGGGAAGGCATGAGCAAGGAAGCGCCAGCCCATCTGATAGACTGGCAAGGCAAGGACTGGACACCAGAAATCGCCAAGGAGACTGGCCGTAAAGCAGCACATCCAAATGCACGTTTCACGGTGGCCGCAACACAAAACCCGGTCATCGATGCAGCCTGGGATGACCCGGCTGGCGTGCCTATCTCGGCCTTTATCTTCGGTGGCCGTCGCTCAACGACAGTGCCTCTGGTGACTGAAGCCCGCAACTGGGTAGAAGGCGTCTATATGGCAGCGACCATGGGTTCTGAAACCACGGCTGCTGCCGTTGGCCAGCAAGGCGTGGTGCGTCGTGATCCATTCGCCATGTTGCCGTTCATGGGCTACAACATGAGCGACTATTTCCAGCACTGGCTGGACATGGGCAAGAAGATAGAAGCCGCTGGCGCGACACAACCAGCGATTTTCTGCGTCAACTGGTTCCGTACAGATGACAACGGCAAATTTGTCTGGCCAGGTTTTGGCGACAATATGCGCGTGTTGAAATGGATGCTGGAACGCATAGAAGGCCAGGCCAATGGTGTGGAAAACATCTTTGGTGTCACCCCTACTTTTGCTGATTTGAACTGGGAAGGTTTGAACTTCACGCAAGCGCAGTTCGATACCATCACATCCATTGACAAGGCCGCCTGGGATGCAGAGCTGAAACTGCATGCCGAGCTGTTTGAAAAACTGGCTTACCATTTGCCAGCCGATCTGGAAGCGACCCGCGTCGCCCTGGAAAAACGCCTGGCGGCATAAGCCATCGTTTTCTGGCAATGACAAAAACGCGGCTACGGCCGCGTTTTGTTTTTTGCACAAGCTGGAAATACTGGCGCAAGGGGTGTATAAATAAGGTCAGCCGCTATTACTCCACGATGCTTATTCTCCCGGAAACCGCATGCGCCTGTCCACCATCTGGCTGTTGCTAATGCTCACAGGCAGCAAGCTGCTGTCATCAGTCCCGGCACAGGCGCAGACAAAAAATCGCGAAGAACACAGGCTGGATATATCACTGTCGGACATCAACCGCCCGAGCACTGTCATGGCGCAAAGAGTGTTGAGCAAGGCTTATGAACAACTGGGCATCAAGGTCAATTTCATTGCCACGCCAGCAGTACGTGCCATCAGCATGTGGAATGCAGGCCGGCTGGATGCCATTTCTGCCAAGGTCATAGATACTGGTTTGTCGGACTCCATCAAAGTCGATATACCTATTGTCTATGAAGAAGCCGTTGTGTTTGCGACCAAAAAGAATATCAACGTGGATGGTTTTGCTAGCCTGAAACCGTATGTAGTCGGTTATGTCAACGGCATCCCTTATCTTGAAGACAGGCTCAAAAATGTGCCACAAAAAGAAACCGCACCCGGCCTGGAATCCCTGTTCAGAAAACTCGATGCCGGGCGCACCGATGTTGCCATCGACTCACGCTTCAGCTTTTGCCTGGTGCGCAAACTGGGCCTGAACCGGATACATATACTGGAGCCATCACTGGAAAAAAGGCTGGGCTATCATTTCCTGCATGCCAGACACCAGCAAATCGCGTCCGCCCTGGAACCGGTACTACGCAATATGGAAAAAGATGGCAGCATTAAAAAGATACAGGAAGAAGTCATGCAGGAGTTTATGGAACAATGCACAGGCCTGACGGATGCCAAAAACAAAAAAGCCGCAGGTTAAATTAATCTGCGGCTCTTCAATAAAACTAACTGACTACATCCATCAACACTGATCAACGATGCACTGGCAATAATGCAGGCTTGCGTTTCAAGCCACTTTTTGCCGTGGCTTCTTCAGAAGCCTGCATGATGCCTCTGGCACTCAGTGCGGCTTCGCTACCGACTGGCTTGCTGAGCATGCGCGCCAGCTTGTTGACCAGGGGCTTGCTGATATAGGCAGCCGGAAAAGCGATAGGCCATACTGTCAGCCAGGCTTCCATCCAGGCAGCCATGAAATCATGTCCATAGCCCATCCACATCAGGCGCAGGACTGCAGTTGCCACCAGACTCACCAGACCTGTTGTCAGTATGGTCGGCAACATTGATGCCAGACTACGGGAACCAGCCACCGCGCGTGGCTGGCGTACCTGTTGTTGCGCTACTACCGTGCTCTGTACAGCAGCACCAGCCATGGAATAAGCAGATGAATGTTGCATAATACCAATTACTTATTTAATCGTGCTATGTTTAGTCAGGGGCGCTTAGTCAGGGGCGCTCAGCCACGTGCAGCCAGGGCACGCAATTCAGCAGCCATGTTAGGCGAGCTGCGGTCCAGGTCATTGGCGATACGGCGGATAGTCAGCATATTGCGCAAGTTACGTGAAGCTGTTTTTTCTTCACGGGATTGTTTTGGGCTGATCACCAGCAAGGCTGCGCGCAACATGCCCATCAGCATAGGTTTGAACACGATCAGCATGGTGGCCAGAATGCCCAGTCCCAGCAATGGACGGGCGGAAGCAACAACGGCGCTGATAGCGATTTGGGAAACTGGCAGTGCACTGGCTGCAGGGAAGGCGATATTCAGGAAAGTCATGATTTACTCCACTCTTTTTTTAAACACTTAAACACTTTGTAATGACGTCATAATATTGCAGTGCATCATATAATTCTAATTTTGATTTACCATATCAATTATGCTGTTCATGAATAATTGTCAGTAAGTATTGGTCATTTATTAACCGGAGCAAATAACGTGAATTTTCTGACATTGGATTTGAATCTCCTGCGTGTGTTTGATGCAGTCATGATCGAGCAGAACCTGACACGGGCAGCAGACAAGCTGGCCATGACCCAGCCCGCCGTCTCCAATGCCCTGAAACGCCTGCGTCATTCGCTCGGTGATGAGTTATTGATACGTACCGCCTATGGCGTCAAGCCTACGCCGCGTGCAGAGATATTGTGGCCAGCGATACGCCAGGCCCTGTCCGCCCTCGAAAGTGCGATTGCCCCGACCAGCTTTGATGTATCACAAGCACAAACCACCTTCAGGATGGCGATGTCAGATGCAACTGCTGCGCTGTGGATGCCTACCCTTGTCAATGTGCTGGAAAAAGAAGCGCCACGCGTCAATGTGCGCATGGTGCCGCTGACCACGCGGGAGCCGCGCCCCATGCTCATGCGTGGTGATATTGATATTGCTATCGGCTTCTTCCCCGGCGTGGTGGCCCAGCTCACAGGCGGGCAGGGGGCGGCGAATAGCGCGATCCGGCATGAGAGGTTATATTCCGGCCATTATGTGGTGGTCATGCGGCGTGGCCATCCACTGGCGAATAAAAAACTGACGCTCGATGATTATTGCAATGCCAGGCATTTGCTGGTGAGTTTTTCTGGCCGTGCCCATGGTCTGGTCGATGAAGCCCTGGCCCAGATGGGGCGCGAAAGACGCATAGTATTAACAGTCAATCAATTTTTTACCAGTGGCCGTGTCGTATCCAATTCGGATTTGCTGACGGTATTGCCACGCCATCTGGTTGCCGCAACCGGCATGACAGGCGGCCTGGTCTGGAAAGAACTACCTTTCGCCATGCCGGACGTACACGTCGATATGCTGTGGCATGAACGTGACAGCCGTAACCCGGCCCACCAGTGGATACGTGGCAATCTGGTTGATATGACGCACTCGAACCTGATTACCGAACTCGAACATGAAATAACACTCGATACCTGAAAGCTGAGAACAAAATCAGATCAAGATAAATTCAGGCAAAACAATATTATCCACAAGCAAAGATGGAAGAACAGCGGGAATTTGCTTACTATTGTGGCAGCCAGCGTGGCAGCGAGCTTAGCCGGCGACCAATTCTATGCCTGAAACCGGCTGTTACGGTACAGTGCAACATGACATGCATGAGATTTAAGCTATCGATATGAGCACCGTCCGCAACACTTGCTTACGCTTCCTGTTACTGCTCGCAGTTTGCCTGGGCTGTTGTGCGACGGCTGCGCATGCCGCAGTCCTCAGGCTTGATGATGGTAAAAATGAAATTCCCTTGGACTCTGCCTTCCAGATATTTGAAGATAAAAGCGCCAGGATGGAAATCGCTGACCTGCTTAAACCATCCAGTAATGCAGAGTTCAGGCCACTGCGCGGCAATCTGAATGTATCGTTTTCCAAATCCGCATTCTGGCTGAAGCTGGATGTGCAAGGCAGCCAGGCCGCTTTGGCGCAGCAATGGCTGATGGAATTGTCACCAGTCATCATTGATGATATCCGTCTCTACCAGGTCCACCCGGATGGCAGCACGACGGTGCACCGCGCCGGTGACCGCCTGCCTTTTTCCAGCCTGGAACTCAAACACCATTACCCGCTGTTCCAGTTGCAATTGCCGGATACCCAAGTACAGCATCTGTATCTGCGCCTGCAAAGCAGCAGTGCGGTGTTCTTGCGCGCCAGCCTGTGGGAATCACATGCCTTTGTCGAACACTCCAGCCAGGTTGCTATGTTCATGGGCATTTACTATGGCGTTTTGCTGGCCATGATCGTATATAACCTGCTGCTGGCTATTTCTTACCGTGATGTAGCGCTGCGCTACTACCTGTTTTTATCTTGCGTGTCCTTGCTGGCGGGCATGAGCCTGAACGGCCATGTTGCGATGTATATCCTGCCTGACTGGCCAGAGCTGGCGGATATATTGCCGAGCTTTCTGTCGCCGCTGGTGGTCATGAGTTCCACCATGTTCATCGCCAGCTTTTTGCGCCTGCATGAAAAAATGCCGCGCATTAATAGCCTGTTCGTCTTTGCCCAGGTTGTCTGCATATTTGTCTCACTGGCGGTGCTGGCAGGTTATTACCAGCTGGTTGCCCCCTTGATGCAAATAACCGGCTTTGCCCTGATGATGGTGATCTTGCCAGTGTGCCTGCTGGTGGGTTTGCGCGGTTATCGCCCTGGTTACATCGTCTTGCTGGCATCTGCGACCTGGATCACTGGCCTGTCGCTGGTGGCAATACGCAATATGGGTTTGCTGGGACCTAACTGGGCGACTGAATATGGTTTCCAGCTAGGCTCAGCCATAGAAGCCATTTTGCTGGCCCTGGCTCAGGCTTATCACATCAGCCTGATGAAGAAAGAACACGCCCAGACCCAGGCAAAGCTGCTGGAGATATCACAGCGTACCGAGCAGGAACTTGATGCCAAGGTCAGGCAGCGCACTGCCGAGCTCGACGAGGCGGTTGCCAGCCTGCAAAAACTCGACAAGGACAAGAATGATTTCCTCGGCATTGCCGCTCATGATTTGAAAAATCCGCTGACCAGCATCATAGGTATGAGCGACTTGCTGCGCAAACTGCAGCAAAACATGCCGGAAGACCAGCGCCAACATTATCTGGAGCGCATCAGCAACAGCGGCCAGCGCATGATGCGCATCATCAGCAATTTGCTGGATGTGAATGCCCTCGATTCTGGCCACCTGCACCTGAAATTGCAAAGCCTGGACTTGTCGAGGATATTGCAGGACGTGGCCCAGCAATATACCGAGATGCTCAAGGCCAAGGACTTGCAGGTCATACTGGATATACAAGAAGGCGTCATGGTCAGGGCAGACTTTGATGCCTGTGTACAAATCATTGATAACCTGTTGTCAAATGCCGTCAAATATTCACCGCTGGGCAAGCGTATCTGGCTCAGCGTCAGCAATACCGGCGGGGTTGGCATGTTCCAGGTCAGGGATGAAGGGCCGGGCCTGTCTGCGGCAGACCAGCAACACCTGTTTGAAAAATTCACCAAATTGTCGAGTCTGCCAACGGCCGGTGAACATTCCAGCGGCCTGGGCCTGTCCATCGTCAAGAAACTCAGTGAAGCCTGCGGCGGCAAGGTCGATTGCGAAAGCGTGGCCGGGCAGGGTTGCAACTTCATGGTGGAATTACCGCTGGCGGCATAAACATATCGCCAATGCATGAATGGCTTACAATCACAGACATTCCAAGTACCCCAACAAGATAAAACATGTTTACAGGCATAGTACAGGGCATAGCCCGCATCGCAACACTGAATGACAAGACCGGCTTGCGCACTTATCAGCTGGAATTCCCCGATGGTTTTTGCAAAGACCTGGAAATCGGTGCCAGCGTCGCCGTTGATGGCGTTTGCCTGACCGTGACCGCCCTGCATGGTGACAATGCCGCAGAATTTGATGTCATGCAGCAAAGCCTGGCGATTACCACTCTCGGTGAATATGCTCAGGATGGCCGCGTCAATGTAGAGCGTGCCGCCAAGGATGGCGCCGAGATCGGTGGCCACCCCTTGTCTGGCCACATCGACTTCAAGGCCGATATCGCCCAGATACGCGAGCTGGAAAACAATTACGTGATACGCATCGCCGTGCCGCCAGAATGGCTGCGCTATATCTTTGCCAAGGGCTATATCGCCATCAATGGTGCCAGCCTGACGATAGCCGAAGTCAACCGCCAGGAAGGCTGGTTTGAAGTCTGGCTGATCCCCGAGACCTTGCGCATGACCGTCTTTGCCGAGAAAAAAACCGGTGCCAGCCTGAACATAGAAATTGAACGAACCACGCAAGTCGTGGTCGATACAGTACGCAGCATGCTGGCAGAAACCCTGGGGCCGCTGATGCCAGCACTGGAAAGCCTGCTGGCACAGCAAGGCAAGGACCTCGGGCAAATCCTGCAAGCCCAGGTGCCACCGCCCAAATAAGCCTGATCTGCGCTTGCTTCAGCCATCAACACAATAAAGGACAGCCATGCACAATGAAGGAACCGAGCAAGCCAGCGCAGCAGCCACGAGCATACTGAACAATATCCGGCTATGGCAGGATGCCACCGCTGCCGGGGATGTGGATAAGTTGCTCGATTTGATGGATGAAGAAGTGGTGTTTCTGGTGGCAGGCCATCCACCGATGAAGGGCCGCGAACTATTTGCCCAGAACCTGCGCAATATCTTGCAGACACATCACATCGCTTCCAGCTCCCAGATACAGGAAATTGTCGTGCAGACGGATCTTGCCTATACCTGGTCTTATCTGCAAGTCGAGATCATCCCCAAGCAGGCAGGCCAGTACATGAAGCGTGCCGGGAATGTGCTGAGTATCTGGCGCTTGCAGGCAGATGGCAAATGGCGTATCAGTCGTGACGCGAATTTGCTGACGCTGGAAACCCAGAATGAGCCTGAAGCGTGAGCATGGGCAAGCCTGTTGACACATTGCTCCACAGGATATTCATAGGCATGTCCACAAGCTTATCTACATACTTATGCACCGCTTTTCTAGGCTTGTCCACAGCCTTATGTACAAGCTTATCCACAGATGCCTGTGCACAAAATGCACAAAACGCTCAAAACATCGATGCACCGAATGTTGTCCCCATCACCGCACAACTGACCAGCTCAGGCCAGCCCACTGCCAAAGCGCTGGAAAACTTGTCTGCGCAGGGCTATGAAGCAGTCATTTACCTGGCCCCGCCGCATGTCTCTGATGCTGTGCGCGAAGAGAACATCATCGTCGGCCGCCAGAACATGTTGTTTGTGAATATCCCGATCGTTTTCAACAAGCCCGCCGTCAGCGACTACGAAACCTTTGCCGCCATCCTGCAAGGACTGGGAAATAAAAAGGTGCTGGTGCACTGCCAGGTGAATATGCGTGCATCGACCATGGTCTTTCTTTACCGCGTGGTGGTTGGCAAGGAAGACCCGTCCATAGCCTATGAATCAGTCAGCAAGGTCTGGACACCCAGTGGGCCATGGAAGCAACTGATGCTGGATGTCTTGCAAAAGCACAAGATCAATTTTGAACCGTATTGATTTTTAATCGTTGCCTTGACTACCTACTTTGGTAGGCTGTGTTTTGTATTCCACCCCTGTATCATGATCAGATAGCATCTTTGATGAATCAGCTGAAGAACCAGGGTGAAATATTGTGATTGAATACTTCAGCAATGCCATCAAGAACGAGCACATCGTTACCTGGGCGCAGGCTGTACGTGCCCTGCTTATCTCAATACCCGTTTTCGTGCTCCTCCTGATCATCTCGACCGTCATCGTGGTCGGCATCGTCGTCCTTGCCGGTTTTGCCGGGCAGGGTGGACATGGCAGCAATCCCGGCAATACAGAATTCTTTCATTCTGCATTTGGCTTTGCCAAAGTATTTGGGCTCATCACGTTCCTGAGTTCGCTTGCCGTCATACGTGCTATCTGCCTGTGCATAGGTGCCGCGTGCCAGGCAACTTACGGCAAGACCAATATCGCTTTCTTCATCGTCACTGGCTTACTTGCCGCAGCCTTGTTGTTGATGGTGATCTATTTCACTTATCTGCGTCCCACTCCCTGAGTGATGGCATTCTTTGACGAACGTCTGTTGCATTTACCGCCACGGAAGAAATCGTAACACCGGAAGATATCGTAACAAGTGAAATTATTGACAATGTGCATGTCATAATCATTGTGCAAAATTTAAGCAATCCATCCAGATAATCAGGGAAGCACCATGCAAAGCAAATCGTTCAAAATGGCGATGTTGTTCGCCTTATTCATTGCCATCATAGGCGGCGCATACTGGTACAAGAACAAGAGCCCCGGCGCACCTGATGCTGTGAGCGGCCTGGTGATCAATGATGATCCGAATGCCCCGCTGACCCTAGTCGATGCGGCAGACCGTGGCCTTGATGGTGCGCCAGCACTGGCGCTGACCTTCAGCATTCCTCTCGACAGCAGCAAGACCTATGAAAAGTATTTGCAGGTATTCGAGATGCCGCCCTCGGCAGCTGATCTGAAAAAAGCCGAGACCAATAACAGCGATGACGAAAACGGCTATGACGATGATGGCCAACCCAAAAAAGGCAAAGTCAGCACCGTCAGTACCACCGCTGAAGACACCGATAACAAGAGTGGCAAGCCAGTAGCCGGTGCCTGGGTAGTTGGTGAAAACCCGCGCCTTTTGTACTTCCCGCATATCAAGCCACAGACCCGCTATGTAGTCCAGGTGCAGACCGGCCTGCCTGCGCGCAATGGCAAGACCCTGGGTAGTGAGGCACGTTATTCGATCGTCTCGGCCCCTGTGTCTCCTTCGTATTATTTCGCCAGTAATGGCATGGTCTTGCCTGCCAAACAAAATGGCGGTTTGCCGGTCGTCACAGTGAATGTACCGGAAGTCGATGTGCAATTCCTGCGTGTCAAAAATGACCAGCTGCCACGCTTCCTCGACAGCGTCATTAATGGCAAACCGAAAAAAGCCGATGCCGCAAAAACCGATAATGAAGAAGGCGAAGCTGGCGAGGACTACAACTACGACTACAGGCGCAGCAGCCTGAAAGGCGCTGTCCAGGTTTACCAGCTTGATGAATTGCGCAAGATGTCAGAGAGCGTGTATCTGGGCCGCTTCATGACCGAGCAAAAAGCCAATAAACGGAGCGTCACCTATATCTCGGTAGAAGACATCAAGGAGCTCAAGGACCCCGGCGTGTATGTCGCTGTCATGAGCCAGCCTGGCCGCTTCCGCTATGAATACCAAACCACGTATTTCTATGTGTCCGACCTGGGCCTGCATACGCGTTTGTATGACAAATCAGCCGATGCCTTTGTCAGTTCTCTGACTGATGGCAAAGCCGTTGCCGGTGTCGAAGTATCCTGGATGGATGAAGCGGGCAAGGTACTGGCCAAGGCCGATACCGATGGTGATGGCCATGTGGTTTTTGCCGAACAGCCAAAAGCTGCCAAGGTCTTGATGGCACGCAAGGGGGAGCAGATTTCGGTACTGGCGCTGAAGGAACCTGCGCTCGATTTGTCAGAGTACGATATCACTGGCTCGCCTTACAAGGCAACGCGCCTGTTTGCTTATTCCGGTCGTAATTTGTATCGCCCCGGCGAGCAATTCGATGTGTCTGTGCTGGCACGTGATGCCGATGGCCGCGCCGTGCCTGCCAAGGCCATACAGGCCAGACTGAAACGCCCGGATGGCAAGGACCAGTTCACCGCTACCTGGCGGCCAGACCAGCGCTTTGGTGGTTACCTCGTCAAGCGCCTGGAATTACCCGCTGATGCTCCTACCGGTTTCTGGACCCTGGAATTGCGTGCCGACCCTGCTGACAAGGTGCCGGGCACAGTATTCCGTTTTGGCGTTGAAGAATTCCTGCCAGAACGCATGAAGCTCGATCTGTCCAGCAAACTGGCAACGCTGGCGGCTGACAGTGACTATAGTGTTGATGTCGTTGGTAATTATCTGTATGGCGCACCGGCAGCAGGTAACCGCCTGTTGGGTGTGGCCCAGTTTGAACGCAATAAGAATCCGCTGGCAAAGCAATACCCCGGTTTTGAATTTGGCGACGTTACTGAAAACGAAGCCAAGACCCGCACTGAGCTAGAAGAAAGCAAGCTCGATGATGAAGGCAAGGCATCTGTTGATGTTGATCTCTCACCTATCGAAAAACGCCGCTCACCCTTCACAGTACGCACTACCCTGAGCCTGCTGGAAAGTGGTGGCCGCCCAGTCGTGCGCAGCATGGAACGCGTAGTCTGGCCAGCTCCCGTACTGGTCGGCCTGCGCCCCATGTTCACCGGTGAATATGCACCTGAAGGCAGCCCGGTAGAATTTGAAGTCATACGTTCAGACAGGGATGGCAAATTGCAGGCATCACCGACTTTGCCGGTACGCCTGTTCCGTGAAGACCGCAATTACTACTGGCGCTTTGAAGACCAGCGCGGCTGGCAATCTGGCTTTACGGAGACGGATGAACTGGTAGAAACCAGTGCTGTTGCCGTGCCCGCCAATGGCCGTGGTAAATTGCGCCTGCCGGTGCGTTATGGCCGCTACAGGCTGGAAGTACTGGACCCTGACACCAAGATGCAGGCTGTGTATCGCTTCTATGTAGGCTGGAGCGCCCGCAGTGATGAAAGCCAGGGTGTGCGTCCCGACAAGGTCGCCATGAAGCTCGATAAACCCGTTTATAAAGATGGGGACACTGCACGCCTGACGTTCACCCCGCCACACAAGGGAGAAGCCCTGATCACGGTAGAAGGTGACAAGACCCTGTGGATAAAACGCATGGCTGTAGGTGCAGATGCAACGACGATCGATATCCCGCTCAACAAGGACTGGAAACGTCACGATCTGTATGTCTCTGCCGTGGTTCTGCGCCCTGGCAATGAAGGCGACAAGGTGACACCGGCGCGTGCACTGGGTGTCGCACATATCCCGCTGGACAGGGCAGACCGCAAATTTGCTGTGACCATGGAAGCACCTGTCAAAGTGCTGCCTGACAGCACCGTCAAGGTAAAAATCAAGGTGCCAGAAGCCAAGGGCCAAAAAGCCATGGTGACCCTGTCCGCAGTGGATGTAGGTATTTTGAATATCACCAAATTTGTCTCGCCTGATCCGCACGCCTTCTTCTTTGCCAAATTGCGTTATGGCCCGGACCAGCATGATATCTATGGCCGTCTCATAGAAAAAATGCAGGGCCAGAAAGGCAAGCTGAAATTTGGTGGTGACAACACGCCCAAAGCCACCAAGAGCTTGCCGAAAAAGGTCAAACTCATCGATATCTTCAGTGGCCCTGTGCAACTGAATGAACAAGGTGAGGCCGAGATACCATTGGCCATTCCCGACTTTAACGGCACTTTGCGTCTGATGGCCGTGGTAGCTGGTGGCGAGCGTTTTGGTGCCAAAGACGCCGAGATGACCGTTGCAGCGCCGCTGATTGCCGAACTGGCGACACCACGCTTCCTGTCTTTTGGTGACACTGCCATCGTCGCGCTGGATTTGCATAATCTCTCAGGTGCAGGGCAAAACCTGAAAGTCAGCATCAATGGCGGAGAAGCCCTGAAACTGACAGAAGCTGAACGCAGCCTGAGCCTCAAAGATCAGCAAAAACAAACCCTGCGCTTCCCTATTGAAGCCAAGCCAGTGCCGGGTTTGCATACCATCACCGTCAACATCAGCGGCTCTGGTATCAAAATGGAGCGCAGTTTTGCACTGACCGTGCAGGCGCCAACGCCACAAACCCAGATCACCAAACGCTTTACGGTAAAAGCCGGTGAATCACTGGATATCAAAGAGGCTGACCTGGCAGGCTTGCACAAGGCATCGCTGCTGGCGCACATGGTGGTTTCGAACAAGGCACCGATCGATATCCGCGCCGCCATCCAGGGTTTGCTGACTTATCCCTACGGCTGTGCCGAGCAAACCACCAGTACCGCTTACCCGCATGTATTCATTGATGAAGAAGCCGCCAAACGCTTTGGACTCAAACCTTATACACGCGAACAAAGGGTAGAGATGCTAGACAAGGCCATCGCCCGCCTGGCAACCATGCAAGCACCGAACGGCGGCTTCAGCCTGTGGGGTAATGTGTCGGAGTATGAATACTGGTTGTCAGCCTACGTCACCGGCTTTTTGGTGGATGCACGTGAGCAGGGCTTTGGTGTGCCGGATGCGATGTATAACAAGGCATTGGACTTCCTCCTGCGCGGTTTGCAGGACGGGGTAGCACGTATGCCTGCGAGTCCCAAACCGGTAGCGGCCACCACGACTGGCACCAGTAACCTGTGGGAAGAAAACCGTGTGCGTGACAATAGCCACTTCGGTGTGCTGGCAGCAGGTGCCTATGTACTGTCACGCCAGAACAAGGCACCATTGGCCACCTTGCGCCAGATGCATGATGCGCGTGGCAATGCACAATCTGGCCTGGCGCTGATACAACTGGGCATCGCCTTGAAGCAAATGGGTGACAAGGCACGCAGCGATGTCGCTCTGGCCGAAGGTGTCAAAAAAGGCCGCGACAATGGTTACTGGTGGTATGACTACGGCAGCAACCTGCGTGACGCTGCCCTGTCCTATGCCTTGCTGGACAGGCACCAGATCAAGCTTGATGGCCGCGATAACCTGATCGGTGTCATCGCCAATGAGATGGAAAAACACCGCTACTACAGCACCCAGGAAAAACTCGCCCTGTTCCTGGTAGGCCGTACTTACAGCACAGGTGAAACCGCACCATGGACAGGTACCCTGGCCGTTGCAGGCAAGACGGATGAATTGTCAGCCAAGGCCACGCTGTTCCGTGAATTGCAGGCCAGTGAATTGTCATCCGGTATCAAGCTCAGCAACAATAGCAAAGACAATTTGTATGTGGAATTGTCCATGACTGGCAACCTGGTCAAGCTGCCACCTGCGAAGACTGATGTCATAGAACTGAGCCGCAAGATGTATGCACCGGATGGCACAGAAATCGGGAACCGTCCTTTGAAAGTAGGCGAAACCATCATCATGCGCATCACTGCCCGCAGCCGTAACGCCATGGGCACGGGCATGATCGTCGATCGCATCCCGGCTGGCCTGGAAATCGAAAACACCAACATCGTCCAGGGTGAACAGATGGGTGTGGTTACGATAGACAAACTGAACCCCGCAGAAGCCATGCAAGACCCGCATATCAAGCATGTAGAGTTCCGTGATGACAGGTTTGTGGCAGCAGTACGCATGGACTGGAATGTATTGAACCTGTTCTACCGCGTGCGGGTAGTGACACCAGGTAAATTCGTGATACCGCCGCTGTATGCAGAAGATATGTACAGGCCGGATTTGTATGGGCAAACCGGTGGGACGGATGTGTTGACTGTGGTGGAGAGTGGGAAGTAGGTGTGATGAGAGCCGTAGGTTGAGGTTGATCTGTAGGTTGGGCTACGCTTCACCAGCCCAACACTGGGCCTCTGAATAAGGTATTCGTTTATCAAAACCTGCCCTACGACCACTCACCACAGAGGAAAAGCGGAGAAGTGCAAGTCGAATGAACGGCAATTATAAAGACGTCGCTCCAGCGAAGGCTGGAGCCCAGCGGCGTTCGTTGCATTACCGTACTTCGACTGAAACGATTGCCCTTCGCAGATACCAGCCGGGTCTCGGCCCGGCGGCCGAATTCCTTTCTTTGCTTCGCCAAAGAAAGGAATCAAAGAAAGGCGACCGCAGACTTGCCCTTCGGGTGCTTGCGCTGCGCTCCAGCACAATTTGCGCATCACAAAAAATGGGAAAGCTTCGAAACTCGCTACGCTCAAACAACGAAGCTTTCTGATCCATTTTCTGTGAAGCACAAATTGCTACGTCCCAAGCGGTTGAAGATCAAGAGAAAAATCAAAGTCAAAAACAACAGCAACACCAAAAACAAGATCAATTCGACCACCATCCACATTGCTCGTTTGCCGTCTATTTGATTTTTTCATATTTTGATTTTTTCATATCCGAGATTAATAAAAAATTTCCATCGAATGACGCTCAATCTCAAGAAGTATGCCAACTTCACCTATCTGCGCAAAGCCTTGCTCACCCACAAAAAAACCTGGGCAGCAATCATCATCGTCGCCCTGACCTTCATCGTCGCCGACCTCTGTTTCCCCCTGCCCAAACCCGGTCGCGATTCCCCCTACGCGATGGTAGTCCTGGCCCGTGACGGCACACCTTTACGCGCCTTCCCTGACAAAGACCACATCTGGCGTCACGCCATCAGCCTGCAGGAAGTCTCGCCCTACTATGTCGATGCACTGACGCAGTATGAAGACCGGGCATACTGGTGGCACCCCGGTGTCAACCCGCTGGCATTGACGCGGGCAGCGTGGCAGTGGCTGCACAATGGCAAGATCGTGTCCGGTGGTTCCACCATCACCATGCAGGTGGCGCGCATCATAGACCCCACTCCACATACCGTGCGTGGCAAGCTCAAGCAGATTGCCCGCGCCCTGCAGCTGGAAGCGCATTATTCGAAAAAAGAAATCCTGACCCTCTACCTCAACTATGCACCCATGGGTGGGGTGCTCGAAGGGGTGGAAGCAGCCAGCCGCGCCTACCTCGGCAAACCTGCCAGTCACCTCACGCATGCGGAAGCGGCGCTGCTGACGGTATTGCCGCAATTACCGTCCGTCTTGCGGCCAGACCGTTATCCACAACGTGCGCAAGTAGCGCGTGACAAGGTGATACGGCGCATGGACGGCAACTGGAGCAAGGACATCATTGCCGATGCGCTGACCGAGCCTGTGACAGCGCAGGTGGTGCGTGAACCTCTACTCGCGCCCTTACTCGCACTGCGCATGAAGCAGCAAGCAAAGCGCACCAAGAGCCAGCAAACCGTCATCCAGACCACGGTTGATACGGCAATCCAGCAAACAGTAGAAACCCTGCTGGCCGACCGCATACGGCAACTGCCACCACATGTGTCGATGGCTGCGATGGTGATGGACAATGCCACGTTTGAAGTGCTCGGTTATGCCGGTTCGGCAGACTTCAGTGACCGTGAGCGTTTCAGCGATGTTGATATGGTGCGGGCTGCGCGCTCACCAGGTTCTGCCCTAAAACCCTTCCTGTATGCATTTGCACTCGATGAAGGTCTGATCCATTCAGAATCTTTATTATCAGACACACCGCAATCTTTTTCTGGCTACCAGCCTGGCAATTTCCAGCAAAATTTCAGTGGCCCGGTCAGTGTGTCTGAAGCTCTGGTGAAGTCTCTGAATGTACCGGCGGTTGAAGTACTGGAACAACTGGGCTCATCGAACTTTGTTTCCATGCTCAGACGCGGTGGTTTGAAACTGGAATTCCCGCGTGGTGCAACGCCCAACCTCAGCGTGATACTCGGTGGCGCAGGCGCCAAGCTCGAAGACATGGTCGGTGCCTATTCTTCCTTCGCACGTAAAGGCATGGCCGCCGTACCGCGTATGACGCCAACAGCACCGCGCAAGGAACAAAGGATGATGAGCGAAGGTGCCGCCTTCATCGTGCGCGACATACTGGAAACTGGCGGGCCAGTGGCGCGCGCGGTAGAAGGCAATGGCAGCTACCGTGGCATCGCCTGGAAGACGGGCACCAGCTTTGGCTTCCGCGATGCCTGGGCAGTCGGTGTCAGCAAGCGTTATACCATAGGTGTCTGGGTAGGGCGGCCAGATGGCACACCCAATCCCGGTTTCTTTGGCGCGAATGTCGCCGCCCCCTTGCTGGTGGATATCTTCACCGCCATACCCGATGGCCGCAACACCAGCCCGGATGTACCGCCAGCCACGGTAAGTCAGGAAAAAATCTGCTGGCCGCTGGGTACACGCGCCAGCGAACAGCCAGAAAAACTGTGTCCTTTGCAACGCACGGCCTGGGTCTTGAACGGCGCAGCGCCACCAAGCTTTGCCGACCGTCTGAAAACCGCCTCGCCGATATTCACTTACTTTGTCGATAGCCAAACTGGCTTGCGAGTCGCCCCCGAATGCAGCAAACGCCCTATGGATAAATTACAGGCCGCCCGCTGGCCATCCGCCCTCGAACCCTGGCTGGACGCAGGCCTGCGCAAGGTCGCCCTGCCACCCGCCTGGGCAACAGAATGCGCAGCCATCTACAATGCCGATGAAAGCATCAAGATAGTCGGCCTCAGCGATGGCGAAATCCTGCACAGGGCCAGCGGCAAGGAAGTACCCAAAGCCAGGCTGGAAATCCGTGGATCTCAGGCAGAAGTCAGCTGGATGGTGAATGGCCATCTTGTATCGAGCAAGCTGGCGAACCAGTCGCAGATCATAGAATTTCCTGAGGCCGGGCGCTACGATATTACTGCCTTTGATGCATATGGGCGCTATGACAGAATAAGCGTGAGCGTAACAAAGTAAAGCTATGTAAAGAAGCGGCTATCTTCACTTTTCCTCCATAGTTTTTGCTTAAGATCTATCCTGTCATCAACACCCTTGAAAGGAAACAGGATGAAAAATTTACTCAACCTGGCACGTGCCAGTATCTTCATGGCGGCATTGGCTGCCAGTCTGTTTGCACATGCCCAGCCACCCGGCGGTGACCAAAAGAAACCGCCAGAAGCAGGCAAAGACGACAGGCCACCGCGTGAACCACCACCACAGGCCTATGAAGATTGCAAAGGCAAGAAAGAAGGTGCCGCAGTGCAAATCACCACACCGCGCGAAGGCAAGATTTCTGCCACTTGCACCAATTCACCCAAGGGCTTGTTTGCCCGCCCTGAAAGGCCGCCACATCCGCCAGAAGGCAAGGACAATAATCCGCCACCCAAGAAATAAATTGTCACAATAAAATTTTTCTTTGTGTCGATAATTTCCATACACAGCGGATTGCCAGAGTAGAATTTCCTATTCTGACAATCCTGCGTGCGATGGAATCTACATGAGTGAAGAAAAATTAGTCCCCGTTTTTATCCCGGCGCTGGTCGCTATTCTTGTCAATGTAGAAGACAAGAAAGGCAGCCCCTTAAGCTATGACGAAGTGATAGAAATCCGTGACAATGCCAGTGTCATCATGATGGAAAAACCCGATGCTGGCGAACTTGCCGGGTCACGCGGCTATGACGATATCGATCCAGAAAATTGCTGGTATGACTGGCAAATGTACAGGAGAGATATGGGCCGCAAGCCTGATCTCGACCCCGGTATAAAAATCACCATGAGCAATTCAAACGATGCAAGCATGCAGCAAGCTTTTGCAGATGCCCAGCAATCATTATCACACTTCAGAAAGCTTATCCACAGCAATACTGAGGAAGAATTTTTCCCTCTGATCAAAATCAAATTTGTACTTGCCACTGGCAATATGTTTATGTGGTTGAGAGTGATTGAAACCAGCGATACTGGCTTCACAGGCGAGTTATTTGAAGTACCCGCAGAGCTGCGTGATCATGAAATTGGCGACACTTTCAATCTTGAAGATGCAGTGATCATAGACTGGATGATCAATCACGATGGTGCCATGCATGGTGGCTATACCATCAGGGCGCACAGGGAAACGCTGGATGTTGAAGAGCAAGCGAAGCTGGACAGGTATTTGGGTGTCAGTCATTATTTGTGACTGGAAAATCTATCTAGCGAATTAAACACTCGTAATCGCCGGAGAGTTTGGAAATATATGATTATGAGACTTAACTCCAGCTTTTTTATAGATGAAATACTTTGATAAAAAAAACAGGATATGTTGGTGATGACGAATAATGCTAAGTATTGGTTTCGCTTTCCACCTGGAGTAAGTGGATCAAATCCTGATTGTTTCTGTGTCAAGGACGGATGGCCTGATGACGCTGCCGAGGTATTTGAAAAAGGAAGTTTTGAAACTTTAACTATTCAGGATTTCGATGAAAAAGGCGTGAATATTCCACATCTTGGATTGGCTGCGCTAAAGGTACGAAGACTGGAACTCCAAGCGTCGGGACAAATTAGTGGATTAGAACAATTTATAAACGTTGAAGTTATTCATGAAGACTTCATTCCAAAGAATGGATTAAACCTTCATTTCTTCCCACATTTAAGGAATTTTCTTTGCAATTACGAAAAGGGAATGGAGTGGATATTTTCTTTTCAATCTCTCTGTGAACTCAGTATTGAAAATTTCACTATGAAAAATTGTCAATCGTTCGGTTCACTCATTAACCTCAAAAAAATTAGCTTCGGCGGTGGTAAGCTCGAAAATTTACGGGGTCTAGAAAAGTGCGAACATTTGACGGACATATCACTTGGCGCAATAAAAACCTTAGAAAATTTAGATGATCTGAAAAATATTAAACACCTTTCAAACCTGCATTTAAGTGAATTACCAAAGCTCAAGGAATTCATCGACCTAAGGTATGTCAAGAATATACAAACTTTAGATGTGTCCGGTCTACAAGTTTCAGTAGATTTTTCTCATATTCAAAGTATGGTCAAGTTAACGAAGCTCATATTAAAAAAAGTATCGTATATAGGACTAGATTTGGATATTTTGATTTCTATGAAAAAATTAGAATTTATTTGTCTTCCAATTAACGGAGAATTTAATGTGGAAAAACTACATATAAGTGCCCAGAGACACCAACGTACAATTAAATATATAGGAACTATGGGAACAGGAAAAAGTAAAGTTGCTCATGTAACGTTTGAGAAATGAAATGAAGGAGGTCAAGCTCGCGTAGGTGCGATTAGTGTAACGTAATCGCACGCATGTCTAGCCTGGAAATACCGCTTGTCATTTATTTGCTCATCAATCTGTCGTGCAGAACGGTAGCAAAATCCCTGTTCGTATCCACAAACATATGAACGAAAATTTCCTCTTCCTTGATCTGGTAAATGACTCTTGTTTGTCCTACCAGGCGCTGGCGATAATGAACAAGACCGAACGCTTCAATTTCTTCAGGAACAGAACCAGCACGCAGCATATCGGCGATTTGCTGTAGCAATTTTTTGAAATCTGCTTCAACAGTCATTCATATTTAATCGCCAAATTTTCTCTTCACATGCCTCGCATTTTACGATAATCATCCTTGGCATAAGCAAGGACTTTGACTTCGTGACTCATTGCTGATCTTCCTTCTCCATCTCTGCAAAAAAATCTTCAGCGTCTTGAAACTTACCTTCTTCAATTTGTTTATTGCCAAGTGAGAGGATTTTGAGCAAAGCCATGGTTTCCTGCTGTTTCTGATAGCTGTCGATGTCCATGACAACCATTTTTGCTTCCCCGTTCTGGGTGATGATCAGAGGATCCCCATGGTTCTCACTGAAATTCCTGGCGATCTCAGCGGCGTTTTCTTTCAAGTAGGAAATGGGTTTGATTTGTTCGGAAAACTTCATGATCACTCCAGATGAATAATGGACTAGAAGTCCAAATATAGCCCAAGTTCTTCTTTAAGAATCATACGTGCGAATACGCCACGCTATTCGCACCTACGTGAATCAGCCTGTGGATAACGCAGATAGTAATTATCAAACTCACCCACTTCGCGTAAAACAAAGCCATGCCTGAGATAAAAACGGTTGGCGTCACTGTCACGCAAGGCACCAACATGGATGATCTTTCCGAGTTCATCGGCTTCTGCCAGTACTAGCTTAATGACCGCACTGCCGAGACCGCGTTGCTGAAAATCCGGATGCAGGTAAAAGTGGTCAAGCAAGAGATCATTGTCCTGTGGACGCAGTACTAAAAAGCCTGCCAGCAATCCATCCAATTTGATGAGCCTGGTATATTCGGCTGCAAAATTTTGCAACAAACGCTGCCGTGCTCTTTCTGCATCAAAGCGGCCTATGCGTTCAAGACTGGGGCGCATGGCGATGCCGCGCAGTTCAGCCAACTGCGCGGCATCATCGAGCGTGCAAGCTTCAAGTTTTAAATTCATATCACGAACAATTTTGTGTCAGCAATTTCGCCATGTGGATAAACGCATTTTTACCCACTTTAGGCACATCCCACTTGCCATCGACAGGTACGCGGCGTTGGTGGGCGATGACCATGTCCAGCTTGGGGATAACCAGCAAGTATTGCCCATGCAAACCCCAGGCCATGTAGGCGCCCTGCAGTGGTGAACCAGCGGGTTCTTCGAGTACCCACCACATATAGCCATACGCGACATGGCGGGCAGCTGTGCTGATCGGATGCATGTCGGATGAAGGTGTATAAACACTGGTGGTCAGGCGTATCCAGTCTGCTGGTATCAATTGCCGGCCATTCCAGTTGCCTTCATGCAGGGCGAGCAGGCCTATGCGTGCCATGTCCCTGGTCGATAGGAGAAAATGGTAGGGCAGGTGCATGGATTTGCTGCTGTCACCAAATTTCTTTTGGGCGCTGAGTTTGTAATCTTGCAGTTGCAGGCTTTGTGCGATGTCTTCGTCAAACAGTTGATAAACACTTTTGTGCGTGGCGTTTTCCAGTGCAGTGCCGGCTGCATTGAAGTCCCAGTTGTTGTACAGAAAATAGCTACCGGGTGTTTGCGTGCCACGCGCGGGTGCATTGGCGAGATCATCGCCGCTATTGGCTGCGACATGGAAAACGCCCGAGCGTGCGGTCAGCAGGTCGCGCAGTCTGGCCTGTTTTTCTGAGGGCAAGAGGCCGCCGACATCATCGATATTTGCGGCCTCCAGAGTCTGGTCGAGATTCATAGCTCCGTTGGTGACGTATTTGCCATACAGCATGGACAGGATGCTTTTGCGTTGTGACTCTATGATGCCCGGTACTTCCACAGGACCATGGTTGTACAGGATGCGGCCATCCTTGATGGCGAGCAGGGCCGTGGTGGCCTGCTTTTGTACATAGCCATCAAGCTCGGCCTGGCCCTGTTTGCATTGCGCCGTGGTGCTGGCAGTCACCTCCCATTCTTTGCCCGGGAAGACACTGGCGGCATTGGCCGCCATTGCAAGACCCATCAAGAGTATTGCCAGCAATTTGAATCTGTAAGCAAACATGGTCGTCCCTTTGCGTTAACACAGCAATACTTGACCAGTTTACAATGAGTTGGTTCAGCTTCATGATGTATCTTACTATTGCGGATATTCCATAAAGGCACTGACCATGGCCCTGGTCGCCAGCCCATAGGCCTTGCCTATTTCTTGCAGAGCCTGGTCCATGGCTCTTGCCGGAGCTATCTCTGTCAGCCAGTTGTGTTCTTTTTTGATCCTGTCCATGCCAGCTGCATCGGCCACGGCATCCGGCAGCAGTTGCAGACCATAACGCGACTTCACTGCCTGCATGCTGCTGGCATAGGTTTTGACTTGCGAACGGTAGGTGCGCGACCAGGCATCGGCATACAGGGCCAGGGCGATATCGTTGACACCAGCGCTCAGCGGCAGCGCGATTTCTTCATGTGACCAGAAACGCAGCCAGTTGCCTGCAATGGTCGTCGCATGGGCAACACTCATTTTGAATTGCTGGCTGTCATGTGTGGATAAGTAATTTTTTATCCCCAGCTCATTGGCCAACGCTGTAGCGCGCTCGTGACCCGCAATGGAAGCGACCAGGGCCAGCGATGCAGGCAGGGATGCAGTTACGCCTGTTGTGGTGATGATCTTGCCATCGGCGAGGTAACGCTGGTTGCGCACCCAGGTCGTATTTGGAAATTGTTTTTGCAGGCTACCCATGGAATACCAGAAACCCACAGCGCGGCGTTGTTCCAGCAAACCCGCATGCGCCAAAACCCAGACGCCGTCACAGATACCAACGATGATGGCACCTTTGGCGGTCTGCGCCCTGACCCAGTTTTGCAACACTGCGGCCTGCACATTGTGCAGAGCCGGGACGATGACATAGTCCGCGCCTTGTGGATAAGTCTGGTCAAATTCTGCCATCGTCGTTTCTGCCTGCATCTTGAGTGCAGGGTAGAGATTGACCACGCCGCTGCCGGTTGCCACGGACAAGACTTGCGCCGCACCTGAGGCCTTGAGCACGGCATAGGGCACGACAAAATCGGTGAGCTCGGTCATTTCATTGTCGGCGACCACGGCGACGACAGGCTGTGTGCGGCCAAAACGTGGCTGGTAGTCAGGTAAAGGCGTAGGCAAGGTGTCAGCGCTGGCCAGGGAAAGGGTCAAGGTCAGGAACAGGAAGAGCAGGATTTTTGTTTTCATCAGTACACCGGGGATTTATCCACAGGCACACTATAATCATCAACATCTTGGCCGCAGTGCCAATCTTGTCGCAAATTCTGCCATGGATCACAATACCCGCACTATCGTCTTCATTACCCTGGATGGCGTACAAAGCCTGGACCTCTCCGGCCCCATGGAAGTGTTTGCAGTGGCCAACCAGCAAAAACCATCAGTCTTGCCCGACTATCGCCTGATAGTCGCCAGCCCGCATGGTGGTGTCATTACCACCCACGCCGGGTTGGAAATACATGGGGTATGCGCACTCAGGGATTTGCCAGCAGAGATTGATACCATCATCACCACCGGTGGCAGTGAGGCCGCCATGCGCGAAGCTGCGGCGGAGAATATCCTGCTGCCCTGGCTGCAAGGGCGCAGTAAAAATACACGCCGCATTGCCAGTGTCTGCATAGGTGCACTGGTACTGGCTGCTACCGGTCTGCTGAATGGTCGCCGCGCTACTACCCACTGGAATAGCTGCGCACTGCTGCAAAAGCTCTTCCCAGAGGTCAAGCTTGATGCTGATGCGATCTTCACTGCCGATGGTCCTATCTATACCTCGGCAGGTGTCACCGCTGGCATAGACCTGTGCCTGTCGCTGCTGGAAGCTGATGGTGGCCCGGCACTGAGTCTGGCGGTTGCGCGTGAGCTGGTGCTGTACATGCGCCGCGCCGGTGGACAATCGCAATACAGCCATACCCTGCAAAGCCAGGTCTCATCACAAAGCCAGAGCAACCCGCGCCTGCAGCAATTACTCAATGAGATCATGGCCCAGCCTGCTGGTGATTTGCGCACACCAGCATTGGCGGCGCGGGTGCACATGAGCGAGCGCACATTTTCGCGCATCTTCCAGCAGGAAACTGGTAGCACACCGGCGCGTTTTGTGGATGCAGCCCGGCTGGAGTTTGCCAAGAACTTGCTGATCACGACCAGTTGGCCACTGGCCAGGATAGCCGACCATTCAGGCTATAGCAGCCTGGACACCCTGCACCGCAGTTTCATGAAGCATCTGGGTACAACACCGGGGTTTTTCAGGGACAGGTTCGGGAGCGCTGTTTGAGATCAGGCAACTGCCTACATTTGCTTGAACAAGTGCAGATAAGCACGGCTGACCAGTAATTCTTCGGGCCGCTCTTTGAGCTTGAGCAGGGTGCGGCCACGAAAGTCACGCGTGGTGCCTGCTATGTGTTTGACGGCGACTATCGTGCCGCGATGTATTTGCCAAAAGCGGCTGGCATCAAGGCCATCCAGCAATTCTCTGAGCGGCATGCGTATCAGTGACTCATGCGAGGCTGTGAAGACAGATACGTATTTGTCATTCGCCTCGAAATAAATCACTTCATCGATAGAAATCAACCGGATGTCATTGCCATGTGCGGCGCGTATCCAGTCCAGGCGTCCCGGTGTGCTTGCCTGATTGCCTGCAGCCATGGATGTCATGGCGGACATCAACCTGGTAAGTACATCTGCGGCAGGTGCGGCTGCATGTTCCGTAGCAAGCTGACGCTTGAGTTTTTCTACACAACGGCCCAGCCTCTCTCTGGTCGGTGGCTTGAGCAGATAATCGACAGCCTCGCGCTCGAAGGCGTCGACTGCATACTGGTGGTAAGCAGTCACAAAAACCATCAGCGGTGCAGCCTTTGCAGCTTGCAACTGGCTGGCCAGTTCCAGCCCGCTCATGCCCGGCATGCGGATATCCAGAAAGGCGATAGAAGGTGAGAGTTCGTTGATCAGGCGCAAGGCATCTGCACCGTTGTAGGCCTCGGCGATAATCTTCAGCTCAGGCCAGAGCACTGCCAGCTCGGCTTTCAAAAAATTGACGAGGGTGATTTCGTCGTCTGCTATGAGTGCGGTAGGCATGTTTTTATCGTGACGTAAATTCAGGTGTGCGTTCTGGCTGTTGATGGCAAGGGCAGATACAGGCTCACGCTGACGCCGCCTGCGGCATTTTCCGTAATGCTCAGGCTGCCTTGTTTGCCATACAGTGCTGCTATGCGTTCACGCAAGTTGGCCAGGCCTACCCCGCCACCTGGCTTGCTGCTGGCAACTGTCTGAAAACCAACGCCGGTATCGCTGATCACAACATGCAGATGATCTTTCTCTACGTACGCTTTCAACAGGATTTCGCCACCCTCTATCTTGGGTTCCAGGCCATGACTGATGGCGTTTTCAACGACAGGCTGCAAGAGCATGGGCGGGATGGACAGGCTGGCAGCTTGGTCTGACATTTCTATGCGGTAGCGCAGGCGTTCGCCCATACGCAGCTTCATCAGCTCCAGATAAGCGCTTATCGTATCAATCTCGCCTTGCAGCAGGGTGTCGCTATCACGGCTGGCCGACAAGGTGGCGCGCAGGTAATCGATGAGGCGTTCCAGCAAAAGACGGGCACGCGCCGGATTAGGCTGTATCAAACCTACCGCATTAGCCAGGGTATTATACAAAAAATGCGGCTCCATCTGTGCCTGCAACATGCGTAACTGCGCCTCAAGCGCACGGCGCTCTGACTCCAGGGCGCGTCGCTGTTCTGTCGCGATTTTTTCCTTGTCGCGCAGTTCACGTTCCCTGACCAGATAAGCAAACACGAGCACGCAGGAAACCAGTACGGACACGATGCCAAAGTTCAGGATAACGCTGGTCTTGAAATAATCCAGGCGCAATGCTGCAGGATTGATAAGCAACACCGCCAGGAAATAACCCACAAAGACACCACAACTGGGCACGATGAGGTAATACGCCGTCCACTTCCAGCCACGTATATTCTCTATCCATGGCCGCAGCAAAAAAGAACTGAGCGCAAACAGGATATGGATGGAATACGAAATCGACATCGCGATGACCAGATTATTCCAGAGCTGCGCAAAAAAAGTTTCACGCGACAGGTTATACGCATACAGGGCGAAAAAGAACAGGGCAAAGCCCAGGCCCAGTATAAAGGTATAGACGAGGTCGCGCAAAATATCCGGCTGCCAGCGGCGAAAAAAGGCTATCAAGGCGAGGGGATGGTCATCGGCCCCTTGCTTGCCAGGCGAAGTGCTGACTGGCTTGGCCGGGATGGCCGGTTCGGCAGGCATAGGTTTCATCATGACAGTCTAAACAGGTGGACGGGGGCTGGCAAGTCTGGCCCCCGCTTAAGGGCAGACTCAGGCCGCCAAAAAATTACCATGAAAACATAGCGGTGCCGCATAGGGCAGGCGTGCCCTGGCCACCGGGCCTTGTGCCAAATGTGCACCATCAAACACGCTCAGCGCCGTCTGCGACTTTTTCACATCGTAAGCCACACCGAGCAACCATACCCCCTTGCCACCCTGCTTGGGTACAGGTATGTGTTCTTCAACTACCCAGCCCTGGCCATAGCTGTATCTGTCATGACGGCCAGTTTCCATATCTATGCTGGCGATGCCTGTCATGCCAAATTCTGGCGATTTGTCGCCGGTAGTCACGAACAGTTGACGGTTGCGCAAACCCATATCGACTGGTGATACGCGGGGAAATTCTGTCACGCTCATCAGTTTTTCGCTGCGTGACGTGCCCTTGTTCAGGTCCAGGGTGATAAGTAGCGTATCAGCATTCTGCAGCTTCCCGGTGTCGCCACGCATGATGCTACCGAGACCCCTGAGGCTGCTGTCGTCTGCCGCCATGCTGGCATCCAGGCGTATGGTATTGCCTTCGTCCCAGCCATTACCGGAGTGAAAGACCATGCCTGCGGGCATTTCTATGATGCGGCGCAGGCTGAAATCTGCACGATCTACCACCACGGCGCGCATGGGGCGCTGGCCATTCCAGACATGCGAGCCCAGATAGCTCTGGTCGGGTGAATTGCGCAAATCAAACGGTGGCACCAGGAAGACCATGTACTTTGCCGTCAACACGAAATCATGCACCATGGGCAATTGCGGTACATTGACCATGCCGAACTTGCCCAGGCTGCCGTCGGCATCTATGCGCCACAACAGCAGTTTGTTGGCACCCGCTGCGACACCAAAATTCCACAGCACACCATCTGGCGAAATCCTCGGATGGGCAGAAAATGGCATGGCAGCCAGATCATCGCGCCAGGTCTTGATACCCTCGGTCGCCAGGCTGGCCGGATTGAGCTCAGTGGCCGAGCCGCCTTCCCACAAGGCATACAGCTTGCCTGCATGTGGCACGGCATTGGTGTTGGCGGTATTGACTGTATCATTATTGCCTACTGGCCTGCGGCTGAAGCCGGTACCAAAGGCGGGATAAAGAAACTGCCCAGCGGCTGACTCTTCGACAAACTTTTTGGTACGCACGAAATGCGCCTGATGCCGTACCCGGCCTTGCTCCATTTGCCACGCGTGCACCATGCCATCGCCGTCAAACCAGTGGTGATAGCGCTCATCACCGAGCTCAAAGCGCGCCGGACCATTGCGGTAGAAAGTGCCGTTGAGCCCGGCAGGCCAGCGGCCTTCAACCACTGCCGCGCCGCCCGGCAAGTCGGATTCCCGACTCTTGAGCGCAGCCAGGCGCTGGTGGGCTGGCAGGCTCGCCATAAAGGCATCCCTGGTTTCATCTGCATATGCTCCGGCTGGCAGTGCTAAGGCTGGCAGTGTTGCCAATGCGCTGCGCAAAAAATGGCGCCTGTCCATGATGTTTATCCCTTAACGCAGTTTGATGGAAATGAGCTTGCCAGCATCCGGTACTTGCACCTGCGACTGTGCAAAGCTAGGTGGCCCGTAGCTGCCCGCGGCATCATTGCTGAAGCCATAAGGCTCGACCGGCATGCCTATGAGATTGGTATCGAGCTTGCCATTGCTGTTCTCGTCCTGGAATACGCTGAGCGCATAATCGCCAGCCGGTAAACCGGCAATCAACAGTTTGACCTTGTCAGCCTGGGCATCGACAGCCGCTACCTTGTAAGGCTGTTTCAGGAAATTTTCTGATTTGTCATACACAGCGACCATAACCTTGCCTTTGGCGCTCTTCAGGCCTGTCACTTCTACCGTCAGCTCTGCTGCCTGCGCCATGCCTGTCACTGAGGCCATTGCCAGTGCCGCGAAAATAATGGATGGAAAATAGTGTTTCACAGTTTGTCTCCTGTAGTTTGCATCGCCACTTGCGATACACGTATCTTGCCGCGCTTGCTGCGGGCTTGCCGGGGTATGCGACGAAGGCAGACCCGGAAGGCGCGAATTGCTTACCTGGTTCGCGAACTGCTGCAGGACTAGGAGAAACCATGCCCGTAGGAGCGGCTTTAGCCGCGAATGGTTGATACAGACGGGGATACGTCGTGGTACGGAGCATTGTTCGTGACTGAATTTATCCTAACCGTCTCTTTGTAAGCGGTGAGCTAGGGACGTAATTTTCAGGAAGATTACGTCGCAGATGGATCGGTTACGCAGTTATACCCATTGCTATCGGTCGCGATCGGCAAAAGCAGACGGTTCACCTTCTGCCATGTCGGGTGTATTACTCGGTTATGTACCGGATGGCCAAGGCACAGTAGGAGAAACTGGAATACCAGACGGGTCGAAACCATTGTCTGTTATCCATTTTCGAATCGCAGTCGCCTTAGCAACAGGCAACTTCCCTCCAACTTCGGCGATAACGCGGTTACTGGCCTCCCGGTCGTTAAGCAATATCGCTGCCGCAATTCGATCGGCAAAGGACGGGCCGATGAATGCTGACTGGGTACCATCGCGTAATACCTTCAGGTCGCTCCTGAGTTCAAACCATGGAAACGCGTGCGAGACGATAGCTTCAGACAACTGTAGTGCGACCAAGTCCAGCGAAGTACCGCTCTTAATATTGATTTGGCGATGCTTTGCCAAGTCGGTCTCTACTATTTTGTTTCCAGAAAAGAACCCGTGGAACAGTTTTCTCGGTAAAACCCCTTCGAGGCGCTCTCGATACTGACCACTAGACTCGTGCGGTTTTTCGGCCCAGTCGGCGATCCATTCGTAGCTTTGAATTTTTGATACTTCGCGACAGACGCAAGGGAACTGCACTGACAGGTTAACAAAGAATGCGCCATAGGCCCCTTCGTTCCACTTGTTTCCTTGCAAGTTTATGATGTGCCAACTCATGTCGGGACCTTCACCAATGGTGGCAACCAAGTCTCGCCCCTTCCTGGTATAGCCATGAGGCGCCAAAGATAGCCCTAATAGCTTGGCGACGTAATCGATCTTCTTACCGATCTTATCATCGTCTTGCGGTGGAGAGAGGACACGGGCCATAGGCTCTGAAATGCAAAGATAATGCCGATTTATAGCATATGTGTTGTTGATCGTGCTGGAATTGTAACGGGGTTAGGCGGCGTTGATAATAACGCCGCTGGCGCACCGCTTACTTTCCCTTGAAGCAGGAGGGGCAAAAGCGCCAAAACTCAGATGGACATATCCCGCAACATGCGCGAAGCCTCGCGATTCGCCAGCAAGACACTGCCATCGCGCATATGCAGGCGTAATTGTGATTGCTCGTCGGCTTTCATGGATTCGACAAAATCCAGGTTCACCAGCAGCGAACGGTGTATGCGTATGAAGCGTGCCGGGTCGAGGCGGGTTTCGAGTTCGGTAATGCCCAGCCTGACCAGATGGGTACGGTCACCGACGATGATGGCGGTGTATTTGGCATCGGCCTTCAGGTAGGCGATGTCGTTCACATTGACCGGGAAAATATGGCCACGGTCGCGCACCAGGATACGCTCAAGCCTGCTGGTTTCACGGCCTGCGGCGAGACTCAAGGCATGTTCCATGGCTTGCATTGATGGCGGGGCATCCAGCAGGCGATCTACTGCCGCATCGAAGCGCTCACGGGTAAAGGGCTTGAGCAGGTAATCCACGGCATGCAGTTCAAAGGCGGTCACGGCATACTGGTCATAGGCGGTCGTGAAGACGATTTCTGGCAAATGGCTGAGACGGCGCAAGACTTCAAGACCCGTCATTTCGGGCATTTGTATATCCATGAAGACAACGTCGGGTTTCAGCAAATTAATTTGCGCAAGGGCCGTAACGCCATCGGCAGCTTCACCGATGAGGCTGAGTTCTGGCCTGTCGCTGACGGCATCGCGTAAGACTTCGCGGGCCAGGGGTTCATCTTCTGCAATGAAGGCGGTTTTAATTTTACTCATGATTTGATACGCTCAAGCGTCACATCGAGGAGATAGGAATGGTCAAGCATATTTCAAAACCTTGTCCAGGTGCGGTATTTATGCTGAAACTGGCGCGCTTGCCATATTCAAGCTGCAGGCGGCGCTCTACGGTTTTGACACCTATGCCGCTGGAGGCATGAACATCGGCCAGCTCCGCGCCGGGGCCGTCATCCCGGATGGTGATTTCCAGCTCGCCATGCAAGGCCTTGAGCCTGGTCTTGATGAGCAGGTTACCCGGCTGGCTGCGCGGATTGAAGGCATGCTTGATACTGTTTTCTACCAGTGGCTGTACAGTCAGCGGCGGGATACCAAAGCCACCCGCCATTTCATCAAGCTGCCAATCGACATTGAGCCTGTGGCCAAGGCGCAGGGCTTCCAGATTCAGGTAATCACGCACGAAATTGAGTTCATCTTCAAGAGCGACATGGGTAGAGCCATTTTTTTCGGTATCGAGCACATAGCGCAGCATGTCGGAGAAGCGAAACAATGCGGCCTCAGCCGCCTTGCCATCCTTGCGCATGAGGGCGATGATGGAATGCAGGGTATTGAACAGGAAATGTGGATTGAGCTTATTGCGCAGGCTGGCCAGCTCGGCCACCACCAGCAATCCCTGGGCCTGGGTCGCAGCCAGCACCTGCACGCGACGCGCTTCACTGGAACGCACGGTATGAAAAATAGCCGCGACCACGCCATACATCATGAGGCTGTACAGGAAGGGCCAGATATAGGCACTCAGGGGCCGGACTGCTTCGATTTCTTTGACGTGCACGATCATTTGCATGAAACCACTGACCGCGTAGTGCCAGAAAAACCCGAATACTACCGACAACAGGATATGGGTAAACACAATACTCAGAGGCCGCAAACCCTTGCGCTCCATCAGGCCGGTCATGGGCCAGATCAACGCCAGGGTCAGGGCTGCAGGCAAGGTATTGATTTCTGAATACATCGCCAGTTGCAAATCAAACTGGCCTTTGGACAAGCCGTCAATCTGTATTGCGAAGGCAATCAGTATGGAATACGCTATCCATGCCAGGGTATAAAAAAGCCACATGCGGCGCATCGTCATCCTTTCCATCAAGCTGATGCAATGACAGGAGTATCCGGCAATTCTTGCCAGACTGCCACTGTCATGACACCAAATGAGGAATTAAGGAGCTTAAGTGTACTTAAGTGTACTTAAGGGCGCTTAAGGCGTTTAAGTGCATGCCTGCCTGTGATTAATCCTTCTCACGTTCCCAGTATTCCAGCGTGGCTGCCTTGTCATAACCTTCGCCCGCCAGCACCACACTGATGCGGTTACTGTCGGGATAAACAATCACATCATGCGGATTGCGTTCGCCTATAACCAGGTAGCGGCATACCGCATCGGTATGATTGAACAGGCTGTGACCAACCTTTTGCCCCGCCGGGAATACCATGTAATCACCAGCTTTCATGATGTAGGTCTGATCACCCATGCGCAGGGTCAGGCTGCCGTCCAGCATCATCAATTGCTCTTCTTCCAGATAATGATAATGGTTGGGGCAGGCAAGTTTGCCGGGCGATAATTCTTCCAGGCTAACGCCTACATGCTGGCAGCCGCCATATTGGCCTAGCTGGCGATAACGTGAACCAAAACTCTGGCCGTGGGAATATTCATCCCATGGCACATCGTCCACCGCAAACGGACGGGTTATCCCGTCTTCAGTGAGTGCGATGGCTTTTCTTTTTTCTGTCATACCGGCTTCCTTTGAAATATCAGGTGGCTATTGAGGTTGCTATTGAGGTGGCTATTTTTTAGGCTATGTCTATCTTGCCCATCTCCAGCAAGACTTCATGGGCGGAGCGGTAGGCGTCGATGGCCAGCGGCATGCCGCAATACACACTGGCATGTAATAGTACTTCTTGTATTTCTTTCATGCTGGCACCGTTATTGACAGCACCGCGTACATGACCCTTGATCTCGTGCGCGCGCCCCAGGGCGGTCAGCATCGACAGCGTGATCAGGCTGCGGGTTTTTAAATCCAGGCCATCACGGCACCAGACCGTGCCCCAGGCATTGCGGGTGACAAATTCCTGTAGCGGTGCGGTAAAGGCATCGGTATTGCTGAACGCCTTTTCGACAAAGGCCTCGCCCATGACTTGCTTGCGTATTTGCAGGCCATCGGCAAATTGCTGATCTGTTTGCTTGTTCATTGTTCTTTTAAACTCCATTGTTATCTTCCATGAAAGGAATGCTAGCCAGATCAGTATGCAAGGTCAAAACAGCAATGTAGTTTGTTGTTTTTAGGCAGTCATATTGTTTTCAATAGACAATATATTAATTTAACAACTTGTTTGAGTGCAGACTTGTTTTAAGTACATTTCCCCGTTACAGTTCATTACAGAAAACCCGCTATCTTTACCAAAGCCAGGATTTATTTGTCCTGCGCTGGGCTTATGATGGATGTAAAACACCAGTTGCCTGCGCTCATGCTGATCCCAAGCTGAGATGGCACTGGCAAACACTTATCCTGCAAGGCAGCTCCATGACATTGTTGAAACTGAAGATAGCAGCAGCGGCCACGTCACTGGCTATCGTCACGGGTACCAGTCTGCCAGCGCTGGCACTGGAAACAGGCAAACCCGCGCCGGCATTCAGTGCCCAGGCTGGCAAGGGTAATGTGCAACTGGCTGATTATCGCGGCAAAGTGGTCTATCTTGACTTTTGGGCATCCTGGTGCGGGCCGTGCAAGCAATCCTTCCCCTGGATGAATGCCATGCAAAGCAAATATGGCGCACAGGGCTTGCAGGTAGTGGCGATCAACCTCGACAGCAAACCCGAGGAAGCACAGGAATTTCTGAAATCCACGCCTGGCAATTTTCAGATAGCCTATGACCCCAAGGGCATCATGCCGCGTCAATATGAAATCAAGGGCATGCCCAGCAGTGTATTAATAGACAGGGATGGCAAGATCATTTCGCAGCACGCAGGATTTAACGAAGCCAGCAAGGCAAAAATTGAACAGGCGATCATCAGCAGTCTGGGGAGTAAATGATGAAACAATTCATAACCAAGAAATTTCTGGGCAAACTTGCCCTGCTGGGCCTGATCCTGTCCTGCAGCGCCTGCGGCAATATGCAAATGGTGCAGGCTGTGCAACCCTGGGAAAAAGGCAAGCTGGCAAAAAAAGAAATGACGTTTGACCACGACCTGCTGGAAATCAAGTTCGCCGAGCACACCTATTCGAGCAAGGAATCTGCCTTTGGCGGTGCAGGCGTTGGTGGTGGTGGCTGTGGTTGCAACTAAAGCATAAGACATAAAGCATAAGGCATAAACAAGCATGAAAGCGCCCACTTCCAAGACTCCTGACAATCTCGCCAGCACCTTGCTGGCCGCTGCACTTGCCTTGCCGATGATGCAGGCAGCGCATGCAGAATCAGCGCCGGACAAGGGTCTCATCAGTCTCAAATTACTTGATTACAAAGACAGCCAGCCCGGTGAAGACCGCGTCAAGGTGCAGGCCAGCGCGCTGAAGATCATGGCGCCCTTGTCGGATGAATGGTCGGTCGGCGCGACTTATGTGACGGATAGTATCTCCGGTGCCTCGCCCGCCTTCCATAGCTATGGCCTGGTCAAGCTCAGGGACTTTCGCCGTGCACTCGATGCTGAAGTCACCCGCTATTTCGCGCACCATACCCTAACCCTGGGTGCCAGTGCATCGAGCGAATCCGATTATATTTCGCGTGGCATGTCACTGCAGGGCAGCCAGTTCAGTGAAGATAAAAATACCACCTGGACTGCGGGCCTGGGTTTTGCCAATGACACCGTCAGCGCCTCCACCGGCAGGATCAAAGGACAAAACAAGCAGGTGACTGATGCCCTGCTGGGCCTGACCCAGGTCATGAGCATGAATGATATTGTGCAGGTCAATTTCAGCCTGGCGCATGCCAAAGGCTATCTGTCTGACCCTTACAAGGCTTTTGACAAGCGACCGGATGAACGCAACAGCTATACATTGCTCACCCGCTGGAACCATCATTTCGATGGCACGGGCGGTAGTGCACGTGTCAGCTACCGTTATTTTGGTGATAGCTGGAAAATCAGATCGCATACCTTCAATCTGGAATATACGCAGCCTTTTGGCAAGGGCTGGAGCGTGACGCCGCTCGTGCGTTTTTACAGCCAGAGCGCAGCCAGTTTTTATGTAGATGCGCAGCCTGACATTTATCCATTTGCCCCCAACCCGCCAGATGGTGCACAGAATTATTCTGAAGACCAGAGGGTCTCGGCCTATGGCGCACGCACTGTCGGTATCAAGCTGGCCAAGCAGATCAATGAAGACTGGCAGGTTGACGTGAAATTTGAGCAATACCAGCAACGTGCTTCTTACCGTTTGTTTGGCAGTGGCAGCGCGGGACTATTGCCGTTTGATGCCAAGACCATACAGCTTGGTTTGTCGCGTCAGTTTTAGTGAATGAATTTGGTTTTATGCAGATTTACCGTATCCCTTTCAAGGCCATGGCCAGCACCTGTGAAGTCGTTATCGCCGATACCGATGAACAGGCGATGTTTGCCAAAGCACAGGAAGCGATTGCCGAAGTGCGCAGGATAGAGGTCAAGTATTCGCGTTACAGACCAGACAGCATAGTCTCGCGCATCAATGCCCAGGCGGGTAGTGATGCCGTGGTCTGTGATGAAGAAACTGTCGCCCTGTTTGATTATGCCCAGGCCTTGCACCAGGCCAGTGATGGCCTGTTCGATATCACGGCAGGCATCTTGCGCCAGGCCTGGGATTTCAAAAGCCAGCGGGTGCCGGCAACAGATGAATTAGAGGCCTTATGTCATCGCATAGGCTGGGCAAAGGTGGAAAGAACCAGTAACAAGCTCAGACTGCCGCAGGCAGGTATGGAAATCGATTTTGGTGGCTTTGGCAAAGAGTATGCGGCAGACCGGGCAGCGGCAGTGCTGGAAGCCGCAAACGTCACACATGGCTACGTGAACCTTGGTGGTGATATACGGGTACTGGGTCCCAAGCCGGATGGCCAGGCCTGGGTTATGGGTATACAAGACCCGCGCCAGCAAGACAAGATCGCGGCCAGTATACCGCTGACGTCAGGCGCGCTGGCCACCAGTGGTGATTATGAAAGATATTTTGAAACTGACGGCCAACGTTATTGCCATATCCTGAACCCACACACTGGCATGCCGGTGCGGCACTGGCGCAGCATCAGCGTGCTGGCTCCTTTGACGGCACTGGCTGGCAGTTGCACGACGATAGGCATGTTGAAAGAAGCTGATGCGCTGGCGTATTTGCAGCAAACCGGATTGCGTTTTCTGGCAATAGACCAGCAAGGCATAGTACATACGCAGGCTGCGGCCTGAACCAGGAATTTGAGGAGTACATCATGGCAACCATAGTAGGCGACGACGGCAATAACACCTGGACCGTCATTAATCCATCGACGTTTACGCTCGATGGCAAGGGTGGTGTTGACACGCTGATTCTGGGTACTTCCTTGCGTTCGGAGTACAAAATTACGCTAGCGGCAGATGGTTCTGTGCATGTCGATACTCTCTCTGGTGCGAGTGGCGAATTGCATGCGACACTGCTCAACATGGAGCGTTTGGTCTTTAACAATGGCAAGGATGTGCTGGACCTGCTGAGTTTTTTTGGCGATACCACACCTCCTTCGGTCATCAGCTTCAGCCCGGCCACGCTGGCGACCAGTGTCTCCACCAATAGCGATATCGTGCTGACCTTCAGTGAGACTGTCACCGCTGGCAGTGGCACCATCAGCCTCATGAACGCCGATGGCAGTGTGGTGGCCAACTACAACATCGCACAAAGCAGCAATGTGACGATCAGCGGCAATACCGTGACCATCAACCCCACCAATGATTTGAATAATGGCAGCACTTACAAGCTGAACATACCTTCTGGTGCAATCAAGGACGTGGCTGGTAATAACTTCATTGGTACCAGTAGTTATTCCTTTACCACGGTGGCCAAGGCTGTGCCAGGCGGCATTGTAGGTACGGCTGGCAATGACACCCTGACAGGTACGGCAGGCAATGACAGTTTCAACGGCCTGGCCGGAAATGACATCATCAATGGCGGCGCAGGCATGGATACTGCGATTTATGCAGGCAAGCGGGCTGACTTTAACATCACTGCAGCGGGTGCCAATTTTACTGTGCAGGATAAAACCGGGGCCGAGGGTACGGATACGGTGAACCAGGTAGAGCGCCTGCAGTTTGCCGATATGTCGGTCGCGCTGGATATCAATAGCACCGCTGGCGTGGCTTACCGCATTTACCAGGCAGCCTTCAACCGCACGCCAGATTTGCCAGGCCTGGGTTATTGGATAGGGCAGATGGACAAGGGATCAAGCCTGAACCAGGTAGCTGCCAGCTTCGTCATTTCCGCCGAGTTCAAGCAATTGTATGGGGCGAATATCTCTGACAATGCCTTCCTGACTGCCCTGTACAGTAATGTGCTGCACCGGACGCCAGACCAGGCGGGCTTTGATTACTGGAATGGGCAAGTCAGCAAGGGCATGACAAGAGCCGACATACTCGCCAGTTTTAGCGAGAGCACCGAGAACCAGGTACAGGTGGTTGCCAAGATACAGAACGGTATAGATTTCATTCCGTTTGGCTAAGTTCTTTTCAACTGATGCTGCGGACGTGCAGCATCAGTCCTGTGCATAAATCAACGCTTATACACAGCCTCAATGTCCGCGGCAAAATGCGCGAGCAAATTATTGCGCTTGAGCTTCAGGGTAGGTGTGATCAGGGTATTTTCCACCGTCCATGGTTCCAGCGTCAAAATCGCGGCGCGTGGTTGTGCATAGTAAGGAAAACCTTTGGTCAGCGCCTTGATACGTTGAACCACTGCTTTTTGTGCCTGGGGTGATTTCAGACTGGCGGCATCACTTGGATTCAGGCCCAGCGAGCTCGACAGCTCCAGCCAGTAAGCACGGCTCAGCACAACGGCACAGGCGATGAAGGGAGCGTTCTCACCAAAGGCATAGGCTTGCTCAAACACGGCATCATTCATGATCGCCAGTTCCAGATCAACCGGGGCGATTTTTTCACCAGTGGAGGTGACGATGATTTCCTTGACGCGACCAAGAATACGCACACGGCCATCAACGATGGAAGCCTGGTCGCCGGTGCGCAGCCAGCCATCAATAAAGGTCTTGGCAGTATCTTCTTCACGCTTCCAGTAGCCGCGCATGACATTCGGTCCACGCACCTGCAGTTCTGCATTTTCTCCTATACGCACTTCTACCTTTTCCACTGCCCGGCCTACGGTGGCTGGGTCATTATCATCGGGCGCATTGAAGGCGACGACAGGTGCAGTCTCAGTCATGCCATAACCCTGTACGATAGGAATACCGAGGCCCAGGAAGCATTGCGAAATTGCCTGCGACAGTGCAGCACCACCACTGACCGCCACCCGCAGGCGGCCACCAAACTGGTTCTTGAGTTTGCTGGCGATCAGCGGTTCCAGCACCAGCCAGCGCAGGCTGTCGAACAAGGCTGTCATGCCATCACCCTTGAGCAAACCCTGCTCACGGCTGAAGCGGCGCCAGCCAGTGGCAATCGCCAGATTGAACAAATTTGCCTGTAGTTTGGAGGCCGACAGTTTGGTCTGGATCACGCCATACACGCGTTCATAAATACGTGGGACGGAAATCAGGATCGTCGGCCGTACTTCCAGCAAATCCTGCGGCAATTGCTTGACCGAGCGCGAGAAGGCCACGCAGGCACCCGCCGCAATCGGCAGGTAATAACCGGCTGTACGCTCAAAGGTATGCGACAGGGGCAGGAAGGATAAAAACACATCGCTAATAACTGGCGAGACCCTGTGGACAACTGCCTTGACGTTGGATACCACATTCGTGTGCGTCAGCATGACGCCCTTGGGTTTGCCTGTCGTGCCGGAGGTATAGACCAGGGCTGCCAGGTCATCGGATACCGGGCCTTTTGCAGCGGCTTGCAGATGCGCTGCGCTGGCCAGCCATTCGTCGATTTGTACAACAGGAACACTGGCTGGCAAGGCTGCGGCATCCAGCTCTTTTTCCAGCACAACAACCTGGCGCAGAGCGGGCAAGTCCAGACCTGCACTGGCAATATCTTTCCATTGCCTGTCGCTTGCGGCGATTAAAAATGCAGCATCGCTGTCACTAAGGATATAGGCAATACTGGCCGGGTTATCCAGCGCATGCATGGGCACGGGTACAAAGCCACAAGCCTGCACGGCCTGGTCCATGCAGACTGCATGCAAGCCATTTGGCAACAGGATGGCAATGCGGGAACCGTGCTCGAGCGCCAGCGGTGACAAGGCCTTGATAAAACCCTGTACCCGCTCTTGTGTCTGCTGCCACGAATAAGATATCCACAGGCCCTGTGCATCATCGAATTGCCGATAGGCTTCGGCATCGGGAGTTTGTGCTACCCGCCAGGCAAATAATTCTGCCAGGGTTTGCACTGTGGATAAGTCGGGAGTTGTTGCTGTTTGTGCAGAGTTAGACATGAAATGCTGAAGAAATTGAACAGTTGGCGGTCAGCCTTCACCGGCCCCGGTGAAAACGCTTATTTTTCGCTATTTGAACGAAAATGCACACCAAAAGCGTCATTATGCAACATTTTGAATAAAAGCTTATTGCCTGAGCTCAAAACACCCATTTCAAATTTATGCTGCCAATTTGAAGAAAAACACTACGCCGCCTATAAAAGACCAAAACAGCACGGTCATCGCCAGTTCGCGCGATATCTGCAAATCAATTTTACGCTGGCCTTTTGCATGCACTTCCATCTCGTTCACACTGGCAAAAGCAGCACAGCCACAAGCCTGGCACCGCGTTAAAGATTTGCCGTTTTCTGTGGTACATGCATGGCAAACCCAGTCGTAATCAAGTTGTTTTTTCATCATTGCTGTCTTTTAAAAATATGATCAATTCCAGTTCCACCAGTTGGGTGCGCCATGCGCACCATGCTTTTGAATCACGATAAAAAAACCGGTGCGCACGGCGCACCCACCGAAAACAAGCAACAGTCCTGGCAATGGTTTTACCGGTAAAACACGGCCCACTTCTGCGCATATTATAATAAAGCCCTTGTCCGCCCATCCCACTCAGGAGTATCCATGTTAGGCACACAAGACCTCGTCCAGTTCATCATTGCCGGTATCTTGCTCAATATCGCCCCCGGCCCCGATTCCATCCTCATCATGACGCGTAGCGCAACGCAGGGCTGGCGTGCGGGTTCGGCGGCAGCGCTGGGCATAGGTGCGGGTACGCTGGTACATATCATGGCGGCGGCACTGGGTTTGTCGGCTTTGCTGGCGACTTCTGCCATGGCCTTCACTGTCGTTAAACTGGCAGGTGCGGCTTATCTATTGTATATAGGTGCAGCCATGCTGTTTAGCAAGGCAAAATCTGCCAACGCGCATACTGAGGCCAAAGCCAGCCTACCGGTACTCAGCCACCGCAAGATTTTCATGCAAGGATTTTTGACGAATATACTGAATCCCAAAGTCGCGATTTTCTTTCTGGCTTTCGTGCCGCAATTTATTGCGGCTGATGCCAGCAACAAACCTTTGGCCTTGATTGTGCTGGGTTGCATCTTTAATTTCAATGGCATGTTGTGGTGCCACTTCCTCGCTATCTCGACTGCATTTGCCAGACAGCGCATGCGTGTCAATCAAGCTGTCACGCTGTGGCTGAACCGCTTCATTGGTTTGATGTTTGTTTCTTTTGGTATCAAGCTGGCGCTGTCGGGCAAGCATTGATCAGGAATCAGGCGCGCAAATGAAAACATGCCGCATCCTCGAGAAATGCGGCATGAATGTCAGGCTGTGGATAAATCCCAAAGAGCCTGCAGAACCTGAAAAACACCAGTAATCAAATGCCTATTTAATCGGCAGGCAGCTGGTATTTTTAACTTCTTCCATCACTGCATAGGTATGCGTTTCACGCACACCGTTCAATTGCAGCAGGGATTTGCCCAAAAAGTCGCGGTAGGCATTCATGTCTTTGACACGTGCCTTGACGAGATAGTCAAAACCACCCGCCACCATATGACATTCCAGCACCTCAGGGATGGCTTGTACGCCACGCCGGAAAGCATCGAACACGTCTGGGGTCGTGCGGTCTAGCACAACTTCTATGAAAACCAGCAGGGCCACATCGAGCAGATGTGGATTGAGCTGGGCTGTGTATCCTAGTATGTAGCCGGACTCTTGCAGCTTGCGCACGCGTTCCAGGCAGGCAGCAGGGGAGAGGTTAACCCTTGTTGCCAGTTCTACATTACTGATACGGCCATCGTTTTGCAATTCGGCCAGAATTCTTTTACTGATTTTGTCGAGCATAAGAAGTCAAAAATCGTCAGTGTGGTGATTAATAATATTCGGCATAATTTTCTCACAAAATAGAAAATTTCGATATATGTTCTGATTTCCAGAATTAATCATCGAAGAGCATCTATACAATGAAATCATATTTGTTTTGATTATTTTTATATGATTGCGATCACCGTGCCAGCCAATAACCAGCCTTTTTCTGCCCTGCAAGCAGAGCTCCTTCCCCCTGCCAGCCCTCTCAGAACTGCCATTACCGAAGCATACCGCCGATCCGAGCCAGATGCGGTGCAATGGCTGCTCGGCAATGTAAATGCCCATGAGGACCAGCAAAAGAGTGTTGCAGAACTGGCACACCGTCTGGTCAGCAATGTGCGCCAACAACGCACCCGCGCTTCTGGTGTTGATGCCCTGATGCATGAATTTTCACTGTCGTCGGAAGAAGGCGTGGCCCTGATGTGCCTGGCCGAGGCCTTGTTACGCATCCCCGATCATCAAACCGCCGACCGCCTGATTGCCGACAAAATCAGCAAGGGCGACTGGCGCAAACATCTGGGTGAATCACCCTCGCTGTTTGTGAATGCCGCCACCTGGGGCTTGCTGGTGACTGGCAAACTGGTCAGCACAAATAGCGAACAAAGCCTGGGTTCTGCGCTGACACGCCTGATCGCCAAGGGTGGTGAGCCACTGATACGCAAAGGCGTCGATATGGCCATGCGCATGTTGGGCAATCAGTTCGTCACCGGCCAGACCATAGAAGAAGCCCTGAAAAACAGTCAGGACAATGAAAAACGTGGCTACCGCTATTCTTATGACATGCTGGGTGAAGCTGCGCTGACCGCCAGGGACGCGGCCTTCTATTACAAGGCCTATGAAACCGCGATCCATGCGATAGGCAAAGCCTCGAATGGCCGTGGCATCAAGAATGGCCCTGGCATTTCAGTCAAACTGTCTGCCTTGCACCCGCGTTATTCACGCGCCCAGCGTGAACGCACGATGAATGAATTGCTGCCGCTGCTGAAAAAATTGCTGTTGCTGGCCAAGCAATACAATATCGGCCTGAATATCGATGCAGAAGAAACCGACAGGCTGGAATTGTCGCTGGACCTGATGGAAGCACTGGCCTTTGATGCCGACCTCAAAGGTTTTGAAGGCATAGGTTTTGTCGTGCAAGGCTATCAAAAACGTTGCCCTTTCGTTATCGACTATCTGGTCGACCTGGCACGCCGCAGTGGCAGCAAATTCATGGTGCGCCTGGTCAAGGGGGCGTACTGGGATGCGGAAATCAAACGTTCACAAGTCGATGGCATGAGTGGTTTCCCGGTCTACACCCGCAAGGTATATACCGATTTGTCTTACCTGGCTTGTGCACAAAAGCTGCTGGCTGCGACTGATGTGATTTATCCACAGTTTGCCACGCATAACGCCCTGACTTTATCAACCATCTATACCTGGGCACAAAAAGCCGGTATTACTGATTATGAATTCCAGTGCCTGCATGGCATGGGTGAGACCTTGTATGACCAGGTCGTTGGTAAAGACAAACTGGACAAACCTTGCCGCATTTATGCCCCGGTCGGCTCACACCAGACCTTGCTGGCTTACCTGGTACGCCGCCTGCTGGAAAATGGTGCGAACTCTTCCTTCGTCAACCAGATCGTTGATGAAAATGTGTCGATAGAATCCATGCTGGCTGACCCTATCGCGGTTTCGCGTGAACTCGGCGGTGCACCACATGCAGCCATAGCCTTGCCCAAGGATTTGTTTGGCAAGGAAAGAAAGAACTCTGCTGGTCTGGATTTTTCGAATGAGCTGGAACTACAAAAAATCAGCGCCCATTTTGCCGAAAGCAGCCAGCAAAGTTTGACAGCCGCACCTATCCTGCATGGCCAGGTATCTGCCACGCAAACACGCCCTGTGAATAACCCTGCCAATCAGCTGGATGTCGTTGGTGAGGTCATCGAAGCCGATGCTCAGGATGTGCAAACAGCCCTGCATGCGGCCGAACAATATGCGATGGACTGGCAAACCACAGCGCCGGTAGAACGCGCCACCGTCCTCAAAAAAGCCGCTGATTTGCTGGAAGCGCAAACCCTGGATTTCATGGCGCTGGCAATACGTGAAGCAGGTAAATCTTTGCCAAATGCTCTGGCAGAAGTGCGCGAAGCAGTAGACTTTTTGCGCTATTACGCCGCCCAGGTAGAGAGCCAGGCAAATACCCAGGCACTGGGCCCGGTAGTCTGTATCAGCCCATGGAATTTCCCGCTGGCCATCTTCATCGGTGAAGTCAGTGCCGCGCTGGCTGCTGGTAACGTGGTGCTGGCTAAACCGGCAGAGCAAACCCCGCTGATTGCCTATCGCGCCATACAACTGATGCATGAAGCTGGTGTGCCACGTGGTGCCCTGCAATTCTTGCCAGGTACGGGTGAAGTCGTTGGCGCGCAGCTGGTGGCTGATCACCGCGTCAAGGGCGTGATCTTTACTGGCTCCACCGAAGTCGCACAAATCATCAACCGCACACTGGCGAAACGTGCGGTGGCGGAAGGTATCGATATCCCGCTGATTGCAGAAACCGGTGGCCAGAATGCCATGATCGTCGATAGTAGCGCCTTGCCTGAACAAGTCGTCAATGATGTCTTGTCCTCAGCTTTCGACAGCGCCGGCCAGCGTTGCTCGGCCCTGCGCGTGCTGTGTCTGCAAGAAGACATCGCAGACAAGACCATAGAAATGCTGCACGGTGCCATGCAGGAATTGCGCATAGGCCAGCCAGACCGCCTGGCCATCGATATCGGCCCTGTCATCGATGCCGAAGCGCAAAACAACCTGATGAACCATATCAATGGCATGCGTGGCAAGGCCAGGTCCTTCTATACCCTGGATCTGGCAGCCAACTGCCGCGCCGGTACCTTTGTTGCGCCTACCGTCATAGAAATCGCTAATCTCGACGATCTGAAAAAAGAAGTCTTCGGCCCTGTACTGCATGTCCTGCGTTACAAGCGCAATGACTTGCCTGCATTGATAGACCAGATCAATGGCACCGGTTTTGGCCTGACGCTGGGCATCCATACCCGCATTGATGAAACCATTGATTTCATCATTTCCCGCGCCCACGTGGGCAATATCTATGTGAATCGCAATATCGTTGGTGCAGTAGTGGGTGTGCAGCCTTTTGGTGGTGAAGGCAAATCCGGTACCGGCCCCAAAGCTGGTGGCCCGCTGTATCTGAAGCGCCTGCAACGCACTCCTGTCACTGGCCTGGGTGGACATACCGTATACGAACGCCAGTCACCACCAGCGCTGGAAGCTTTGCTGGTCTGGGCACAAAAACAGGGTCATCAAAAGATCGCCGAACTCGGTGAGCACTATGCCCACAACAGCCCTTACAAAGTGACCCAGGTTTTGCCTGGTCCGACAGGTGAGCGCAATACCCTGTCATTTGCGCCACGTGGCCGCATCTTTTGCGCGGCAACAACAGTCAATTGCATCATCAACCAACTGGCGGCAACGCTAGCCACTGGCAACCTGCCAGTACTGCCTGCACAAACCATGGCTATCCTGCCTGCCGGTTTGCCAGCCGAAGTCAGCAAACTCATCATTGCTGCCGAAGCAGAAAAATGCGGTGCCCAACTGGCCCTGGTGGAAGGCGGCTTGCTGTCGCATTACAAACTCTTGTTTGCAGGTCTGGATGACGCTATCGTCTCCGTTGTCGAAACCCATGACCATGCAGAAATACCCTTGTGGCGTCTGATGGCTGAACGGGCACTCTGTGTGAATACCACCGCTGCCGGCGGCAATGCGAGTTTGATGACACTGGCGACCTGATCGTTTTCTGTACTGTCACTGTAAAGAAAAAGCTCCTGATCTCAGGAGCTTTTTTTATCTGCAGCGCCAATAAAATCCGTTGGCGTCAGCATCGTGACCTGACGGAAGGCACATGAAAATGAAGCTGTACTGGCAAAACCTAATTCTGAAGCTACCTGCGCAATCGCTACTCCCCGGGCTAGTCTGTCCATCGCGAGCACGATACGCGCCCGCTGCCGCCAAAGCTTGAAAGTGAGCCCGGTTTCGGCCTGGAACACACGGCTCAAGGTGCGCACTGAGGTAGCGGCGCGTGAGGCTATTTCATTCACACTCAATTGGTTACGACGGTCGCCAAAAGCGACATTGGCAATGCGCCGTCCAACGGCGCTCTTTGGCAGAGGAAGAAACGTAGGCGCATGCTCTATTTCAGTCAGTTCGTGCAGCATCAACCTGACGACAAGTTCGCTCTTGTCCGCTGTGGTATTGGCTGCAAAAGCGGTGTCAAGGAGGGTGCGCATGAGCGGGGTTATCCGCAATGCAAATGCGCGCTCCAGCGGTATTGGCGGCGCCCAGGCTTTTATGATGGATAGTTCCCAGTGCACCATCCAGAGTTCGGCATCCGTCAGCACCTCGACATGGTGCTCAACTCCTGCCGGTATCCACACTGCAAGCTGGCTGGGCACGAGCCAGCGCCCCTCTACTGTATGTACTTGTACCATCCCCGAGGCGGCGAAGGTCAGCTGCGCCTGTCCATGGGAATGCATGGGTTCGCCGCCGCCCTGCAATTTGACGCCTCGGTGAAGACTAAAGGATGCTTGCTGCAAATTGGCCTTTCAGCGATGCATGCTGGCATCACATCGTAAAGCCCTTAGCCTATCATGGCTGCACCAAGCGGGAACAAATTTAGAACAAATTGAGCCGAGGAATAAAGCATGAACGAAAATATGAGCAAAAACATCAGCGAAAAAATGAGAGCAATCGTGATCAATGAATATGGTGACAATGATGTGGTGAATTGCATAGAGATTGATCGCCCTGAAGTTGGAGATGGTGAGGTTTTGGTGAAAGTGCATGCAGCCGGTATTAATCCGGTAGATTGGAAAATCCGGGATGGTGCGGGTGAGCGTATGGGCATGACTTTGCCCATATATTTGGGCAGCGAATTGAGCGGCACCATCGTAAAGCTGGGCCACGGCGTCACCAGCCTGACGCAAGGAGATGCGGTTTACGGCATTGTCAAATCCGGTGCTTTTGCTGACTATGCCGTGGTCAAGGCAGCCGATATGGTCATTAAACCTGCGCAGCTTGATTTCATTCATGCGGCGGCCGTTCCTCTTGCGTCCCTGACTGCATGGCAGGCAATGTTCGATCTGGCAAAACTCACCAGCGGACAACGCCTGTTGATTACCGGCGGTTCTGGCGGTGTTGGTTCCATGGCGATCCAGCTGGCCAAGGCTGCAGGCGCACATGTGACAGCCATGGCTTCGCAACGCAACGAGGAATTTGTTCGCAGCCTGGGTGCGGATGCTTTTATCGACTACACTGCACAAGCATTCGAGCGGGTAGTGCGGGACATCGATGTGGTTTTCGACACTGTTGGTGGTGATACTTTTAAGCGGGCATTTTCTACGCTTAAAAAAGGAGGTTTTTTAGTCACCTCGGTAGCCTTCCCTAAAGACGAAAACGTGCAACATGATGTAAGCGTAGCGCGGGTACAGTGCAAGCCTGACTCAGGACAGCTTGAGTCCATCAGCAAATTGCTTGCAGCAGTTAAATTAAAGGCATATGTGGAGACCGTCTTGCCACTAGTCAAAATCAAGGAAGCTTTTGAACTTTCCGCGAGCGGACGTACCCGCGGTAAAATTGTACTGGACCTTAATGCGTGATTCATATTTTCATGAGCAAACCCCGGACTCCTCCTATTTCTTCAAGAAAGCGGCCCCAGCAAAGTCGCTCGGCTGATCTGGTCGCAACCATACTGGAAGCGGCCCTCCAGGTTTTACAGCGCGAAGGCGCACAAAAATTTACCACGGCGCGGGTAGCAGAAAGAGCCGGCGTCAGCGTGGGTTCTGTGTATCAGTATTTCCCCAACAAGGCGGCCATTCTGTTTCGCCTGCAAAGTGATGAATGGCGGCAGACTGGCGGCATGTTGCGCGAGATATTGCAGGATACCCAGCAGGCACCGCTGGAGCGCTTACGTAGCCTGGTCCATGCTTTCATTCGTTCAGAATGTGAAGAAGCACAGATGCGCAACGCCCTGACCGATATCGCCCCGCAGTATAACGATGATCCTGAAGCACAGGAAGCATGGCAATACTGGGACCAGACCATGCAGGTATTTATTGAAGAATTGCTGCCCACGGCAACAGCAGCAACACGTTCCATCGTTGAAGAACTGATTTCCACCACGCTCAGCAGTGCCGGTGAACATGTGTCGACAAATGGCTATCCAACTGACAGAATAGATGACTATGCGGATGCCATGGCAGATATGTTTTGTGTTTACCTGAGCAGCGTCAAAAGCAAAAAGGAAATTGATCAGGCTTCATGAACGCCTGATCAATTGATGTAGTACCCATGTCGCGGTGTGCGAATGGTGCACCCTACAAAATTTAAACACCTTATGCACTTGCAGATGCTTTGCCCAGCAAACGCACAGCCACCAGTAAAGACATAGCCACAGCTACGCTGGCTGCCAGGAAAACAGCATCCACACCCCAATGCCCGGCGATAAAACCTGCCAATGGACTGACTATGCCCAGCGACATATCAAGAAAAGCGACATAGGCACCCATGGCAACGCTGCGGCTTTGCGGTGGAGCACGGCGCGCAGCTTCTACACCGAAACCGGGGAAGGCCAGTGAATAGCCAAAGCCTGTCAAAGCAACGCCTATGTATGCCATGCTGGCCGTATCAGCCCACCAGATCAACAGTAGCCCTGCAGCTTCTATCACGACATTGACGAGTGCGACCCTGGCACCACCAAGCTTGTCTGGCAAATGACCAAATAATATCCTGGCACCGATGAAAGCTACACCAAAGAAGGTAAATGCAAGCGAAGAATTACCCCAGTTTTTTGCTGCAAACAACAAGGCAGAAAAAGCCGTGATCACACCAAAACCTATACTGGCCAGTGCCAGGCCCAGGCCGGGTACCATGACTGTACTCAATACCTTGTAAAAAGGCATGCGGGTAGTAGCTGTCGGTGGGATAGAAGGTATATATAAAGCTACCAGCAACGCCACTACCGGCATGCAGATAGTCGCAATGCCTATGCCTGCAAATCCCAATTGCGCATGGATGGTCACACCTGCCGGTGCACCGAAGGCAAATGCACCGTAGATCGCGATGCCTACCCAGGCCATGACCTTGCCTGCATTTTGCGGCCCGACCAGGCCTATGCCCCAGCCCAGGGCTCCGGTAACCATGAGGCTCTCACCTATGGCCAGCAAGACACGGCCAGCCAGCAATATCCAAACCGATACCACCGGTGTAGTAACAAAGGGCAGGGATGCCAGATACACCAGGCCAGAGCTGGCAATAATCACAGCGCCCGTGAGTACTGCACGTTTGGTACCACGCATATCGGCAAAATTGCCAGCCCAGGCGCGTGACAGCAGGGCGACGGTAAATTGTGCACCGATGACCAGGCCTACGACCAGGGTACTCATGCCCAGACTGTTATGCAGGTATAAGGGCAATACGGGCAGCTGCATACCCATGGTCAGAAAGCCGATAAAAACGGCCAGTGTCAGCGGCAGCAATTTCAGAAAAACACTGCCACCAGCGGCTGCGGGTGCTGCAGACAATGGTGGCGAAGATTGAGAAGATAAAGACATAAAAAACTCCAGACATAATCGTGTGATTGATGCTGGATATGATAAAAGTCTTCGTCCTGGTCGAATAGTCGCGTAATTTTAGCAACATGAAACTACCTTGCGAGCCAGGCAGGACGTGGCTTTGCGAGTTTTTCAGATTCTTATTTTTTAACAGGTGGCGCTAAGTATTCGCGTTTTAAATGGATGCAGAGATGCTCGCTTGTGTAACGGGAAATTAAATTTTTATCGATTATTGATCGCTTTCATAAAAATAATTTCTATCTTTCTCTAACAGGCTGTCTATGATTTCCAGCTTGTCTTGCGACAGTTTTTGTAAGTCTTCACGTTTGACCAGGTTTTGAAAAACGAGTTGAGCCAGCAATAATGGTAATCGTGAATAACGATAATCATACTTTGCATCTATTCTCTTCCTGGCTTTCTGTAGATAGGCCTCTATTTCCCATAACTCATCCGGAGAGTTGACAGCATTGGCAAGTTCTTTAAATCTCGCCGTGATCGCTGCCAATTCTTTTTGTAATGCGTTGTCATACGCCGCCCGTGCGACTTTCTTTTCTGTATCTGACCACTTGAAATCGTGCATAAGAAAACCTATAGACAATAATAAGCTGTGGATAAGTTTGGCTATTTAAATTTAACGCGGAATTTATAGTTTCTGTTTTAATTCTATCGCTTCAATCGCATCACATAAAGAATCTGCATGGCCAGTTTGATTGAATTTCTGAGCAAGGATTGCGCAATTGGTTTTGATTGATGCAGAGCCCAGCAGTTGTGACAGGCTGTGCGTCAATTTTCCAGCAGTCAGACGCGACATGCGCAGAAAATCACCTGCACCCAGATTTTGTACACGCGCAGCATTGTCGAACTGGTCAAATGCCAGCGGCGTCAGCAATTGCGGTATGCCTGCTCTTAGCGCTTCTGCCGTCGTACCTATGCCGCCATGGTGTATCAGGGCTGATGCACGCGGCAAGATGCTGCGCAATGGCAGATAACTTTGCCAGAGTATATCAGCCGGCAGGACAGAGGCGATCTGCTCACGGTGAGTACTCAGGAATATCGCCCGCAAACCCAGTTTTTGCACTGCCTGCTGTGCACATTCAAAATAATGACTTGCCTGTATGTTCCCTGAACCTGGGGTAAAAATGGCAGGTGCAGGCCCTGAGGCCAGAAATTCTTCGAGCTCTGTGGATAAGTCTGTAGCCGGACTGCTGTCATAGAGCTGGAATTCTCCCATTGCCATAGTTGTCGGCCAGTCTGGCTGTACTGCGGCAAACCATGCAGGGAAAAAACTGATACTCAGGTCTGGTACTTCATACATATACGGTGCGAGGCTGGTAATCGGTGGCAGATTCCTCGCCAACCTGGCCTGATTGACCATAGGTACAGCTACCGGATCAACAAAATTTTTATCTGCGTAAGCCCAAAGCCAGTGACGCATCCATACCGGCAACCAGCGCGGTATGAATAAATCCCCCATGACCAGGGGATCATGCACAGTTCTTAAATTGGATGGCGCCAGATAAGCTGCGACGATGGGAATATCCGGACGGAAGCTGCGCACCAGGTCTGCTGCTGCCAGACCAAGAGGGTGGCTGATCAATACACAATCCTGATCGGATGGCAGGGTAGCAAAGTAATCAGGTATTTCTTTAAATACGCATTTGCATGAGGCAAGTACTACCGCCATGCCTGTGCGTGTATTCCACATATCTGGATTATGCAAGGCAGCGTCATAGTCTTCTTGCCTGCCCAGCACTTCATAGGCAATCCCGGCCATCTCTGCATGCCGGGCATGTACCGGGGACACTAGCATGGTGACTTTGTGCCCGCGTCTCTGCATTTCAGTAGCCAGACTCAGAAAAGGGAAGATATCCCCAAGAGTGCCCATGCCCAGGAAAATGAAATGCCTGGTGTCAGTCATTGCGCCCTTGCTCGTGCTGTTTTATTTTTGTAAGCAGGGCACATTTCATAAAAATTACTAAAATCCGTTAATTTCTCTTATTTGTATCTAAAACATAAAAAAAATTTCTGCAATTTATTTATTTTTTTCCAGCTCACGGAATTCTTCTGCCATTTTTTTGGACGCTTCCATCATTTTGTCCATCATGGGAGTGATCACTTTTTGCATTGCTCCCATGCTTTGCTGAACGATGACTGGAATTTTGCTGACATAAGCTTTGCCTGCCGGGGATCTGTAAAAAACAGCTATCCCGTCGACTTCTTCCTGACTCAGGGAATTTGAATAGATTTCAATAAAAATCGGTTCGAGTTTTTCCCATGTCATCTCTGACTTGTGGATATCTATGACTTTATCCCGAAACTTATCCAAGATTTTTTGCTGGTCAGCATTGATAGCTTGGTCTTTCAGGACAGCTTTCATCATGTTTTTCATGACGGCATCCATCTGCGCTTCGGTACTTTTCAGGATTTGCTGACTATTCGTCAATACCAGCAATTCCTTGACGGAGGCTTCAGTCGGTTTTTCTGCATGGGCAGCAGAGCAAGCCAGCACGGCTGAAAATAGTAAACCTGACCATAGTTTCATGGTGTTTTGTCCCTGAGGATTGAATGAGTAACGGATTCTACGACAGTTTTTTGCTTTTGTTTTTTTGCGTTTTTTGAGCTGTGGATACCTTTAACTTGAATAACTTTATATAAAAATAGTAATAGTTGTTAACGCAGGCATGTTGCTGTGGATAAGTCGGTAAACATCCACAGGATCAAGCGCTTAGGCAAATGATAAGGCGGTGATAAAAGTCTGTATATCCACAGGACAAAATCTGAACAGTAAACCTGCTGATCAGTGAATTCGGAGTTACACACAATAGATGCAGTGGATATCAGCAGACTTATCCACAAAGATTTTTTTAGAAATGTTGTTTTTCAACGTAAATTTTCAAAAGAAAGCTGATTTACAGCGCTGCAAGGAAGAATTTCAGGAAAAAAGTAGGTCGATGATCTCTTGCAAAGTCATGGACTGCGTTTTTTAAAGCAAGGCAATTTTCAAAACTTGAATTTGTCTGCAATAAAAAAAATGTGATGCCCTATTTTTTGGAGGCCAGGTTTTTTATGAAAAGTGTCTGGTGTTGACCAGCTGCTTTTTTTGAAAGATCGAATTGTAAATATCAAATTCCAAATTTTTTAATCAGGCGTTTTTTATTTGCATCAAAACCAGGTCTTTCAGAAAAAGTTTCCAGGGTTTTCCGAAAAGGGTTTAATTAAATAATTAGTTTATATATACATAGTAATAGTAGTTAACGTCGCGATTTTTTGTGGATAAGTCTTAATTTGTCCACAGAAACAAGCACTTAGTTCATGTATAGATGCACTGATAAGTCCTGTATGAAAAAAGGACGGTTTTGGGATAAGAAAAACCTCAGTCAGACTTTTCGTGGTTTTGCACAGTTCGTCCTGTGGATATGCATAGGCTTATCCACAGGAAAAACATGTCTGTTTTTATATTTTTTACTTAAATCCCGTCCGCTTTTTTTAGGATTGCTGGCGCAAAAGTCCTGAGTAAACGGGCAAAAAGCGCAGTACTTTGTACTGCAGTTGTGGATAAGTGGCGGTTATAGATGGCGGTATATTCCAGTTGGGGCATGCCACCGCGTGCCCGTTTGAACTGGCTGGCACCTGAGCTGTAATGCAGTTTCAGCTTCTTGTCTCTGGCTGTTTTGAGTAATAAAGCCATCAATCTCCTATACAAACCCAGTTCTTTAGGCAGGCTGGTGTCATAACCTATCAAAGGTGTAGTCAGCCAGCCATTTTCCTGGTGGGTATAAATACCGAGCACACCGACCAGGCGGCCTTGCCAGCGCAATGCATGCATTTCCAGAAACTGGGTTTCCAGACAAAGCTCAAAGAAAGCGGCTGTGAAGTCTGGGTTCAGGTAAGAGTGTTTGTCGATGAAGAGCTGGCGGTAGAGTTGTTGCAAGACAGCGATATCCTGCATTTGCAAGTGTTCATGTGTCAGTACTTCTACTTCAGGATGATCGAGCAGGCGGGCATCCTGTTTCACATGATTGTGTTTCCAGACGCTGGTTTGTTGTGGATCGCACAGGTAGATCATGCGGCTGGGTAGTAATTGCCAGCCGGTAGCAAGCAGGCTGGCAGCCAGTTCAGGGTTTACCTGTGGACAGATATTGCGCATCATCAGTGGGCGCTGTGGATAAGTGCTTAGCAGCTTGTCGGTAGTTTGATTGATGTCATCTGCTGACCAGTCTGCGTACAAATTGGTGGAAACCAGGTGATTGGCAATAATCGCTGCCTGGTCCAGTTTACTGGCTTTGAACAGCGCAGAAAGTGGCCCAAGGATGGGACAACTAAGTAGTTTGATCGCTTGTGCCTTGGCTGGACTTGCGCCGCGCAGCAGCTCCTGGCGTGGATAACGCAACCAGGTTGAACGTGGACTGGCAACATAGCTTTCTTGCCAGTTGCTGCTGTCCAGCAAACTCACGGGCTGGCTTTGTCCGGCAATTTCTATGGCCTGGATGTCGCAAGTGGCATTGTGCAGCCAGTGCCGGCCACCGCGCGAACGCGCAGTCAGCAGCCACAGCGCATCTGCCACCACGCGTGGCGGTAAAGAGGTATGCAATTTACTGATTACATCTTGGTATATAGGTGCATGCCGCCATAGATGGCAGAGCGGTCAGTGGCATACAGGGCACGGTTATGCGCAACATCGGTATGCCAGACGGCCAGTATGTCTGCCGGTAACTTGGCTTCCAGCGGTGATTCGCTGCCACCGGTGCGGAATACCACTTTGGCTCCAGGTGCTGCAGTGCGCGTCACTTCTTGCCAGAGTTCTGTCAATTGTTGCTCATCCATCCAGTCCTGTGCATCAAGGAAGAGATAAGCATCCATGGACGCCCGTGGCTGGCCACGCAAAAAATCAGTCAGGGTTTGATGATGCGGATGCAGCCTGTCTATATTGCGGCGCAGGGTATGGAAATGCTCCTGTTGCAGATACATGGGCAGGGCAGCCTGTTTTTTGGTGTCATAACGGCGGCCAAATGCCTGTTGGGCAAAACAGTTTTCTGCCAGAGGGAAATCACAGGCCAGATGACGCATTCTTTCCTTGAACAAGAGATGCAGGCCGTTTTTGGCATCGTGTTTCAGTTCAGCAAATTGCGATGGCGGTATGCCCAGGCTATACAGGGCCAGCGGCTGGCTGGCGATGAGGCGGAATAAGCGCGTCTCGAATACTGGCGCGACATATTGCTCGAACATTTGTGCCTGTTCCTGCAGGTTGTTAGCCTGCATGAGCTTGCTCATGTCGCCACCCATCATGCGCACAAAGAAATGCGCAAAGCCGATGAAGTTACCCAGCAAGCCATGCTGATAAGCCTGGTTGGTAAAATAATGGTAGCGTGGTTTGCCTGACAAAGAGCGACTTTCCCAGAAGTTGCTGGCATCGTCTGACAATTGACTGCGTATATGACGCTTGTAGCGCTTCAGGTTATCTGGCTTGTCGGCATTACCCAGAAATGCCAGCACCGCATCATAGTCCGGCAAGTGCCTGATGGCAGTTTGCTTGATATTCAACATCGCCAGGTGTGCTGCATTCAAATCCACGGCATGCACTGCAGCCGGTTCAGCGGACAAATAAGCCAGGGCATTGCAGCCGCCGGAAGAAATGGTCAGGATATTCGCGCCTGGTTTCAGTTGCAGGGCATTCAGGTCAGCTTGTGGATCTTCCCAGATCTGGGCATACACAAGGCGGCTGAACCAGTGGGCAAACAATTTGTCTGCCAGGCCCTTGCGGCCAGACGTGGTGGAATTGAAAACGGCATTGTCTATCAAGGCTTTGCTGGACATGCTGGTCTCCGCTTATGGTTGTAGGTTAAGGGAGACTTTAGGATGCAGAGGTGACAGGCTGGTGACAGATTGATGAAGATTATGTGAAAAACGTATAAGGACTTATAAAAACTCGCCCCAACTGCGTTGCAGCTCCTAGCCGTACTAAAGTACTGTCTTCGTCGCTACGCCTTGCTGGGACGAGTTTGTATAAGTCCCCTTTTTTAGTCTTTTTTCTTATTTAAATTCAGCGCTCAACTACCCCGCTCTGTGGATAAACGGCGGCGTCTGGCTTTGATGAACATCAGTAACTGATAAGCGAAATACAGCGAGGCCAGTACTGGCATGGAGGCGACCAGTATCCACAGGCCACCTGCCAGGGGGACCGGGCCTGACCATACCAGGATAGGTACATCAGGTTTATTGCTTTTTTCAGTGGCGGCTTGCTTGGGTGTGTCTATCTGTACACCAGAATTTTGCTTGGGCAAATCTTCTGGTGCGACGACGAACACCGCCTGCGTGCTTGGCGCTGCTTTGGCCGGGGCCGAAGTATTGCCAGCTGCTGCTGCAAAAACAGGGGAAACTGGCAGTGCGGTCAGCATCTGCAATGCCAGTATCAGGACATACTTGAGTTTCATTGATGCAATCAGTCGAAATGCGATGTAGTTTTAGCTACGTGGGCTTTAATTTTTCTCACCGAACTTTTTCAGATTACTTAAGCCAGCTTCAAAATCGGGACCCACCATTTTATCCATAAATGGGGCAAATAGCTTCATCATGAAATTTCCTTCGCTGCTGCCTTCCATTTTCCAGGTGACTTTAGTGCCATCTGGCTGGGCTTCGAGCAGGAAACTGCCTGTCGATGGTTTGCCCATGCCTTCAAAATGCAGCTCATAATCAATTTCACGGAAAGGGCTGGCGTGGCTGAGTTTCATGCCGCCATTGCCTTGTGAAGCGCTTTTCCATTCCCAGGCAGCATTCGTGCCTGATTCCGGGCCAGAAAATTCCATTTTCATATTCGGGTCACGCTGGTTCCAGACTGACCAGTTTTTCCATTCCCTGGGTGTGGCGATCAGGGGGAATATCTTGGCCGGGGTGGAATGTATCTGGACACTGCGGCTGACCTTGTATTCATTTGGCAAGGCATAGGCGATTGCCAGTATCAGGGCGATGGCAATAATCAGTATGCCAGCAGACCATTTGATGATTTTCATTTTTTTTCTCTCTTTTTAGTAAAAATGCCAGCTATAAGCTATAAAGCTGACTGTAAAACAGGCTGTGGATATCTTGTCTTTGGGAGATTTTACTGGTCCTATCTTACTTGTCTTGTCTTAATTGTTTTATCTTACTTTCCCTATGGCGATTTCCCAGTTTTGCATAAGGCTGGCGGCTTCATCGCGGCTCATGGCTGGCGTAAATTGCGTCTCCATTTGCCACTGGTTTGCGCATTCTTCCATACTTTTATATACCCCAGCTCCCAAACCTGCCAGATAAGCTGCGCCCAGGGCCGTGGTTTCTGTGACTTTGGGGCGTATCACCGGTATGCCCAGCAAATCTGCCTGGAATTGCAACAGCATATTATTTGCTGCTGCACCGCCATCGACACGTAATTCCCTGATAGGGAAAACCGCGTCCCTGACCATGGCTTGCAGCAGGGCAGTACTTTGAAAGGCAATCGATTCCAGCGCGGCGCGGGCGATATGCGCGACGGTCGTACCACGGCTCAGGCCGAGGATGGCACCCTTGGCAGAAGGCACCCAGTAAGGCGCCCCAAGGCCGGTGAAGGAAGGGACAAAGACCACGCCACCAGAATCTGGCACGGTGGCGGCCAGTTGTTCCACATCGGTCGAATGCTGTATGGCTTTCAGACCATCCCTGAGCCATTGCACGACTGCTCCGCCGATGAAGACACTACCCTCCAGCGCATATTGGGCGTGAGCATCGGTCTGGCAGGCTGCGGTGCTGATCAGGCCGTTTTGCGAATCTGGACATTGATCACCAGTGTGCATGAGCATGAAGCAGCCCGTGCCATAGGTATTTTTGGCCATGCCCGGGGTAAAGCAGGCCTGGCCAAACAAGGCGGCCTGCTGGTCACCGGCAATGCCGGCAATCGGGATGGCGGCACCCAGCAGCTTGCTATGACCAAACTGGTGGCTGGACGGCAAGACTTCTGGCAACAGCTTTTTGGGTATGTCAAACCAGCTCAGTAATTCTTCATCCCACTTGTTGTCGTGGATGTTGTACAGCATGGTGCGCGAGGCATTGCTGACATCGGTGACATGCAGCGCTCCTTCACTGAGTTGCCAGGCCAGCCAGCTGTCGATAGTGCCAAAAGCCAGTTCACCGGCATTTGCACGGCGGCGGGCGTTGGGAACATGATCGAGCAGCCACTTGAGTTTGGTGGCAGAAAAATAGGGGTCAAGTATCAGGCCAGTTTTGGTTTGTATGCGTGGCGCATAGCCTTGCTGACGCAATTCATCGCAATAAGCTTCTGTGCGGCGGTCTTGCCAGACGATGCCATGGTATAGCGGCTGGCCAGTTTTCCTGTCCCATAGCACCGTGGTTTCGCGCTGGTTGGTAATGCCTATGGCGGCGATGTCTTTTGCCTGCAAACCGGCTTTGCTCATGACTTGCTGGCAAGTGGCAAACTGGCTTTGCCAGATTTCCTGGGCGTCATGCTCTACCCAGCCTGGCTGCGGGAAAATCTGGCGGAATTCTTGCTGGGCGGTGGCAATCAATTCACCGCCTTCGTTAAAAATGATGCTGCGTGAGCTGGAAGTGCCCTGGTCTAGTGCAAGCAGATATGTCATAAAAATTCCTGGTGCATCTGGCCCGCCTGTGCGAGTGCCAGAAAAATGCAGAATGAAAAATTTTCAGCCTGATGTTGACGTCTGGTTACAATTTTAGCCATTAGTACAATGGCAAACAGGATTGAATTTGATATAGTAGATTATTGATTTAATATTAAGCAAGAAAGGCAATTCTGTGGCGGGTTTACTTAATTTTTCTTTGACTTTACTGGTGCTGGTGTTTTTTGCTTTTGGCACCATGCGTAAAAGCCGCCGCCTGATCAATCTGTCTTTTTTTGCCATGGTCGCTGCCAGCCTGCTGGGCTGGTACCAGTATATTTTCCCTGCTGGCCTTAGCCTGCTGTTTTATGCAGGAACCCTGGCAACGGTGCTGGCGATCTCGGTATTTTTTTATGCAATTTATTCTTATGAATCTGTCTGGACAGATTTGCAGGAAATCAAAGCCAGTCAGTTGCCCTGAAGGCTAGGCTCCTGCGAATACAAGGTCTTATTTCACGTCCAGCAATTCAATATCAAAGATCAGATAGGCGTTCGGCGGTATCATGCCATTGCCTGCACCGGCAGCACCATAGCCCAGTTCTGGCGGTATGATCAGGGTGCGCTTGCCACCTACCTTCATCCCTGCAACCCCTTGTTCCCAGCCTTTGATGACGCGGCCTGAGCCTATGGTGAAGGAGAAGGCTTGCTGGCCTACAGAGCTGTCAAACTTGTTACCACGCTCTCTGCTGGCAAAAGGATCATGCAACCAGCCCGTGTAATGGACAAACACGGTATTGCCAGGCAGGGCTTCTTTGCCGCTACCGACTTTTTCATCGATTTTAGTCAGCCTGTTGATGACCACGCTGTCAGCAGCTTGTGCCTGGGTCGGTGCAGTCGATAGGATGCCAGCGAACAGGCTGGTGGCGAGCAGGGCGGTAAGACAATTGTATTTCATAGAATTTTCCTTATAGATCAGACTTTACTTCTGAAAACTTTTATTTCTGCAGGTTTTTATTTCTGTTTGGCTGCCGCAATTTTTTTCTCAAAAGCGACATCCAGTTTGCTGGCTTTTTTGGGAGCCTGTTTATGCAGGTTGTTAACATAAACGACAAATTCATCCATTTCCATGGCATCGCTGACGCTGACTGGTAATTCGTCTGGTTGTTCGAGATTAGCCAGGGTCAGCGAAAAGCGGCCATCGGCGAGGCTGACCATGGAATAGGGCGCATTGTTGCTGCGTTCACGCAGGCGATTGACAGCATAGGCGGCCTTGGTTGATCTGGCCATTATTTGACTCCGTATTTGCGCATGATTTTTTCCATGGTGCCGTCATTATCCAGTTCTTTATTGATTTTGTTGTAGAGCTCTATGCGCTGTTTGTCCATGCGGACATTGCATAACATATTGAGCTCTACACTTTTCCATTTGATGGCACGCACAATATCATTGGCAAAGCCTTGCTGCTGGGCAAGGAACATGCCGTGTGACTCTGAGACTATCCAGTAGTTCAGCCGGCCATTCACCAGCAGGCGTGGATTGTCTTCATCCTGGCTCGCAAATTCTATTTTGTAGCCCTGTTCGTTGAGTTGCAAACCTGTGGCGGCATTTTTATAAGAGCCTATTGAATATGGCTTGGCATCTTCAAAATTCTTGAGGATACGGAGATCCATTTTGCGGCCATATAACACCCAATTGTCGTTGACCAGCGGGCCTACCCATTTATATGAATTCTCACGTTCAGGAGTACGGCGAAAGCCAAACAGACAGGTATTGTCATCATTCAGCGTGGAATTCAAACCGCGCGCCAGTGATGTGCTGCTGATGCTGTAATTGTCGCCTGCACGCTTGAGGATTTCCTGTATCTTTTCAGTCAATACACCCTGGATTTCACCGCTCTTGGGCTCGGTATGGGTGAAAGGTGCAAATTCCTGGATAAGCAGTTTGATCGTTTCTGCATGGCTGATGGCAGGAACGATGGCCAGAGATACAAGCAAACTGGATAACAGGAATTTCACGAACGATGTTTCCGAAATAGATGAGTGGTGGGAATATACCGCTGAATTTCCAATAAAGGCAGAAATTTTCTGGTTTTAAGCCCTTGTGTGCGGCTGGGGATACACTCTTGCAAACTTCTATACCCAGATCGTTTTCAACAAGGCAAAACTTGCTGCGATCATGGCTTCATGCTGGCGTTTTTCCTGACAGATGAAACTCAGTTCTGTCGTGATACTGACAGCATCAGCAATCACCAGGCCATGGGCGTGGGCTTCGCGTATTGCAATGGCATCCCGTATCAGGCTCAGGCCAACGCCAGACTTGACCAGATCCAGCATGCTCGGTTCCTGATCTACCAGGGCGACTTTGTTGGGGGCTACCCCAAGCCCGGCAAAAATCTGGCTGAGTAGCCGGTGATGGGCAGACTCTGCCGGTGTCCACAGCCATGGCAAGCTGGCCAGGCTGGCCCAGTCCTGGCCAGCGACCCGGTTTTTCCAGCCTTTGGGTGCCACTACCCGGTAAGTAAATGGCGTCAGCACCTGGCTGTGGCAGGGTGTTTTGCCGTCGTCCGGTGGCTGGCCCAGGTAAAAGCCCACATCCAGCGTACCCGCACGGATTTGTTGCAAGACCGTACCCGACATGCCTTGCTGCAACTTTGTGGATAACTGTGGATAAGTCTCGACCAGGCGTTTCAAAAAAATACCGAGTCGGGTGAACTCCGGGTCCAGTATCGTGCCTATCGCCAGCTCGCCAGAGATGGTGCTGTGCATGCTATGGGCGGCCTGGCGAAATTCGCCCATGCTGGCAATGACTTTTTCTGCATAGGGCAAGAGTTTTGCACCATCGTTGGACAGGCGCATGCCGCTGGCGCTGCGTGTGAATAAACTTAGTTGCAAGCTATCTTGCAGGGACTTGATCTGCAGACTGACGGCGGGCTGGGTCACATGCAATTGTTCTGCTGCCCGCGTCAGGTTACCTTCTTTCGCCACGGCGACAAAGGCACGTAGTTGTATCAAGTCCATTATCAGCAATCCTTATATTGCTATTGATAATAACTCATTGGATTTAGCAGGGCGAGTGAATTAATCTCTATGCCACCGCAGAAAAAATTTCACATTACCTCTAAGGTTTACTTATGACATCCACAATCGCGCATTATATGAATGGCCAGGCTTATGCTTCTGCCAGTGGCCGCCAGCAAGATGTATTCAACCCTGCTACTGGCGAAGTGACAGGCAGTGTAGCCCTCGCCAGCCCGGAAGAAGTTGAGGCTGTCATCGCCGCTGCCAAGGCTGCTGCACCTGCCTGGGCAGAAACTGCGCCGCTGAAACGCGCCCGTGTGATGTTCAAGTTCAAGGAATTGCTGGACCAGCATCATAAGGAAATGGCAACCCTGATCACCCGCGAACATGGCAAGGTTTTGTCGGACGCCATGGGTGAAGTCACACGCGGCATAGACATCGTTGAGTTCGCCTGCGGCATGCCGCAACTGTTGAAGTCGCAATTCTCGGACAATATCGGTGGTGGCATAGACAATTACAACTTGCGTCAACCGCTGGGTGTGACGGCTGGTATTACGCCTTTCAACTTCCCTTTCATGGTGCCGATGTGGATGGCACCGCTGGCGATAGCGACGGGCAATACCTTCATTTTGAAACCGTCCGAGCGCGACCCTTCCTGCTCTTTGCTGATAGCTGACTTGCTCAAAAAAGCCGGTTTGCCGGATGGTGTTTTTAATGTCGTGCAGGGCGATAAAGTGGCTGTTGATGCACTGCTGCAGCACCCGGATGTGTCGGCTATTTCCTTCGTAGGTTCCACCCCTATCGCTGAATACATCTACAGCGAAGGCACGCGCATGGGCAAACGCGTGCAGGCTCTGGGCGGCGCAAAAAATCACCTGGTCGTCATGCCCGACGCCAATCTGGAACAAGCCGTCGATGCCCTGATGGGTGCAGCTTACGGTTCTGCCGGTGAACGTTGCATGGCGATCTCGGTCGCTGTTGCCGTTGGCAATGTAGCTGATAAATTAGTCGAAGCTTTAGTACCACGCGTGCAGGCCTTGAAGATCAAGAACGGCATGGAGTCTGATGCCGAAATGGGCCCGGTAGTGACAGCCCAGCACAAGGCAAAAATCGAATCTTATATCGCTGAAGGCATAGCCGAAGGCGCGCAATTGCTGGTCGATGGCCGTGGCCTTAAAGTGCCTGGTCATGAGTCTGGTTTCTTCCTCGGCGGCTGTTTGTTTGATCATGTCAAAGAGGGCATGAAAATACACCGCGAAGAAATTTTTGGACCTGTCCTGTGCGTAGTCCGCGTCCCTGATTTTGCCTCTGCTGTTGAACTGATCAACCGTCATGAATTTGGTAATGGCGTGTCTTTGTTTACCTCGGACGGTAATACCGCGCGCGAATTCTCACGTCGCATACAAGTCGGCATGGTGGGCATCAATGTGCCTATTCCTGTGCCCATGGCCTGGCATTCTTTTGGCGGCTGGAAGCGTTCTTTATTTGGCGATGTGCATGCCTATGGCGAAGAGGGCATACGCTTTTATACGCGCTATAAATCCATCATGCAGAGGTGGCCGGACAGCATAGATAAAGGGGCGGAGTTTACGATGCCGGTGGCGAAGTAGCGACTGCGTGCTGCTCCTTCTCCTTCAAGGAGAAGGTCGGGATGAGGATGGGGTTCTGTCGATAAACGGCAATCAGATTGTCGTCGCTCCTGCTCAGGCAGGAGTACAGCAGCGTTCGTTGCATACGTTTATAGTTTCGTAGGTTGGGCTACGCTTTATCAGCCCAACATTAGGCTTTTCAAGTATGTATGTTTTTGTTTGCTGAAGTCCAATGACGTTCGTTGCATGCTTGAATCTTTATTAAAGAGATTGCCCTTAGTGGACACAAGCCGGGTCTCGGCCCGGCAGCCGAAATACTTTCTTTGCTTCGCCAAAGAAAGTATTCAAAGAAAGGCGACCGCAGACTCGCCCTTCGGGTGCTTGCGCTACGCTCCAGCATAATTTGTGCGTCACAAAAAATGGGAAAGCTTCGAAACTCGCTGCGCTCAAACAACGAAGCTTTCTGATCCATTTTCCGTGAAGCACAAATTACATCGTCCCAAGCGGATTAAGATCAAAAGCAGAGTCAAAAACAACGTCAATGCGACCTAAATTTAAATTGTGTTAAGGACGTTGATCAACTGGGGTTTTGGGGGTTGCCGTTGTTTTTGAATTTTGCCGTTCCGATGTGTCGATGCCGTTTGTGCGGTACAGAAAATGGAAAAAGAAGGGCCGCTGTCTGAGCGCAGCGAGTTTCGGACCTTCCCATTTTTTGTACCGCACAAACGGGAACCCCCTTCAGGGGGCAGCGACGCCTCGGTCGCCTTTTGGCTTACTTTTCTTGGCGAGACAAGAAAAGTGAGTAGTTGTCGGGCTACCCCCGACCTGCAATCGCAATACAGTGACAGAAGTATGTAAATCGGTTAGCGTACAAAAACTTAATTTATACATGATCAAGAAAGCTCGATTTCCTTATTACCAGCAATTCATATCATTAACTTGACCCGGAGTCGTAAATGCCCAGCCTGCCAACCCTCTGCCCCCACCCCATCATCCAGGCCCCCATGGCCGGTGGCGCCACCACCCCGGAACTGGTGGCCGCAGTGTCCAACGCAGGCGGCCTGGGCTCGCTGGCAGCCCCCTTGCTGACCCCGCTCGCCATTATAGAGCAGGCTGAACACATCAGAAGACTGACGGACAAGCCTTTCGCCATCAACCTGTTCGTACAAACCCGCCCACAAGTTGATTTTGCTGCCCTTGAAGCCGCCAAGCTTTTGCTGCAGCCAGTTTGTGCAGAACTGGGCTGGGACAACTTGCCGACCCCAACCCGCTGGTGTGAAGACTTTGAAGCCCAGCTTGATGCCCTGATCACGGCCCGCCCTGCGGTCGCCAGTTTTACCTTTGATGTGCTGCATGGCAGCCAGTTACAACGCCTGCACGACGCGGGAATAAAAGTGGTGGGTACTGCCACCAACTTGCAGGAAGCCATAGTCTGGCAAGCCATGGGAGCGGATGCTGTCTGCCTGCAAGGGGTGGAGGCGGGTGGTCACCGTGGGACTTTCATTGGTGCACAAAAAGAATCGACTCTGGGCCTGTTCGCCTTGCTGGAAGCCTGCAAGCCGCATATGCAGGTGCCCATCATTGCCGCTGGCGGCATCATGGATGGCAGGCAGATCAAACAAATGCTGCAGGCTGGTGCGCAGATGGTGCAGATGGGTACTGCCTTCCTGACGACAAAGGAATCAGCGATACACCCAGCTTACAAGCAACGTTTGCTGGACAGTAGTAGCGATACGACACGCCAGACCCGTGCTTTTTCTGGCCGTATTGCACGTGGCCTAGACAATCATTTCATGCAAACCATGGATGCCGTGGCTGACAAAGTTCCCGCCTATCCTATACAAAACGCACTGACAGGGTCCATACGCGCAGCGGCAGGCAAGGCTGCGAATACTGAACTGATGTCGATGTGGGCCGGACAGGGCATGGCTGCAGTGAGAGATTTGAGTGTGGCAGAGCTGATGGCTGCATTAATTGCAGAAATGCAGGCTTAATAAACAACAAGGAATTGGTATGGAAGCAGCAGGACAGTTTGATTACATCGTAGTTGGTGCCGGTACTGCAGGTTGTGTATTGGCGAACCGCCTCAGCAAGAACCCTGACAACCGGGTTTTGCTGATAGAAGCAGGTGGCAAGGATGATTACGTGTGGATACATATCCCGGTTGGTTATTTGTACTGCATCAATAATCCGCGCACAGACTGGATGTTCCGTACCGAGGCAGAAGCGGGCCTGAATGGCCGCAGCCTGATTTATCCGCGTGGCAAGGTGCTGGGTGGCAGCTCATCCATCAATGGCATGATTTATATGCGAGGACAGGAAAGGGATTACCAGCAATGGGCAGAACTGACAGGTGACGATAGCTGGCGCTGGGAGCATGTCTTGCCACTGTTCAAGAAGAGCGAAGACCACCACGGCGGTGACGCAGAATTCCATGGCAAGGGCGGTGAATGGCGGGTGGAAAAACAAAGGCTGTCATGGGAAATCCTGGATGCTTTCCGCAATGCAGCAGCCGAAGTTGGCATTCCCAAAAGTGATGACTTTAACCGTGGCAATAATGAAGGCTGCGGCTATTTTGATGTGAACCAGAAACGCGGTATACGTTGGAATGCTGCCAAGGCTTTTCTGAAACCGGCGGCTGAGCGTAGCAATCTGACTATCATGACTGGTTGCCAAGTGCAAAAGCTGGTTATCAGGAGTGATGAGCAAGGCAAGCGTTGCACAGGCGTGGAATTCACAGGTGGTGGCCGCAACTGGTTTGCCGAATCCATGAAAGAAACCGTGCTGGCCGCAGGAGCGATAGGTTCACCGCAGATTTTGCAATTGTCGGGCATAGGTGATGCGGCACATTTGCAACAGGCTGGCGTTGATGTTGTGCATGAATTGCCTGGCGTTGGCAGCAACTTGCAAGACCATTTGCAGATACGTTCTGCATTCAGGATTACCGGTGCCAAAACACTCAACAAGATGGCCAATAGCCTCATAGGCAAGGCACGCATAGGGCTGGAATATGCGATGTTCCAGAGTGGCCCGATGTCGATGGCACCGTCGCAACTGGGTGCATTTACCCGCTCGGATGCCAGCCAGGCGACACCTAATCTGCAATACCATGTGCAGCCCTTGTCGCTGGAGAAATTTGGTGACCCGCTGCATGATTTCCCGGCGTTCACGGCCAGTGTCTGTAATTTGCGCCCTACTTCGCGTGGTCATGTGCGCATTGCCAGCAATGATGCTTCAGCAGCACCGAAAATCGTGCCCAACTACCTGACGACGCCTGAAGACCGCAAGATTGCTGCCGACTCGCTGAAACTGACACGCAAGATCATCGCCGCGCCCTCATTGCAAAAATACCAGCCAGAGGAAATGAAGCCTGGTGTACAGTTCCAGACGGAAGAAGAACTGGCCAGAGCAGCAGGGGATATAGGTACAACGATCTTCCACCCGGTAGGTACCTGCAAAATGGGTCGTGCAGACGATGCTCTGACGGTAGTCGATAGCAACTTGCGCGTCATAGGCATAAACGGCCTGCGCGTGGCTGATGCTTCTATTATGCCGACTATAACCTCAGGTAATACCAACTCACCTACTGTGATGATTGCAGAGAAGGCGGCAAGGAGTATATTGGGAAAATAAAAACTTCCAAATCTTGCGTGGTACTACTTATGGTAGTTATACCGTATTGTTTAGAAAACGGTTTGCTGGGTATTATAAAAAGCTAATATAAAAACTTCCAAAAAATAAAGGAAGTGTTGTCGCGTTGGAGTAATAACCATAAGCCAGACAATAAGGAGAAGAGATGACCGACGTCATCCTGGAGACAAAGCGCTTGACCAAAGAGTTCAAGGGCTTCACAGCTGTAAGCGATGTGAATTTGCAGGTGCAGCGTGGGCATATCCACGCCCTGATCGGCCCTAACGGTGCCGGCAAGACCACCTGTTTTAATTTGCTGACCAAATTTCTTGTCCCGACTTCGGGGCAAATCCTGTTCAATGGACGCGACATCACCTCGGCCAAACCGGCCCAGATTGCGCGCCAGGGCATCATACGTTCATTCCAGATTTCAGCAGTGTTCCCGCACCTGACTGTCATGGAAAATGTGCGCATAGGCTTGCAAAGAAAACTCGGCACATCCTTTCATTTCTGGAAAAGCGAACAATCGCTGAACCAGCTCAATGCGCGTGCCATGGAGTTGCTGGCTGAGGTTGATCTGACTTCTTTTGCTGACACCGTCACCGTCGATTTGCCCTATGGCCGCAAGCGTGCGCTGGAAATTGCGACCACCCTGGCGATGGAACCTGAAATGATGTTGCTCGATGAACCCACGCAAGGCATGGGCCATGAAGATGTGCATCGCGTGACCGAGCTGATCAAGAAGGTGTCGGCGGGCCGCACCATCCTCATGGTGGAACATAATATGAACGTGGTGTCGGGTATTTGCGACAAGATATCGGTCTTGCAGCGCGGTGCCATGCTGGCTGAAGGCACGTACAAGGAAGTATCCACCAATCCCAAAGTCATGGAAGCCTATATGGGCAGTACCAGCGGCGAGCTGGAAGGGGCGCATGCATGAGTGCCACGAGTAAAAATACAAGTACCAACACCAGCCCGGCACTGGAAATTACCGGCCTGCAAGCCTGGTATGGCGAATCACATATCCTGCATGACGTGAATCTGAAAGTGAACCAGGGCGAAGTCGTGACCATCCTCGGCCGCAATGGTGCCGGCCGCACGACCACCATGCGTGCCATTGTTGGCCTGACTGGTGCCCGCAAGGGTTCGATCAAGATCAATGGCCAAGAGGCTATCCATCTGCCTACCCATAAAGTGGCGCATCTGGGCGTGGGTTATTGCCCTGAAGAGCGTGGGATATTTTCGTCCTTGTCCACAGAAGAAAACCTGATGTTGCCACCTTCGGTATCGAAAGATAACAAGGGCATGTCGGTAGCCGAGATTTACGAGATGTTCCCCAATCTGGCAGAACGTAAAAACAGTCAGGGCACACGTTTGTCAGGTGGTGAACAACAGATGCTGGCAGTGGCGCGCATCTTGCGCACGGGTGCCCGTCTCTTGCTGCTCGATGAAATTTCCGAAGGCCTGGCACCGGTCATCGTCCAGGCTTTGGCACGCATGATCACGATGCTCAAATCCAAGGGTTACACCATCGTCATGGTCGAACAGAATTTCCGCTTTGCTGCTCCGCTGGCGGACAGGTTTTATGTCATGGAGCATGGGCAGATCGTTGAGAGTTTTGCGTCTGCGCAATTGCAGGAAAAAATGCCTGTTCTGAATGAATTATTGGGCGTGTAATGTAAGTGTGTTTGGTTGGCATGGTTAAGTAACTGCCTCGCTGTCTTGGTGAAGCAGGTTTGAATAAAAATATGATTGGAGAAGACGCATGAAAGCAACATTCACGAAATTAAAAGTAGCAAGTCTCGCTGTTTCCGCTGCACTGGCTGGCCTGGCGCTGAATGCAAATGCGCAAGTATCTGGTGATGTGGTCAAGATCGGTTTCATCACCGATATTTCTGGCCTGTATTCTGATATAGATGGCCAGGGTGGTGCAGAAGCCATCAAGATGGCGATTGCCGATTTTGGCGGCACGGTATTGGGCAAGAAAATTGAACTGGTCACAGCCGACCATCAAAACAAGGCCGATATCGCCGCCAGCCGCGCCCGTGAATGGTTTGACCGTGATGGCGTCGATATGCTGATCGGCGGTACCAACTCCGGTACTTCTTTGTCGATGGCAAAAGTGGCCGCAGAAAAGAAACGCGTTTTTATTTCCATCGGTGCCGGCTCTGCCCGCCTGACCAATGAAGAATGCGCACTGACCACCGTGCATTATGCGTACGACACCGTTGCGCTGGCCAAGGGTACAGGTTCTGCAGTCGTCAAACAGGGTGGCAAGAGCTGGTATTTTCTGACTGCTGATTATGCCTTTGGTGCGTCGCTGGAAAGTGATACAGCCAATGTCGTCAAAGCCAATGGCGGTACGGTTGCGGGCGCGGTCAAGCATCCTTTGTCAGCATCTGACTTCTCTTCTTTCCTGTTGCAGGCGCAAGCTTCCAAGGCACAAATCCTGGGCCTCGCAAATGCTGGTGGTGACACCATCAATGCCGTAAAAGCCGCTAATGAATTTGGCGTCACGAAGACCATGAAGCTGGCTGGCTTGCTGATGTTTATCAATGACATCCATTCTCTGGGTCTGAACGCCACGCAAGGTATGTATCTGACCGATAGCTGGTACTGGAACCAGAATGAAGAAGCGCGCAAATGGTCACGCCGCTACTTCGAAAAAATGAAAAAAATGCCTTCCAGCCTGCAAGCGGCTGACTACTCTGCGACCCTGACTTACCTGAATGCCGTCAAGGCCGCCGGTACGGATGACATGACCAAGGTAATGGAAAAATTGAGGACAACCAAGATCAATGACATCTACGCTAAAAACGGTTACATCCGCGGCGATGGCAGCATGATCCATGACATGTACCTCATGCAGGTGAAGACCAGTGCTGAGTCCAAAGAGCCTTGGGACTATTACAAAGTGGCGCAGACTATTCCGGGTGAGCAAGCATTTACGACTAAATCAGAATCCAAGTGCTCCCTCTGGAAATAAAATCCAATTTCCGGGCGCATAGCTGCGTTGCAAAGCCTCGCAATACTAAAGTATTGCTGTGTTTTGCGCCTTGCTCTGCATCCCGGGAATTGAATTTTATGCCGTGCCTGTAATTTGAAATGGAAGCGTCGCGGACTTCGTCGCGATGCTTCCAATGTTAAAAACGAAACCGTTTCTCTCAGAGTCTTTCACAGAAAAATTGTTTACTGATCAGCCAGAAAAATGCGGCTTTTCTCCTGATTTTCTCTGTGTCTCCGTGCCTCTGTGTTGAGAGGTCTTCGCCTTTCCATCCATTTTTATTTAGCGTGCCATGGAAATATTTGGTATTCCGCTGCAAGCGATGCTGAGCCAGCTTTTGCTGGGCTTGGTCAACGGCTCGTTTTACGCGATGCTGTCTCTCGGACTGGCTGTGATTTTTGGCTTGCTGAATGTGATTAATTTTGCCCATGGCGCCCTGTATATGATGGGTGCCTTCCTTGCGTGGATGGGCATGAATTATTTTGGCATTAATTACTGGGCCATGTTGCTGCTTGCGCCTTTGCTGGTGGGGCTGTTTGGCATCGTCATAGAAAAGACCATGCTGCGCTGGCTATACAAGCTCGATCATCTGTATGGCCTGTTGCTGACCTTTGGTATTACGCTGATGCTGGAAGGTGTGTTCCGTTCTATCTACGGTGTATCCGGCCAGCCTTATCAGGTGCCGGAAGCGTTGACGGGGGCGACCAATCTGGGCTTCATGATACTGCCGAATTACCGTGCCTGGGTGGTGGTTGCTTCGCTGGTAGTTTGCTTTGCGACCTGGTTTGTCATCGAAAAAACCAAGCTCGGTGCTTACCTGCGTGCCGGTACTGAAAACCCCAAACTGGTCGAAGCCTTTGGTGTCAATGTGCCGCTGATGGTCACGCTGACTTATGGCTTTGGTGTGGCTCTCGCTGCTTTTGCCGGCGTGCTGGCAGCACCGGTGATACAGGTGTCGCCGCTGATGGGTTCCAACCTGATTATCACGGTGTTTGCGGTAGTGGTGATTGGGGGTATGGGTTCCATTCTGGGTTCGATTTTGACAGGTCTGGGCCTGGGTATTATCGAAGGCCTGACACGGGTGTTTTATCCTGAGCTGTCGGCGACTGTCGTGTTCATCGTCATGGCGATTGTCCTGATGATCCGCCCTGCCGGTTTGTTCGGTAAAGAAAAATAAACGGAGCCACCATGAATAAGAAAATCAGTTACGGCATTGCTTTTGCCCTGTTACTGGCGGCACCGTTTATTATCTATCCGGTGTTCCTGATGAAGCTCTTGTGCTTCGCCCTGTTTGCCTGTGCCTTTAATTTGCTCATCGGTTTCACCGGTTTGCTGTCCTTTGGCCATGCAGCCTTCTTTGGCGCCGCCGGTTATATCGCAGGCTGGGCCTTGCGCGATGCCGGTTTGCCGACTGAGCTGGGCATCTTGCTGGGAGTAGGGGCAGCAGCTCTGATAGGCCTGGTGATGGGCGCACTGGCGATACGCCGCCAGGGTATTTACTTCACGATGATTACGCTGGCGCTGGCGCAAATGCTCTACTTCGTTTTCCTGCAGGCCAAGTTCACCGGTGGAGAAGACGGCCTGCAAGGCGTGCCACGCGGCAAATTGCTTGGCATGGTCGATCTGAGTTCTGACCTGACGCTGTATTACTTTGTGCTGGTAGTGGCAATTGCCGGATTTGCCATCGTCATGCGCACCGTGCATTCACCGTTCGGCCAGGTCTTGAAAGCCGTGAAAGAAAACGAACCACGCGCGATCTCACTCGGTTATGACGTAGATCGCTACAAACTCATGGCCTTCGTCCTGTCGGCTGCACTGGCCGGCCTGGCAGGTGCCACCAAAACCCTGGTACTGGGTTTTGAGACGCTGACAGACGTACACTGGTCCATGTCTGGTCTGGTGGTCCTGATGACCCTGGTGGGCGGTCTGGGCACGCTGGTGGGCCCGATAGTTGGTGCCATCATCATCATCGCACTGGAAAACAAACTTGGCGACCTTGGCAACCTGCTGGCGAACATCACCACGATAGAATGGTTCCGTACCATAGGTGACTCAGTCACTATCGTGACTGGGCTGATCTTCATCGTCTGCGTACTGGCTTTCAGGCGCGGTATTGTCGGTGAATTGATGGCGTATGTTGAGCGTAACGGCAAGGCCAGAGCGGGCTGATTTCTGCTACTGCCTGGAATGACTGAACCCCGCTTGATGCGGGGTTTTTTTATGTTGGTTGATGCTGGTATTTGCTCAGATTTGCGCCACGCCACCATCGACAAATAACTCTATGCCATTGATGAAACTGCTGTCATCCGAAGCCAGAAAAGTGACAGCCTTGGCGATTTCGGATGGCTGTCCCAGTCGCTCTATCGGTACCAGACTGGCGAGGTGATTCAGCAAACCTTGCTGATGTTCCTCAGGTACCAGTCCTGCCAGGCCAGGTGTATGCACCGGGCCAGGGCTGATGGCATTGACGCGGATTTTACGTGGCTTCAGGTCCAGTAACCAACTGCGAGCAAAATTGCGAACAGCAGCTTTACTGGCGCTATACACGCTGAAGTTTTCAGTGCCTTTCACTGAGGTTGTGGACGATGTCAGGATGATGGAGCTGCCATCTTTTAACAAAGGCAAGGCTTTTTGTATCGTGAACAACAAGCCTTTTACGTTGCTGTTAAAAATACGGTCAAAATGTTCTTCAGTTACCTCAGCCAAAGGCATCATGTCACCGCCACCAGCGTTTGCAAATACGATGTCCAGGTGGTCTGTCCTGGCCTTGATTGTGGCATACATGTGGTCAAGGTCAGTCTGGCTGGCAACGTCAGCTTGTATGCCTATTACTGTGCCGGCATTTGCAGCGATCAGATCGACGGCCTGGTGCAATTCTGGCTGGCGGCGGCCCGTGATAAAGACGGTTGCGCCTTGGGCGGCAAATTCCTGCGCTGTGGCCAGTCCAATACCGCTGGTGCCGCCAGTGATCAAGGCGAATTTTCCTTCAAGTTTTTTGCTCATGATATTTCTCCTGTAAGTAAATGAATGTCGGGTGCCCCGTTTTGGCTGCCCACGCCGGAATCGACGATGTGTTCACTTTACTGCCAGAATATTATTGAATAAAGTAGCTAAAATAGAATACATTATTTCTGTATGTGAATAATGACTGGTCAGGTATAGGGGGACATATGGAACATCAATTACTGGCGATCAGGGCTTTTGCCCGTGTGGTAGAAGCCGGAACATTTACCAGGGCGGCAGATTCTTTAAACATGCCCAAGGCGACGCTGACTAAATTGATACAGGCACTGGAGGCGCATGTACAGGTGAAGTTGCTGCAAAGGACCACGCGCAGGGTGTCAGTCACCGCTGATGGCCAGGCCTATTATGAAAAGACCTTGCGCTTGTTGAATGAGCTGGAAGATATCGATATGAGTTTCAGTGCCGCGCAAACCCGGCCACGCGGTAATTTGCGTATTGATATCGGTGGCTCGCTGGCGAGTATGGTCATAATTCCAGCCCTGCTCGGATTTTTTGTGCGCTACCCGGACATACACATAGACCTGGGTGTCAGTGACAGGCATGTCGATATGGTGGGAGACAATGTTGATTGTGTTATTCGCGGCGGCCTTATTACTGACCAGTCATTCATTGCACGCAAAATAGGTCAGGCATCCTGGGTTACCTGTGCTTCACCGGCTTATCTGGACAAGTACGGAATACCCTTGCACCCTCTGGATATCAATAAAAATCATCTGGTGGCCAGCTATTTATCTGCACATAGCAATCGCGCGCTCAGTATGAGTTTTTCGCAACCAGGCGAGAAAATAGAAGTTAATGGCAAGCGTCAGTTGGGTGTGAATGAAAGCAACGCTCATCTTGCTGCCGGTTTGGCTGGTCTTGGGATTATCCAGACATTTGCTTACGCTGCCCAGGAGCATATTAACAATGGCAGTCTGGTCAGCATACTCGACGAATGGCAACCAGCTCCTTATCCTTTCTTCGTGGTGTATCCACCTAACCGGCATCTCAGTAATCGATTACGGGTATTCATTGACTGGCTGGTAATGCATTTTTCGAGTCTGACAAATTGAAAAGCTGATTGCTCATAAAATCAATGCCAGCAGTGCAGCAGAAAAATAATTTTGGCCACTCTCATTTTTATCTCATGAGGGCAGTGGTAATAAGTTCTTACTTCTGAAGATCAGCTCAAGCTTGTGTATCAGGCTTGTCGGTGGCTGGTGCAATTTTCCCTTATAGATTGCCGGTAATTGTCATTTGAACTTATGTTCTTGACATATTTTTTTATTCGGCTATTCTTTGGTTTGTATTGCAAACTAGTTTTCAATAAAGGATTGATATGGGCAAAGATGATGATATTCAACAGGCAATCAATAGTATTGCCTTGATACGGCAGGTGATACGGCAAGCAGATGCTGATACAACTGATGCGAAATTGTCCGGCATTACACTGGATGCCAATCTGCTCGTGCAGCTTGGGGTATTTTTTATTGTGCTTGCTCTTAGTTTGCTGGAGTTGTTCACTGCGGGTTCAATGACGGAGACAATTAGCAGCGGCAGTAAAAATCCTGAATTAATGCTCGTGGGCATAGGATTAATGGGATTTATTGTGGCTGGCCTGGTGCTGGTTTTGTACTTTGTTATCTGGCGGGCTGCCAGACATAACGGCGAAGAACTCGGGAGCTACATCAGGCGCAATTTTCGCTATATGTACCAATTGTCGCTGGTCTCTGACCTGTTGATGAAATTCATCTGCCTGGCTTTGTTGATACTGGCTGGCAAGGCGCTGTGGATAGCACCAGTCTTGCTGGCTTTTACTGCAGATTATTTGTTCCAGGCACGCTTGTTTACGCTGCCTTCAAAAGCAGCAGTCAGCTTGGGCGTATTGTGCCTTGGCCTGGGGACTTATCAATTCTTTGTTGGCTCGCCTGCCTTATTGGTACCACTGCTGACATTCAGCATCGTGGCAGGTTTGTCTGCAGGCAGACTGGTTTTGCGTTATCGCAGTCAAATGCTGGCGGGGCACCAGGCGGCATCATGAGCACTAAGGATTTGCAAAGAGTGCATCCCTTACTATCTGACCGCGTGCGTCTGATGATCATGGTGCACTTGTCCATCGCTGGCGGGCCAGTTGACTTCACTAGCCTGCTGGCTGCACTGGAGCTCACCAAAGGAAATTTATCTACCCATTTGCGCAAGCTGGAAGAAGCCACGCTGATCAGTGTCAACAAGGAATTTATCGATCGCAAGCCAAGAACGACGTATGCCTGCACGAGCACCGGGCGACAGGATTTGCAGACTTACCTGAACACCATTGAATCATTGCTCAAGCAGGTACGCTGAAACGCATTAAAACCGGGAATGCCGTGACTTTCTTTGAAGGCTGATATGGATACCACAATCGCGACGGACACCGAAACCAGGTCTGTCAGGCCAGCCGGACATTTTGGCCTGATACCCGATTTGAGCGGGTTACAAAAAAACGATGCCAGATCCTGGCTCAAGTATTTTTTTGTCGAGTACAACCCCTTGTATTTCATCAGTGCTTTTTGCATGTTGTATGGAATATTTCTGATCGACCGTAACCTGGCGACCATGACAATATTGTCAGGGTCTTTCACTGCCGTTGCTTTGCTGCTGGTTCTGCAATTGTATGAGTTGAGCTTGCTGGCAGCTGCCATATTCCTGGCGCACAGGCTGGGAGCCATTCGTCCTGCGGCTATGCTATGTCTGCTTGAATGTGTATTGCTGTTCGACTGCACTTTCAGGTTGGAAGGACTGGCGATGCAGTCGTGGTTTGGTATGGCGATTGATGTGTTGTGGTTGCTGATGCTGGCCCTGAAATTGCGCCTGATAGCCGTTGCCATGCGCCTGGATATCAGGGCTTATCATTATGTATCCGTACTGCTGACGGCGGCCTGCATTCCTTTATTGATTGCCTTTCTTTCCCGCGTGGATAGCAATCATGCTGTCGGTTTGCAAGTTGCGGCCTGGCTGGGAACCTTGATCGTGCTGGCGTTAGAACTGCGTCGTCCATCCCTCAGATCTGGGTGGGCAATGAATGAGGATCAGGCCAGGCTGGCAGATAGTTGTATCAAGGCAGCCTTCAGGATATTCATCGGTTTTTACTTTTATCATGTCTGGGCTTTCTTGTTTTTTGTGGCTGAACCTTCGATACGCGTGCAAGCGGTGTTCGGTCAATTCTCTGCTTACTTTTTGCTGTGCGTGTTGACCCGTACATCAGCCAGCGACATCTGGAAATTTGCCATCCTGATGTTGATGAACAGTTTTTTCACTCCTGTAGTATTGACGTATGCGCTGATACTGCTATCTGTGGCGATGGGATTGCAGGCATGGCATCGTAGCGATGGCAATCTTGGTGTAGCAGCGAGTCTGCTGATGTTTGCCGCAACTTGTCTGTCGGGCTGGAACGGTGATGGCGCGCCTATGCCGGATTTGCCAGCCTGGTATTCCTGGAAGTTTGGTGTGCTGGCAATCTGTCTGTTGTTGATCAGCTATAGAACACGCAGCCTGCTGGCAATAGGCCTGGTCTCTGGCGCTGCGTGCTATGCCCTTTATCAAGCCGTAGGCCCTTTATTACCTCACAAGGAAATTGGCAAAGGGGCCGTGGTTATCGCTCTTGCATTCTTGATGCTGTTGACGGGTCTTTGGGTGAATATGCACTTTCGTGTTCACACCGGTGATGAAGAGGCATAATTTTTATCGCTGATCTGTCGATAAAGAACCGCGCATCTACGCTATTTTTTTCTGTTGAGTATAGGTTCAGGCCTGAGTTTTGCGCTGTTCTGTTACTTCTGAATTTTTCGTCGTTTTTTTTGTAATAATGATGAGAGTTTTAGACATTTTCAAAGAGAGCTTGTATTGCAAAATTATTCCTATTTTCTTTCTCTACAAATCTGGCATCCCAACATTGACCCCTCATTTATCACTAAGCGCCTGGGTATGAAACCTGAGCATGCCAACATGTTTGGTACGCAGCGTCAGACACCTAAAGGCCGATTATTGGAGGGCGTTTATCGGGAAAGCTATTGGATTGCTGATCCATTTGAGCGTGGTGAATATTTTTCCACAGATGACATGCTGGAAGATGCTGTGGCAGAGGTATTCGATGAGCTGACGCCGCATACGCAATTTTTACTGATGCTGAGAGAACAGGGGGCACGTTTGCATTTGAAAGCCAGTTCTTTTGGCAAGCGTAATTATGCGCTGGAACTGAGCCCACAATGGATGCTGCGCTGTGCCGGATTGGGCCTGAGTTTTGTACATGATGTCTATCCCTGATACTGCTGGCTTCAATGCGGAAACTGTAGAGCATCAGGCACAGTTTTTAATCGCAATGAAGCTTAATCTGCGTGGTTTTAAGCACCTGGGATTTTCTCTCTGTCTGCTTTCAGCGCGTCCATGACTTGTTGTGCGCTGGCTTTAAGCTGTGCAGTTTCACCAGCATTGCTGATAAGTTTGTCCAATAACTGTTTCACAGCATCTGCACTTGTACCTGACTGAGCAAGAGCGAAGATGGCGGTCTGGCGCACACTGGCTACCGGATCGTTCAATGCGGCAGAAAAGTAATTGAGGCTGCTGTCGTTTTTATCCCATTGCGCCAGTTGCAATACGCTTTGGCTTCTGACGGCTGCGTCAGCGTTGTGCGTCAGGCTTTGCAACTGGCTGATGATGTCTTTCGTGGTTTGGGCATCAATACGATTTACAGGTGTATCCGGCATTGGTGGCGTGAGCGTAGGTGGGGGTGGTGGCTTCAGGGCGGCCAATGCCTGCAGGATGACGGCGGGCTGCTGTTCATTATTGAGTGACAGGCGTATCAAATGACGCTCTTCTTGTGGGTAGATATCCAGGTCGCGCAGCATGATCAGGCCTGCGATTCTTTGCTCACTCTCAGTGCTGCTGGCGAGTTGCCTGGACAGGGCAAATACTTCGGGGCTGCGTATGCCGGACAGCAGGTTCCTGATGATTTCTCTGATCTGGGGTGAGGCTTCTTTCTGGTACAAGCTGATGATACGTTTCAGATAGTAGGGCTGCTCTTGCATGAGTTTTCTTAACTGATCCTGGGTGTCGTCACCTGCGCTGTTTTGGTCCGCAGGCGAGATCAGGCGTGCCCATAGCTGGTCGAAAGTATCTGTTGTCTCAGTGCCAGGGTTACCTGCATTGCTCCACAGGCTGATGAACTGGGCCAGGCTATTGCTGACAGGTTTTGCATGGGCTACACGTGCTACGTTTGATCCATCCGCAGTGTCCTGGCCGGGTGACATGAATACGATGGCCAGTAAAACCAGCAGGGGCAGGGCAAGCAGGGGCAGAAATTTTTTCACGATCTTAATCCGGGTAAGGCCCGCTCATTGACGGGCGGCGTTGTATGGCCGTGAGTCAATGAGCAAGAGTCATGCGTTTCATTCAAGGATGCTAATCACTGGAATACCAGGCTGGCCTGGGTATTCGTCGTATAGTCCTTCAAACCAAAATGGCCGAGGGCAAAGTCATATGTCGCGTTCTGGTCATCGATATTGCTGGTGTGCGAACCATACACATAGCAACTGCCGTAACAGACCACTTCATCGATATAACTTTTGATCGAATACATCTTGCTGCCATAACGCTTGTTCTTGACTGAGAGTATCAGCGGGCTGTCTATGGACAGGCCATTGCTGCCGCAGGTTGGGGTAAATACATTGAAGGGATAAACGCCGCATGACTCCAGCCCATGCTGCGCACCGGCGATACCGATGAAGGAATTCACAGACGTAGAGTAGGCCAGCTCATTGATGGCTTTCATCGCCAGCGTCACACCCATGGAATGGCCGATGACGTCGATCCTGCCGGTGCAGGATGCTGCCCTGGCGGCCTGCATGGAAGCTTTGACCGGATTAGTGTTGGCCGCGCCATGATCATTGATGGCAGGATTGGTTTTGGAACCCCAGTTGGGGCGGTACAACTGGGCATCGGTATAACCCTGGCTTTTGAGGGTGCTGACCGTGGCATTCCAGTCCGACGGTGAACCGGCATTGCCGTGTACCAGTACCACATTGTCGAGGCAGGCAGCCTGGCTGGCGCAGGCGATAAAGCTGAGGCTCATGGCAATGAGCACCCGGGCGAGTGTGCGATGTTGCATGGTGTTGTCTCCAGTAATGTTTTTATGTAGTCCAGCGCTTTGGTACGCGGGAAAAAACAGGGTAGGAGCAAGACCGCAGGAGCACCACTATCTGTTCAGATAGTGGCAGGGGTGTTCAGTTTTTATGGCTTGGTAACAGCAAGCCCAGTTCATAGGCTTTGGCGACAGCATGCACGCGGCTGCGTACATCGAGTTTGGCGAAGATCTGGTCGATGTGGTATTTGACGTTGACTTCGGTAAGTTCGAGTATGGTGGCGATTTCCCAATTGGTTTTGCCTTCATGCAGCCAGTGCAGAATTTCTCTTTGCCGCTCACTAAGGGTCTTGTTACTGATGCCGGGCTTGACGGGAAATTCTTCTACGTTTGTCAGGGCATGGGCAAGTGCCAGGTGCAGATGAGGTGTCAACAGGCTCAGCAGATATGCGTGTTGATGGCTGACTTCAAAAGGTAAATTTGTGAAGATGAAATAACTGGAGAAATGCCCGCTCAGGTCCAGCATGCCGTGGGCGACGGTATTATGCATTTTCTGCTTCCTGAATGAAGCCAGCCAGTCAGCAGGAACGGCATGGTCATCACGCCCGGCCTGGAAGAAAACCGGTTCCTGGGTTTCACGCCATTTTTGCATCAGAGGGCTATTGGCCCGGCCTTTGCTGTCTAGCAGGGATTGATAGTATTGGTAAGTCTCTATTGGACAATTGAACTGCAGCAGCTTATGTACATAGTTACCCTGGGGGCTGACGCCACCGATACCGCAGACCATCATTTCATGCGGCAAGACTTCGCGCAAAATCCCCTGGGCAATGCGGCTGAAGTCATCGGCATTGCGGGTTGCCGCACAAGCCATGATGATGGGCAGTATCGAATTGCCAGAGACTTCATGCGCAAAGTTCACCATGTCTGGAATCGTCCTTCAGACTACTCAGGAGGTGCGTGATGCTGGGGAGATGTGGTGCCAAGGCTTGCAAGACGGCGCATGGCAACTGCTCCATGCGCCATCCTTAACTTATCCTTGTTACTTACAAAGCTGCTGCGTAAATTGCCCTGGCATCTTCCTTCGTCACTTCACGTGGATTATTCCCCAGCAGACGTGTTTGCAACATGGCGTCGCTGGCGAGCTGGTCCAGGTCTTTCTCGGTGATGCCTACCTGGCTCAGGCGGGTTTCTATGCCTACCCGCATTGCCAGGTCTTCCATGGCCTTGATCATGGCGTGGCAACGCTGCTCTGCCGTGCCTGTGGCTTCTGGCGCGATGATGGCGGCCAACTCTGCATACAGTTCAGCCGCGTGGCTGGCATTGAAGCGCAGCACGTGTGGCAAGACCAAGGAATTCGACAAACCATGCGGTACATGGAAGATGCCGCCTACCGGATAGGCCAGTGCATGCACTGCCGCGCAGGGGGCATTGGCAAAAGACTGCCCGGCCAGCATGGCACCCAGCAACATGGCCTGCCTTGCCGCCAGGTTATTGCCATTGGTGCAGGCTTCGTCGATATTGTTCCATAGCAACTTCAAGGCTTGTACCGCCAGCATGTCGGACAGCGGGTTCTTTTTATGCTTGGTCGTATACGCTTCTATCGCATGCACCATGGCATCTATGCCAGTGGCAGCAGTGACCTTGGCTGGCAAGCCGGTAGTCAGTTGCGCATCGAGGATGGCGATGTCGGCGTACAGTTGTGGCGCGACCACGCCCATCTTGGTGGTCGCTCCGGTGGTGACGATGGAGATAGGGGTGACTTCAGAACCTGTACCTGCCGTGGTCGGGATTTGTATCAGTGGCAGGCGTTTGCCTTTGACATTACCTATGCCATACATGGTCGCCAGGCTTTGATCACTGCCCGCCAGGATGGCGATGAGTTTGGCAACGTCCATGGAGCTGCCGCCACCGAGACCAACCACCAGTTCGACTTGCAGGTCACGGGCATTGGCTACTGCCTGCAAGACGATGGCTTCTGGTGGGTCGGCAATCACATCGGAGAAAATACTGACTTTGAGTTGTTCCGTTTCCAGGCTGTCAATGACAGGCTGGACCAGGCCGGTACGCAGGAAACCAGCATCGGTCACCAGCAGTACATGGCTAATCGCTGGAAATTCCTGGCGTATGATTTTGCCCAGGCGCGTGGCTGCACCGGTTTGGCTGATCAGGCTGGGGACGGTTCTGAATTCAAAGTCATTCATCTTTATCTCATTTTCATTTAGAACCTGTTTTCGATCTTACTGCGCGAGCGCAACAGGAATTAATGCGGGGGCTCATGTGCTGCTCAAAATGCTCATGTACTAGAGTACATTCCGCTTTTTGCGCTGCGTTTTGTTACCATGACCCCGCTGACGCTCGCTCGCTACAGATCGTAAACAGGTTCTTAGCTCGTTGTAGGGATATCTACCTTAGCACATGCTGGCCTTAAGGACTTTGCGAGCAATGTTATTTGTCCAACAGCTTCAGGTCGCGCATCCAGTCGGCATACAGGCTGGTCCAGTTGCGCACGCTGCCGCTGGCAGGTGTCATGCCAAAGCCATGGTCGCCACGACGGAAGGCATGCAGTTCTGCCTGGGCACCGCCTTCCAGTAATTGCTGATAGATTTTTGCGGCGACTACTGGTGGGGCTTTGGGATCGTCCGAGGCATGGACTATGAATACGGGCGGGGTGTTCTTGCTTGCCTTTGGGATTTTTCCACCGGGCACACCGGTATATACCAGGGCGATAAAGTCTGCGCGGTTGCCCAATTTTTCTGCGGCATCGGCAGCGCCTGAGTTGCCTTCATCCTGATCCATCAACAGTTGCAGGGCCATGACACCGCCAGCAGAGAAACCGAGTACGCCTATCTTCTTGCTGTCGATTTTCCAGTCTGCTGCATGTTGTCGTAGTACGCGCATGGCGCGGCTGGTGTCTGCTGTCAGGGGCTGTATGGCTTTCCAGTTACGCTCGGTATCCAGTGCGAGGGTGCGGTATTTGAGTACGGCGGCGGTGATGCCCTGGGCATTCAGCCAGTGCGCGGCTTCTATGCCTTCCTTGTCTATGCAGACATAACGGAAGCCACCGCCTGGTACGACCAGCACTGCTGTGCCAGTTGCCTTGTCCGCTGGGGCCGGATAAATGGTCAGCGTAGGTTTGCTGACATAGCTGAGGTAGCGGTCGAGGCGGCCAGTTTCATGCCGGTCTTCTGCCGCCTCTGCCTGCTGATGTTGCAGACCGGGCGCGCCGTTTTGCCATAAGGGGATCTCGATTTCAGCTTGCGCCTTGCTGCTGTTACTGAACAAGATACTTGCTGCAAACACCAGAGAAAGGGAAATCTTCATTGCGTTGATCCTTGTGAAAGACAAATAGCGACAGATTGATTACACCGGATTTGCATCTTGTCTGATTTATCTCTGCCAGTCAAACCGGAAAAGCCGTGCTGCAACTGTTATGGCACGGCCTGTACCTTGTTGCCCACAGCTTGCTTCTGTATAAGTTATCTGTGCCATGTTTGCTGCTTGAGGTATTTTCTTGAGGCAACATGATGGCCTCCCATTACCAATCAAACGCGCTCAATATGGATATTTTTCTTTTAGCCCTGGCGGCCTTCTTTGCTGGTTTTGTTGATTCCATCGTCGGTGGCGGTGGCTTGATACAGGTTCCCGCCTTGTTTTCTTTTATGCCAGGGACGGCTCCTGCCACCTTGCTGGGCACCAATAAGATGGCAGGTATCTGGGGGACGACGGTGGCTGCGACGCGCTATATGAGGAATGTCAGATTGCGTTGGGCCATGGTTGCGCCCGCTGCCTTGATGGCTTTCCTGTTTTCATTTGCCGGGGCTTTCCTGGTCACCCACATACCGCCAACCTATTTGCGCAAGGCCTTACCCTTTATCTTACTAGGCGTAGCTGTCTATACGTTTAAGAAAAAGGAATTTGGAGCGGATAGTAATCCGGTGTTTTCAGGGTCAAAGGAAGTTTATATGGCTATGCTGGTTGGTGCCGGAATTGGCTTTTATGATGGTTTTTTTGGGCCGGGCACAGGTAGCTTTTTGATGTTTATATTCGTCCGCTTCTTTGGTTATAAATTCGACAGAGCAACTGCTGTGGCTAAAGTTCTCAACGTTGCATGTAATGCGGCAGCTCTGATTTGGTTTGGATACAGCGGGCATGTTCTTTGGATGCTCGGTTTAGCCATGGCTGTATGCGGTGTCGGTGGTTCTATTTTAGGTAGTCATTTAGCAATAAAACATGGCGCTACATTTGTTCGCAAGATATTCCTGGTGGTAGTTATCGCGCTTATCTTCAAGACTACCTATGATGCCTTCATCAAATAACAGTGTTTCACGTGAAACAATCAGGCTGTAATAATGGGACTTCGGTCCCATTTTTTATGCCCAGATGCGCATGTTTCACGTGAAACATAGTTCTAAATAAAAAGAGAATCTTTAGTTCTACAAAAGTTTACGCGCAAAACAAACTATAATCGTGCCTCCCGTCCCAAGTTTCTCAGAAATCCACCATGTTTTATCCAAAAGAATTCGATGTTATCGTCGTCGGCGGCGGTCACGCCGGTACCGAAGCTGCGCTTGCCGCTGCCCGTATGGGGCAGTCCACACTGTTGTTGACCCACAATATCGAGACCCTGGGTCAGATGTCTTGCAATCCATCCATAGGTGGGATAGGCAAGGGCCATCTGGTTAAAGAGGTCGATGCCATGGGCGGTGCCATGGCGATTGCTACTGATGAGGCGGGCATACAATTTCGTATCCTGAATTCATCCAAGGGCCCTGCTGTACGTGCTACCCGTGCTCAGGCTGACCGCATTTTGTACAAACAGGCTATCCGCAGTCGTCTGGAAAATCAGCCTAATCTGTGGTTATTCCAGCAGGCAGTCGATGATTTGCTGGTCGAAGGTAACCGTGTTGTTGGTGCTGTGACCCAGGTTGGCATCAGGTTCCGCGCCCGCGCAGTCGTGTTGACAGCAGGTACTTTTCTTGATGGAAAGATACATGTGGGTTTGAATAACTACTCGGCAGGCCGTGCCGGTGACCCGCCAGCGATATCTTTGTCTGCGCGTTTGAAAGAACTCGCGCTGCCACAAGGTCGTTTGAAGACAGGTACGCCACCACGTATAGACGGTCGCAGCATCGATTTTTCACTGATGCAAGAGCAGCCAGGTGATCTTGATCCTGTGCCAGTGTTCTCCTATATGGGTAACACCAGTATGCATCCAAGACAGTTGCCATGCTGGATTACCCATACCAATGAAAAAACCCACGACATTATCCGTGCTGGCCTGGACCGCAGCCCCATGTACACGGGTGTCATTGAAGGGGTAGGGCCACGCTATTGCCCGTCGATAGAAGACAAGATACACCGCTTCGCCAGCAAGGAATCACACCAGATTTTCCTGGAGCCTGAAGGACTGACGACCAATGAGTTTTACCCTAACGGTATCTCTACCAGCCTGCCTTTTGATGTGCAGCTGGACCTGGTGCGTTCCATGCGCGGTATGGAAAACGCTTACATCCTGCGCCCTGGCTATGCGATTGAGTATGATTATTTTGACCCGCGTGGTTTGAAGTCATCGCTGGAAACCCGCCAGATTGAGGGCCTGTTCTTTGCCGGTCAGATCAATGGCACGACAGGTTACGAAGAAGCCGCTGCCCAGGGTATGTTGGCAGGCTTGAATGCTGCCTTGCAAACTCAGGGTAAAGACGCCTGGGTGCCGCGTCGCGATGAAGCTTATCTGGGTGTACTGGTGGATGACCTTATCACCAAGGGCGTACAGGAACCTTACCGCATGTTCACCAGCCGTGCGGAATTCCGTCTGAGCTTGCGTGAAGATAATGCCGATATGCGCCTGACCGAGATAGGTCGTCAACTCGGTTGCGTTAGCGATGCGCAATGGCAGCAGTTTGAAGAAAAGCGTGAAAGTGTTTCACGTGAAATGGAAAGGCTGCGTTCGACCTGGGTCAACCCCCGCATCCTCGCAGATGTAGAAGCTGAACGTGTCGTAGGCAAGGCTCTGGAGCGTGAATATTCCCTGGCTGATTTACTGCGTCGCCCGCAAGTGACTTATGAAAGCCTCATGAGTTTGCAGGGTGTGGAAGGGCAGGAATTGGCCGGGCCAGGCGTCGCTGATCCACATGTGCGCGAGCAGGTGGAGATACAGGTTAAATATGCCGGTTACATCGACAGGCAGGCCAAAGAGGTTGAACGCCATGCACATTTTGAAAACCTCAAAATGCCGGTGGCTTTTGACTATATGGAAGTCAACGGGCTTTCGATTGAAGTCAGGCAAAAGCTGAACAAGCATCAGCCTGAAAGCCTGGGCCAGTGTGGCCGTATTTCTGGCGTGACGCCTGCAGCGATTTCCCTGCTTTTGGTGCATCTGAAGAAGCGCGGTTTTAAAGAGTTTATGGCGAGTGCTGATGCAGTGGCTGAGGCGGGTGCTGAAAGCCCAGTAGATTGATTCACGTGGAACATCAGATTGCAGGCGTGTTTTTGCAAGCGCTTTGGTATGAGTATGCATGTAAGCACAAGAAATTAAAACGAAGAATAAAACTGAAATGAAAAATAAGAAGTTAATCGAGGGCAGGGCCGTATGATTCACGTGGAACAAACACAGTTAAGAGCGATGCTGGCAAGCGGTGTTGAGGAATTGGCACTGGATTTAAATAATGATCAAATTGATAACATGATTGCTTATTTGATATTGTTATCAAAATGGAACTCTGTGTATAACCTGACGGCGATCCGCGACCCCAAAGAAATGGTCAGGCAACATTTGCTGGATTCGCTTTCTGCGGCTCCGGCATTCAAGGATGCAAAAAATATACTGGATGTGGGTGCTGGTGGCGGTTTGCCCGGTATGATGCTGGCGATTACTTATCCACAGGCCAAGGTGTCCATGATAGATACGGTCAGTAAAAAGACTGCCTTTTTGACCCAGGCCAAGACTGAGCTGGGTTTGAAGAATGTTACTGTCCATACCGGCAGGGTAGAAGCCTTGCAGGTCAAAGACGCCTTTGACGTCATCACTTCACGCGCATTTTCTGAGTTAGCCAATTTCGTCAACTGGTCGGGACATCTGCTGGCAGACGGCGGCCAGTTTATCGCCATGAAGGGCGTAGAACCGACACAGGAAATACACAGCCTGCCCGCTGGCTGGCATGTGGATAAGTTGCAAGCCTTGACGGTGCCTGGCTTGCAGGCAGAACGTCACCTCGTCTTTATCAAGAAAACCCAGGCCTGATTTCACGGAAACCTCTATGGCAAAAATCTTTTGTGTAGCAAACCAAAAAGGTGGCGTGGGTAAAACCACAACTACCGTCAATCTCGCCGCAGGCCTGGCGAAACTCGATCAACGCGTCTTACTGGTTGATCTCGACCCCCAGGGTAATGCCACCATGGGAGCAGGTATCAACAAGGCAAAGCTGACCGCTTCCATTTATGAAGTCTTGCTCGGTATGTCAGATGTGACCACCGCCAAGCTGCGTTCTGAATCTGGCCGCTTTGATGTCTTGCCCGCCAATCGTGAGCTGGCTGGTGCCGAAGTGGAAATGGTCTCGCTGGACAACCGCGACAAGCGCCTGCGTGAAGCTCTGGCCAAGGTCGATGCTGACTATGACTTCATCCTCATCGATTGTCCGCCAGCCTTGTCGCTGCTGACTTTGAATGGCCTGTGCGCTGCGCATGGCGTGATCATCCCCATGCAGTGTGAATACTATGCGCTGGAAGGTTTATCTGATCTGGCCAATACCATCAAGAAAGTCTCCGCCAACCTGAATCCTGACTTGAAGATAGTCGGCCTGTTGCGCGTGATGTTTGACCCGCGCATGACGCTGTCGCAACAAGTCTCTGACCAGCTCGAGCAGCATTTTGGCGACAAGGTCTTCAAGACCCTGATCCCGCGTAATGTGCGTCTGGCAGAAGCACCATCTTACGGTATCCCCGGCGTGGTGTTTGATCCTGCATCCAAAGGGGCGCAAGCCTATATCGCCTTTGGTGCAGAGATGGTGGAAAGAATTAAACAACTGGAAAAATAAGTATGTCGATCAAAAAACAAAAAGGTCTGGGCCGTGGCCTGGACGCCTTGCTTGGCGGTGCCGCTGACTTTGCCGAAGCCGTACCTACCGTCACTGGTGCCCCTACCAGCCTCAACGTTGCACAAATGCAAGCTGGTAAGTACCAACCCCGTACCCGCATGGACGAGGGCGCACTGGCCGAGTTGGCTGCCTCCATCAAGGCCCAGGGTTTGATGCAACCTATCCTGGTTCGCCCGATAGGACAAAACAATGGCGTAACCCGTTACGAAATCATTGCCGGTGAACGCCGTTTCCGCGCCTCGCAAATGGCGGGCATGGAAGAAGTGCCGGTACTGGTCAAGGATGTCGATGACCAGGCCGCCGCCGCCATGGCTCTCATCGAGAACATGCAGCGTGAAGACCTGAATCCCCTCGAAGAAGCCCAGGGCATACACAGGCTGATCACGGATTTCTCGTTTACCCATGAGCAGGCAGCCAATGCAGTAGGGCGCTCACGCAGTGCGGTATCCAACCTGCTGCGCTTGTTGAATCTGGCCAAGCCGGTACAAACCATGCTGATGGCCGGTGACATCGACATGGGCCATGCCCGTTCGCTGCTGGTCACCGATGCCGCCACCCAGATACAGCTGGCCAACCAGATCGTCGCCAAACGCATGTCTGTCCGTGAAGCAGAAAAACTGGTTGCCAAGACCACGGCTGAGATGAGTGCGAATGGCAAGCCGCGCGACAAGGCAGAAAAATCCCGCGACATTACCCGTCTTGAAGAAGAGTTATCCGATTTGCTGGCGACCCAGGTTGCCCTTAAATTAGGCAGCAAGGGCAGGGGGCAGATGCTGATCGATTTTGCCGACCTTGATAGTCTGGATGGCATCATTTTAAAGATACGTGGACAGTAAAAAGATTCAGCCCATGCAGATACTGACTTTACCCGGCCTGTATAGCTCCGGCCCCGGCCACTGGCAAACACGCTGGGAAGCCGAATTGCCAAATGTAAAAAGAGTAGAGCAACAAGACTGGGATCATCCGGTCAAGGATGTGTGGGTTGCCACTTTGTCAGCAGCCATTAATGCGGTTGATGACGAAGTGGTGCTGGTGGCGCACAGCATGGGTTGTGCTTTAACTGCCTGGTGGCTGGTGTCCGGCATGCCGGACGTGGCAGATAAAAGCAAAGTCAAGGCAGCATTCCTGGTGGCACCGCCGAATGTCGGGCGGGAAAATTTCCCCGCACCCACTTTCAATCCCATGCCGCTGGCCAGGTTTCCCTTCCCGGTTACCGTGGTAGCATCCAGTGATGACCCATGGTGCGATGTGTCAATTGCACAAGCCTGGGCAAAAAATTGGGGAGCCGAGCCGCACCTGATTGGTGCAAAAGGCCATATCAATGGCGAATCTGGTCTGGGTAGCTGGAAGCAAGGCCAGGAATGGTTGAGCGCGTTGATTGCAAAAACAGCAAAAACGGGACAGCCAGTACAATAATAAAAAAAGCACCAAAATGGCGCATTAATGAAGGGTTTTCAGACAATGCACCAAACATTTAGCCTTATGCATCAAACGTTTGACGTTATTACGCACTACCACGTATAATTCCGTGGTTTTGATTGGCGAGGATTTGCGCTGCCCGGTTATATAGTGGCAAGCCAGTCAAATTCAACTGTCATATTTATAAAATTGTAGGACTTACGCAAGATAGTCCAGCAAAGCCCCTGATGAACACAGTGCAAAACTGGGTATTGGGGCTGGTGATGGGTTTGATCCATTGCTGCTATTTTGCGCAAGTCCTGGATAAATGAGGGAAGCATGGCACGCATCATACTGCTGCAACTGGTAGCAGCGCTGGTTGCGGGCTTGCTTGCTGGAATTTTCGGCAATATTTCTTACGGATTGTCTGCCCTGTTCGGTGGATTATCCTGTGCGATCCCAAATGCCTTGTTCGCGTTGCGCCTGACTATGAGCGCCCGGAGGCCTGGAGGAGCAAATCCGATGAGTTTTTTCATCGGTGAATTTTTCAAAGTTATATCGACAGTCGCGCTGATGGCAGCGGTTGTCTTCTGGTACCCCGATGTCAACTGGCCGGCCTTTTTGATCGCCTTCATCGTCGTACTGAAAAGTTATTTCATTTTACTCTTTAGGCACTGATCATGAGCTCAGCTGAACAAGTCACTCCGTCAGAATATATAGCCCATCACCTTGGGCATTTGACAAACCACGGCCATCAGGCACAAACGTCCCTGTGGGACATGTCGTATGTCAATATTGATACGGTTATCTGGTCAGTCGTTTGCGGCTTGCTCGGTACTATCATTATGTACATGGCAGCACGCAAGGCAACTTCCGGCGTACCTGGCCGTTTCCAGTGCGCAGTAGAAATGCTGATCGAGATGGTCGACAACAATGCAAAAAGCATCGTTCACGGCAACACCAGCTTCATCGCTCCTATGGCCTTGTCGGTATTTGTCTGGGTGGTATTGATGAACTCCCTGGATTTCCTGCCAGTTGATCTGTTCTCTCAATGGCTGTTCCCGGCGTTTGGCCTGGATCATGAAATGCCTCACCGCGTGGTTCCCACTGCTGACTTGAACGGTACTCTCGGTATCTCCATCGGTATTTTCTGCCTGATGATGTATTACAGCTTCAAGATCAAAGGCGTGGGCGGTTTCATCAAGGAATTGTTCAGCGCACCGTTTGGTCCTATGCTCTTCCCTTTCAATCTGGCATTGAATCTGGTTGAATACGCAGCGAAAACTTTCTCGCTCGGTATGCGGTTGTTCGGCAACATGTTTGCCGGCGAATTGTTGTTCCTGTTGATTGCAGCTTTGCTGGGTGCTTCCGATTCCATCTTCGGCGGTATTGGTCATTTGGTACTGGGTTCTGCCTGGTGCATCTTCCACATCCTGATCGTACCTCTGCAAGCGTTTATTTTCATGATGTTGACTCTGGTATATATGGGTCAGGCTCACGAAGCGCATTAATTAAGTTTTGAAGTTTTAGGTTTTTGGTTTTAGTTTTGGTTTTAGTTTTTTGATTTTGGTATTTTAATTTTAACTTTCTAGGAGTTTTCTCATGACTAACGTCGCTTTCGTTGCATTGGCTTGTGGTTTGATCATCGGTTTGGGCGCTTTGGGTGCTTGTATCGGTATCGCTATGATGGGTGGTAAATATCTGGAAGCGTCTGCTCGTCAACCAGAATTGATGGACAAACTGCAAGGTAAAATGTTGTTGTTGGCTGGTCTGATCGATGCTGCGTTCATTATCGGTGTTGGTATCGCCATGTTCTTCGCAACTGCAAACCCATTCAAAGGCTAATAGCTTTCCTTTTTCTACCGCAGGTCTCTGGCCTGCGGAACGATTAATTTGATAAGGAAACTAAAGTGAATCTGAATCTATCTATGTGGTATCAGGCTGGGGTGTTTTTCATCCTGGCTTTGGTGACTGCAAAATTCATCTGGCCACCAGTGATTGGTGCGATCGATGAGCGCATGAAGCGCATTGCAGACGGTTTGGCTGCTGCTGATAAAGGCAAGTTGGAAATGCAAGCTGCTGAAAAGCGCGTGCAGGCTCAATTGGCTGCTGCTGGTGAAGAGAGCAAAACACATATCATCAACGCAGAAAAACGCGCTGCTCTGATCGTTGAAGAAGCTCGCAACACTGCTGCTGCTGAAGCTGCCCGCATTATTGCTGCAGCAAAAGCAGATGCTGAAAATCAAGTGACTAAAGCACGCGAAGAATTGCGCGACCAGGTTGCCACTCTGGCAGTCAAAGGCGCAGAACAAATTCTGAAACGTGAAGTCAACGCATCTGCTCACGCTGATCTGTTGAACCAACTGAAAACCGAGCTGTAATCATGGCCGAAATCGCAACGATCGCTCGTCCTTACGCAGAAGCGCTGTTTCGTGTTGCCCAAGCCGGTAACCTGTCCGCCTGGTCGGACCTGGTTACCGAAATGGCACAGGTAGGTGCGCATCCCGATGTACAAGCTCTTGCACACAACCCCAAAGTCTCGGCTGATCAAAAAGCTGAGATTTTCTTGTCTGCGATCAAATCTCCAGTGACTGCTGAAGCAAAAAACTTCATCAACACACTTGCTGACTATGACCGCCTGACTTTGTTGCCCGAAATCGCTTTCCAGTTCCACGCTCTGAAAAACGCCCACGAAGGCGCTGCAGATGCAGAAGTAACCAGCGCATTTGATATGACGGCAGCTCAGTTGAGCGAACTCTCAGCGTTGTTGGAAAAGAAATTTGGCCGCAAGTTGCACCCTACAGTCAAAGTGGATTCCTCTTTGATCGGTGGTGTACGCATCGTGGTTGGTGATCAGGTGCTCGACACGTCGGTACGCGCGAAGCTGCAGAAAATGCACGTCGCCCTGACCGCGTAAGAACGTAATAAATATTAGGAGTTAGTATGCAACTCAACCCATCTGAAATCAGCGAGTTGATCAAGAGCCGGATTCAAGGCCTTGGCGACACAGCTGAGATTCGCAATCAAGGTACGGTTATCTCCGTTACCGACGGTATCTGCCGCATTCACGGTCTGTCTGACGCGATGCAAGGCGAGATGCTGGAATTCCCAGGCAACACATTTGGTCTGGCATTGAATCTGGAACGTGATTCCGTTGGCGCCGTTATCCTGGGTGACTACGAACACATTTCCGAAGGCGATACAGTTAAATGTACTGGCCGTATTCTGGAAGTGCCTATCGGTCCAGAACTGCGTGGTCGTGTAGTTAACGCGCTGGGTCAGCCTATCGACGGCAAAGGTCCTATCAATGCAAAACTGTCCGCGCCTATCGAAAAGATTGCGCCTGGCGTTATTGCACGTCAATCCGTTTCTGAACCTATGCAAACTGGCCTGAAGTCTATCGACTCCATGGTACCGGTTGGCCGTGGTCAGCGCGAATTGATCATTGGCGATCGTCAAACTGGTAAAACAGCTGTTGCGATCGATGCCGTGATCAATCAAAAAGGTCAAAACGTTACATGTATCTATGTAGCGATTGGTCAAAAAGCTTCTTCCGTTAAAAACGTTGTGCGCGCTCTCGAAGCACACGGCGCCATGGAATACACCATCGTTGTTGCTGCTACTGCTGCTGAATCTGCAGCGATGCAATACGTATCCGCATACTCCGGTTGCGCGATGGGCGAATACTTCCGTGACCGCGGTCAAGATGCACTGATCATTTATGATGATCTGTCCAAACAAGCTGTTGCTTACCGTCAGGTTTCCCTGTTGCTGCGCCGTCCACCAGGCCGCGAAGCTTACCCAGGTGACGTATTCTATTTGCACAGCCGTTTGCTGGAACGTGCAGCACGCGTTAACCCAGACTACGTTGAAGCTTTCACCAAAGGTGAAGTTAAAGGTAAAACAGGTTCTTTGACAGCATTGCCTATCATTGAAACTCAGGCTGGTGACGTTTCCGCGTTCGTTCCTACCAACGTAATTTCGATTACTGACGGTCAGATCTTCCTGGAAACATCCTTGTTCAATGCAGGTATCCGTCCAGCGATTAACGCTGGTATCTCGGTGTCCCGCGTTGGTGGTGCTGCTCAGACTAAAGTTATCAAAAACTTGTCCGGCGGTATCCGTAATGACTTGGCACAGTACCGTGAATTGGCAGCGTTTGCCCAGTTCGCTTCTGACCTCGATGAAGTAACACGCAAGCAGCTCGATCGTGGTGCCCGCGTTACTGAATTGTTGAAGCAAGCTCAATACGCTCCACTGTCCATCTCCCTGATGGCCGTTACATTGTTCTCCGTGAACAAAGGCTTCCTGGATGATGTACCGGTCAAGCAAGTGCTGGCATTCGAAGCAGGCGTGCACAATTTCATGAAAACGAGCCATGCAGCATTGCTGCAGAAGATCGAAGAAACCAAGCAACTGGACAAAGATGGCGAAGCTGCCATGGCTGCCGCAATTGCTGATTTCAAAAAATCCGGCGCCTATTAATTTACTGTAGCTAGAAGGAGTCAATACTCATGGCTGCAGGCAAAGAGATACGTGGCAAGATCAAAAGCGTAGAAAATACGAAGAAGATCACGAAGGCGATGGAAATGGTCGCTGCATCCAAAATGCGTAAAGCGCAAGACCGGATGCGTGCGGCTCGCCCGTACAGTGAAAAGATTCGTACGATTACGGCTAACTTGTCACAGGCCAACCCAGAGTACACGCATCCTTTTATGGTGCAACAAGATCTGTCCAAGAAAGTTGGCGTGATTGTTGTAACGACAGATAAAGGTTTGTGTGGCGGTCTCAACACCAACGTGTTGCGTCTGGTCACCAGCAAAATGCGTGAACTCGAAGGTAAGGGTTCAAAGATAGAAGCGGTCGCAATTGGTAATAAAGGTCTCGGCTTCCTGAATCGCGTAGGTGCGCAAGTGGTTTCCCATGTTACACAATTGGGCGACACTCCTCACCTCGACAAACTGATAGGTCCAGTCAAAGTTTTGCTGGATGCGTATCAGGAAGGCAAGCTGGACGCGGTTTACCTGAGTTATACAAGATTCATCAACACCATGAAGCAAGAGCCGGTGATGGAGCAGTTGTTGCCCCTGACAGCGGACAAACTGGCGACAGATAAAAATGCCCATACCTGGGATTATCTGTATGAGCCAGATGCGGCAACGGTCATTGATGAATTGTTGATACGTTATGTAGAAGCACTGATTTTCCAGGCCGTAGCGGAAAACATGGCATCTGAACAATCGGCCCGTATGGTGGCGATGAAATCAGCAACTGATAACGCAGGTAACGTGATTGGCGAACTGAAACTGGTTTATAACAAAACCCGTCAAGCCGCCATTACCAAAGAGCTCTCCGAGATCGTCGCCGGCGCGGCAGCGGTCTAAACTGAATTTAAATATTAAGAAGGAACGAACATGGCTAATGGCAAAATCGTTCAGTGTATCGGCGCTGTTGTGGACGTTGAATTTCCACGCGACGCGATGCCTAAGATTTATGACGCCTTGAAAATGGAAGGCTCCGAGCTGACATTGGAAGTTCAGCAGCAATTGGGTGACGGCATCGTCCGTACTATTGCGCTGGGTACTTCTGATGGTCTGCGTCGCGGCATGATTATTTCCAACACTGGCAAACCTATCATGGTACCAACCGGCAAAGCAACGCTGGGCCGCATCATGGACGTACTGGGCAACCCTATCGATGAATGTGGTCCTGTCAGCCGTGAGCAGACAGCATCCATCCACCGTAAAGCCCCTGCATACGACGAACTGTCCCCATCCCAGGAATTGCTGGAAACCGGTATCAAGGTTATTGACCTGGTTTGCCCATTCGCTAAAGGTGGTAAGGTCGGTCTGTTCGGTGGTGCGGGTGTAGGCAAGACCGTTAACATGATGGAACTGATTAACAACATCGCCAAGGCACACAGCGGTTTGTCCGTGTTTGCCGGTGTGGGTGAGCGTACTCGTGAGGGTAATGACTTCTACCACGAAATGGCTGACGCAAAAGTGGTTGATCTGGAAAATCCAGAAAACTCCAAAGTTGCGATGGTGTATGGTCAGATGAATGAACCACCAGGTAACCGTCTGCGCGTTGCTCTGACAGGTTTGACGATTGCTGAAGGTTTCCGTGACGAAGGCAAAGACGTTTTGTTCTTCGTGGATAACATCTACCGTTACACACTGGCCGGTACTGAAGTATCCGCTTTGCTGGGTCGTATGCCTTCCGCTGTGGGTTATCAACCTACTCTGGCTGAAGAAATGGGCCGTCTGCAAGAGCGTATTACTTCCACTAAAACTGGTTCCATTACGTCCATTCAGGCCGTATATGTTCCAGCGGATGACTTGACCGATCCATCTCCAGCAACAACATTTGCTCACTTGGATTCCACCGTTGTTCTGTCCCGTGACATCGCTTCCCTGGGTATCTACCCTGCGGTTGATCCACTGGATTCAACATCCCGTCAGCTGGACCCACAAGTGGTTGGTGTAGAACACTATGAAACAGCCCGCGCTGTTCAAGGTACTCTGCAACGCTACAAAGAATTGCGTGACATTATCGCGATTCTGGGTATGGATGAATTGGCTCCTGAAGACAAACTGCTGGTTGCACGTGCACGTAAGATGCAGCGTTTCCTGTCTCAGCCTTTCCACGTTGCTGAAGTGTTTACCGGTGCTCCAGGTAAATACGTTTCCTTGAAAGAAACGATCCGTGGTTTCAAAATGATCGCTTCCGGCGAACTCGATCACTTGCCAGAACAAGCGTTCTACATGGTAGGTACTATCGACGAAGCAATCGAAAAAGCGAAAAAACTGGCTGCTGCTTAATTAATTAAGCGCACTGGCGGTGCAGTTGATATTGACTGCACCATAGCTTTTTTGAGCGAATAATAAGGGTCCAACATGGCACACACTATTCACGTTGACGTGGTTTCTGCAGAAGAGCTGATCTTCTCCGGTGAAGCCGAATTCGTCGCGTTGCCGGGTGAGGCTGGTGAATTGGGTATCTATCCGAAACATACACCACTGATTACCCGCATCAAGCCGGGTGCGGTGCGCATCAAGGTTCCGGGCAAAGCCGAAGACGAGTTCGTATTCGTCGCCGGTGGCCTGCTTGAAGTGCAACCGAATGCAGTGACAGTTTTGGCCGATACCGCGATTCGCGGTCAAGATCTGGACGAAGCCAAAGCCAGCGAAGCCAAGAAACTGGCAGAACAAGCTTTGGTTAATCGTGATTCCAAAATTGACTATGCGCAAGCACAGGCAGAACTGGCATCCGCGATCGCCCAATTGGCAGCGATACAAAGATTGCGTCAAAAGCGTTAATACGATAGTGGTTCATACCGCTGCGTAGTAAGCAAGCATAAAAACAAAAGGCAGCCTTGGCTGCCTTTTGTTTTTGGCGCTGCCTCAGCATCAGCCTTTATCTTACCCACTGCCTCAGCGCAATTGAATAAACTTAGTCTATATCCATCAGCATATCTGGCGAGAACTGGACAGTAGTGAGAGATTACCTTGATGCCTCATTGGAGAAATTCGTTTTTATCCAACCGGTGCATGCAGAACCAAGTTATTCAGAGTTTGAAATTCAAGCGCATACTCAAACGGGTATGCGATTTGTTCAGGCTCTGCTGCCGCACTACACCATCAACGTTCGCATACTCAGTCACGCTAGTTCTGCTGTCTGTCAGCATATTTTCCAAATTAATCGTCAGGCTGGTTTCCGGATTGAATTTCCAGATGGCCCCTGCATTCAGGATAAATTGCCTAGGGGAGAAAGAGCGCTGCTGTGCATTGATGCGCACCCAGTTCCCGGGTGTCCAGCTGGCATCGATATCCAGTTTCAAAGGCAAGGCCCTGGCCGTATAACTCGCGCCCAGTTTGGCATTCCACGGCGTCTGGCTATCCGTCAGCATGTCCAGTCCTGAACGTATATTTACCCTGGAGCGTGCCAGGCCCAAGCCTGCGCGCAAGCTGGCATCCGGTGCTTGTGCACTCAGATCGCGCAAAGCCAGTTGCAATTCCATGTCCATGCCCCGCACACTGGCATCGCCAAAATTCACTGGACGGTATATATAACGCGCCTGATTTGACCAGGTCACATTCTCCAGGCGTATTTCCGAGCCGCGCTTTTTAACGACATCCCTAGTGTATAAACCCAGGGACAAAAGACTATTCGCAGCCAGATCATATTCGTAAGTGATATTCAGCCCCAGGGAACGCTCAGGCTGCAAATCCGGATTTCCAGAACTGTCTGCGGTTTCTATGCCATTCGTAATACACCGGCCATTCTCCAGGCATGGAGCCAGGGCATTAATCACCGGGCGCTGCATCAAATCGCTGGAGCGCGGTGCATTAAACGAGCGTGCAAGACTAACGCGCACTCTTTGCGTACCTTCAGTGGTCAGCTTCTTTAGCAGATGCATGGATGGCGACAGCACGCGATAAAGGGCATGGGGCTGATAGTGTCGCTCTTGCAGATCCAGTGTAGTCTGCTCTCCGGATATGCCAAGATTCAGGGACAGACTATCGTCAAGGCGCCAGTCATCTTGCCAGAACCAGCGCGCCCTTGTTTCTACAAGACGGTAGGGCGCATTGAATTCATCAAGAGCCAGGTCAGGATTGCCGTTGAGCCAGTGTTTTTCATCCACGCTGTCACCACTACGCGTCAAATGCATGCCAGTCTTGATTTCATGTGCATCTGCCAGTACGGTTTTATAGTCGAGTTTGAATGTAACTGCATTACTTGAGTTATCAGCAGAAGTACGACGCAGGCTGTTTCCCAGGCTGCTGCGGTATTCATTCCAGACTGTTTCCGTACGACCGCGGTCACGGTTGATACGCGCTGATAGCATTAACTGGCTCTGTTCATCAAGGCGAATAGTCCAGCTTAGCGGCAGGCTGAGTTGTTCCGTATGTCCGTGAAAATGCTCATTCATCTCCAGGCTGCTGCCATCATCCCATTGACGGATATTACTATTTGCCCAAACGCTGGTGCTGGTATTAATGGCTGGCGAGAAGATAAGCTGGTGAGGCTGGGAAGGGCGCCAGATCACATTGCCTGATGCCGCCAGCGTCACAAAGCGATTGCTTGTATTCGCCTGTCCCTGTAATTGTTGTGCGGTGCCACTTCCCGATGGACTGGCAGTCTGGTTCAGGCTGCTATTGTTTTCCATGGTTTTGTAAGATGAAGACAGTTGCATATTCATGCTCAGCACATCTTCTTCTTTTCCGTGGCTCAAAGACGAAGAAAGATTGATACCTGGTTGACCGGCAATGGTGTTGTACGCGACCCTGACGTCTGTCTTTTTTTGTTCGGCTATGATTTTGCGGGTGATGATATTGATGGTGCCAGCAATGCCATACGGGCCAAATTCAGCGACTGTGGTTTTGATGATTTCAATTTTCTCGACCAACTGCAAATCCATGTCTGCGAGATTCTGGTTTTTGGCAGGGGGCAAACCATCGATCAGAAACTGTGTATAAGTCGGACTGCCAAGCGCATCCAAAGTGCTGGGCAGCCCCGGTTCGCGTGCAAGCAAATCCCCAACCTTCTCGACGCCACTTTCTTCTATGCGCTTGCGGCCTATTGTAATCTTGCCTGCAGTAGAGTCCCGTCTGGCATTCATCTCAGTTGGCCCACCGGTCACTATGACTTGTTGCGGTATAGTTTGATACGGTTGAGCTTCGCCTGCCATGGACGCAGCCATACTAACGGCCATAGTGCCAGGCGCGAGCAGCAGCAAAGTCAGGTCACAGATAGCAGATGACCTGATCAAGGCTGTATGCTCATGGTGCTGCGACTCTTACTTGAAAATGAGATTGAACTACCTGACATCATTAAAACTATTGTAAATTAGCAAAACACGACATTAGCAATTACTCAATATGAGTGTCAATAATGGTCAATAATAAATACACGCATAGTCTCAGAAATGAAAGCAGGATTGCATGAGCACAAATCAAACTGACTTGATCACCAGCATATTAAGCAAAAGTAAAACCATCGCCGTCGTTGGTCTGTCGTCAAAAACTTCCCGCCCCAGTTATGGCGTGTCTGCCTATATGCAGGCGCATGGCTATCGCATCATCCCTGTCAATCCGCGTGAGGCGGGGAACATCATATTGGGCGAGCATTGCTATCCTGATCTGATCACTGCTGCGGCAGAACACCATATCGATATTATTGATTGCTTTCGCAATGCGGCTGATATCCCTCCGATTGTGGAAGAGGCCATACAGATAGCCGCGCCTTATCTGTGGATGCAGTCAGGCATCATCAATGAAGCTGCTGCTGCCAGAGCCGAAGCAGCAGGTATCAAAGTAGTGATGGACAGGTGCATCAAGATAGAACATTTTTACCGTGTCTGAGTTTGCTTTGCTGAGCGCAATTGCTGTATGTAGGCAAGTTCGTTTTGCGCCAGTTTATTCTCAGGTTCGATTTGCAAGGATTCCTGAAAAGCCTTTTCTGCCTCATCGAGCTGCTTAAGCTCTATCAAAGAAAATCCTATGCCGCGCAGGGACATCGCCAGGTAAGGGCGCTGTGAGGAATATTGTTTGCTCAATTCGTGAGCATGACGATAGGTTTGCAAGGCTTCCGTTGGCTTGGCCAGCTGATTCAAGACATAGCCAATTTCTACCGAGGTGCCAGCAGAAACCGGGGCCAGATATTCAACTCTCCTGAGCATGGACAAAGCCTGTTGCAAATCCCTTCTTTCAACCGCAACAAAGGCCTGGACTTGCAGGCAGTTTTTATAACCCCATTCTATCCATTCAAAATCCAGTTTGCTGGCTTTGCTGAATTCCTCAAATTCTTGAGTCGTCTGGAAAGAGAATTGTTTTTTGCTGCTGTCAAAGATGGATTCATAAGACTGGCAATTTTCTTTTGCTTTTTTGTCTGCCTCTTCAAATTTACCCTCCTTGATCAGCAGATTCAATGCTTTTGATGCAGCTGAGAATTCCACCCCCTTGGCACTGTCTGCGACTAAATTGGTATGGGTGGTAATCGTAATAATCTTGTCGTCAGCCGTAGCGCAAGCAGGCAAGGCCGCCACCATGGCAAAAGCAGCTATCCATTTGCGGACACTCATTATTTGATTTGGAATAAAAAAATCAGTCATATTCAGGGTAAGGTCAGGGTAAGGTGATTATTCATAAAAAGCCCGGTGCGGCTCCACGTAGATTAATTTTATCGACTTGAGCAGTTTGAAAATGATCGCCGCCAGCAATACATAGAAATACCCTACCAGCAAGCTGTATAAGCCGCCTATCATAAACAGATAGAACAGGTCAGCGATATAGATACGCCTTTCGTTGATCATCATAATGACCGCAGCACTAACACCAAATGCCAGCGCCATGACGAATGGTGCAAAATGGCAGTAGAAAACAAACTTGTTTTCATCCAGACGAAAAAAGGCAATGCTGAACACCAGCAGCGTCAGTAAATACGGTATGCCGCCAATGAACAGAGATCCAATCAGAAAGCGCGATAATTCGCGCAACACGCCGAATTGCGCGCACGCGACACTGAGCAAGCTCAGGGCTATGGGCAATAACAATGCGGCCAGATAATAAGTTTTCTTTCGTATCATGTGCAATGAGTTGGCGATGTATGCCACACAAACAGTGTCGCCCTGTTGAAAGCATTTGTAGTCTTGCTAGGGTATGCGGCACTTTTCATATTATCATCAAAACATTATCTCTAATTTTGAGATCTATTTTTTGTAAGCTAACAATATTGATTGGAGACTTGAATGACAGTTGCGGACTTATTTCGGGTAGGTAAAGGTTTTCAGGTCAAGGATGCTAATGCCAATAAAAAGCTGGTGGGTACGGCCGCCACCGAAAAAAATGCAGACAAGGCCGCCGACAAACTGGCAACCTTAAAGCTCGCAGAAGAAATTTCTGACCTGCAAAATGTTTTGTATGCCGCTCATGACCGCAAGCTATTGATTATCCTGCAGGGTATGGATACCTCTGGTAAAGACGGCACTGTCAAAGGTGTGTTCGGGCAAATCAATCCCCTGGGAGCCCGCACGGTGGCTTTCAAAGCCCCCAGTACCGATGAAAAAAATCATGATTACTTGTGGCGCATCCATAAAGAATTGCCGGGCAAGGGCGAAATTACCATCTTCAACCGCAGTCATTATGAAGATGTGTTGATTACCCGCGTACATGACTGGATAGACCAGGCGGAATGCAAGCGCCGTTATGCGCAGATACGCGATTTTGAACGTATGCTGGCCGAGACGGGGACGGTGATCTTGAAATTTTTCCTGCATATTTCCAAGGCCGAGCAAAAAGTCAGGCTGGAAGAGCGCCTGGCTGATCCTGAAAAACACTGGAAATTCGATCCCCAGGATCTGGTAGAGCGCAAATACTGGGACGCATATCAAGAAGCCTATGAGGATGCCTTGCAGGCAACAGACGCCGATCATGCGCCCTGGTATGCCGTGCCGTCGGACTCCAAGACCCAGCGCAACCTCGTCATTGCCAGCATTGTGCAAGAAAAACTGCTAAGCCTGAAACTCAAATACCCACCTGGTAATCCTGAATACAGCAAACTCAAGGTGGAATGAAGGTCAAGCCAAGGTGAAGTCCAATTCCAATAGTAAATTCAACTACTGGCCTGAACTGATTGCTGCAGCCTTATATCCCTTGCTGGCCTGGCAAGGGCGGCGCACCCGTGCGGTGACACCGCGCTTGCCCGAAGCCAGTGACCAGACATATGGGCTGTGGGCTCCTGCCCATCTTTCTGTGGATAACTTGCGGGTTCTGGGTATAGGCGAGTCACCGGTTGCCGGAGTTGGCGTTGCAAATTATAAAGAATCCATCACGGCACAATTGGCCAAAGCCCTGGCTGGCAAACTTGATACTGCTGTGGAATGGCAGGCTTTGGGGCAAAACGGCGCACGCCTCTCATGGGCCAGACAAGTTTTGCCTGCGTTTCGTCAGGCACAAGGCCATGCATCGCCAGCGTGGGATCTCATTCTGGTCGCTTTTGGTGTCAATGATACGACCAGCTTTTGCGCGGTTAATAGTTACCGCGCAGAGTTGCAAAGCTTGCTGGACGAATTGCAGGTGTTGCTAAAACCAAGTGGTCTTATCGTATTGGCGGGCGTGCCGCCGATGCAGGTTTTTCCCGCTTTGCCCGCTCCTTTGCGCCAGATTTTGGGCATGAAGGCGCGTGCGCTGGATCAAATAAACCGCGAGATGGCAGCGTCCCGGCAACGGGTTTTGCATTTGCCGTTTATCGCAAATCTTCAAGATGTGCGCCAGATGGCAGAAGATGGCTACCATCCGTCAGCACTTGGCGTCAGTATTTGGGCAGAAGAATTAGCGAAAACATTTCTGCAAAATCGTCAAGAAAAATAATAAAGCTTTGGTACTTATGCACAATTTCGTTTGCACGCGATTTATGCTAAAAAACGGGAATTTTTCAAAAACTGGTATTCCTTCCCAATAAAATCAATGACTTACAGAATAATCCTGTTAACCGAATTTAAAATAAATCAGTAAACTGGCATTCTGTCATTTCTATCCACAAAGTTATCCACAGTTTATTACCGGAAATTTTGCTGAAAATTGCGCCACTTGTTGCAGATCAGATGCCTATCCTGCGCGCATAGGCGATAATGTCGCTTATACAGCAATAGACTGCGTAGTTTGACAATGTCCAGTAGATAAGCAGATGCACGCAGCGTCACCGAAAGCACTTATGTCCATGAATTTTGCCCCTCTCAAAAATGACACCTTTCTCAGAGCCTTGTTGCGCCAGGAAACTGATTACACACCGCTATGGCTGATGCGTCAGGCGGGCCGTTACTTGCCAGAATACCGCGCCACCCGCAAAGGTGCGGGCTCTTTCCTGAGCTTGGCCAAGAACCCCGGTTTCGCCACCGAAGTGACTTTACAGCCTATAGACCGTTATGGCCTGGATGCCGCCATCCTGTTCTCTGATATTTTGACTGTGCCGGATGCCATGGGCCTGGGTCTGTATTTTGAAGAAGGCGAAGGCCCGAAGTTTGAGCGCCCTCTAAAAGATGAAAAAGATGTCATGGCGCTCAAAGTGCCAGAAGCAGGCAGCCTGCAATATGTATTTGATGCCGTGACGCAAATCCGCACCGCTTTGGATGGCCGCGTACCGCTGATCGGTTTTTCCGGCAGCCCATGGACGCTGGCTTGTTATATGGTAGAAGGCCAGGGCTCGCGCGACTTTCATACCGTCAAGAGCATGATGTACAAGCGCCCAGACCTCATGCACCATATCCTGCGCACCAATGCCGATGCTGTCGCTACTTACCTGAATGCACAAATCGATGCCGGTGCCCAGGCCGTGATGATCTTTGACAGCTGGGGTGGGGCGCTGGCAGATGGGGCTTATCAAGAGTTCTCGTTGTCTTATATGCGCGATATCGTCAGCCAGTTGCAAAAAGAAAAAGATGGCAAGCGTATCCCTGCCATCGTCTTTACCAAAGGCGGCGGTCTGTGGCTGGAACAACTGGCTGATATTGGTGCTGATGCCCTGGGACTGGACTGGACCATGAATTTAGGCCAGGCACGTGCCAAAGTGGGTGACAAGGTCGCCTTGCAGGGTAATCTTGATCCGGCAGTACTGTTTGCCGAACCTGAACAAATCCGCAAGCAAGTCATTGCTACGCTAGATAGTTATGGCAAGCCTGCGGCGGGACATGGCCATGTATTTAACCTGGGTCATGGCATTTCGCAATTTACCCCGGTTGAGTCAGTCAGCGTGCTGGTCGAAACGGTGCATGCATACAGTCGTCAGCAACGTCAGTCTGCTTAAAGACAGGTATTTATAAAATAAGCATGATTTTTCGCCACGGACTGGTAGCAGAGTGGCTGGTCCAGCCAGTGTTTCTGGTCAAGCCGCTGGCAAAGTCTGTATATTCAGGCACTGGCAAAACAACAAGTGGCTGAGACGCTTGTCTTTGCGTCATGTTGCTCTGCAAAACATAGTACTGGCGTGCTTTTCCAGCCTGAAAGCTGTGGAAAACCAATGGATTAGCGGCAGAAAAATTTTGCATTTCTATGCACATTTTCTGTCACTTATGCACAAAATCGGGGCGGCAAAAAATATTTTCAAAAATATTTTTTTGTCTTCCGGCATTTTTTATAAGTCATTGATTTTAAACGACTAAATTCTTGGCTCTGAGACAGGGCTTTTTGTGGAAACCCCCGTAAACGCTAGCGAAAACCGATGTCAATAGACCTTTCTCCACAAAGTTATCCACAGAAACTGTGGATATGTCAAAAAGCCTTATGAAATCAATAGTTAGCGCCGATTTTCATGTTCAGGCTTAGATCGTGAAACAAGTTTATTTACGCATAGCCCTCGATACCCCACTTGACAGCACCTTCGATTATCGGTGGACCGCACAAGAAGAGGGAGGGGCTGTTGCCAACCTGCCCCAGCCCGGGCAACTGGCTGCTGTGCCCTTTGGCCGCCAGGAAGTCGTCGGCCTTATCATGGACGTGGTGAACGAGACGGATGTCCCGCCCGCCAAGCTGCGCGACGTCATTGCTGTCAGGCATGAGCTGCCAGCCATGAACAAGGAATGGCTGGCGCTATGCCAGTTTGCTGCCGAGTATTATCAGCGCCCCATAGGTGAGGTGGCTGTACCCGCCTTGCCCAAGAACCTCAAAGCCATCAAGACAGTATCCCTGCAGCGCGCCATCAAGAAGCTGGCCAAATTGCCTGAGCAAGCTGATGTCAGCCCGCTGGGTGAGCCTCAATTGAATCCTGAGCAACAGGCCGCGGTGGATGCGGTTGCCAATGCCGAAGGCTATGCCCCGCATCTCTTGTTCGGGGTAACCGGCAGCGGCAAGACGGAAGTGTATTTGCAGACAGCCGCCAAAATACTGGCAAAGACGCCTGATGCCCAGATTTTGATCCTGGTGCCAGAGATTAACCTGACGCCACAGCTTGAATCCCATATCCGCGCCCGTTTCCCCGGCCTGATGCTATCCACCCTGCACAGTGGCATGGCAGAAGGTGAACGCATGTTGCACTGGTTGGCTGCGCATACCGGTCGTGCCCGCATCGTGCTGGGTACACGCCTGGCCATGCTGGCATCCCTGCCCAGGCTGAAGCTGATCATCATCGATGAAGAGCATGACCCATCCTACAAGCAGCAGGAAGGCCTGCGTTATTCTGCCCGTGATCTTGCCGTGTGGCGGGCGCGCCAGCTCTCGATACCCATCTTGCTGGGTTCTGCCACACCTTCACTGGAAAGCTGGCAGGGTGCGCAGACTGGCCGTTACCGCTTGCTGGAATTGCGTGAACGGGCTGTACAACACGCCGTCTTGCCCATCATACGCATCATCAATCTGGAAAGAGAAAAACCCAGTGAAGGCCTGACGCAAAGACTGATAGGTGCGATCAAGCTACGTCTTGAGAAGGGTGAGCAATCACTCCTGTTCCTTAATCGGCGCGGTTATGCACCAGTGCTGGCCTGCGATGCCTGCGGCTGGATCAGCAATTGCACCCGCTGCACTGCCCATCTGGTCTTGCATAAAGGTGACCATAGATTGCGTTGTCATCACTGCGGGCTGGAACAACGCATACCGCGCTCATGCCCGACTTGCGGCAATATTGACCTGCAACCTTTGGGTCGCGGCACCCAGCGCATGGAAGAAAGCCTGGCCCTGCTGTTCCCGGAGGCCAGGGTTTTCCGCATCGATGCCGATTCCACCCGCCTTAAAGGTAGCGCTGCCGCTGCCTTTGAACGTGTGCACGCCGGTGAAGTCGATATCCTGATAGGCACGCAAATGGTGGCCAAGGGTCATGACTTCAAACGCCTGACCCTGGTGGCGGCATTGAACCCGGATGCTGCCCTGTTCTCGCAAGACTACCGCGCCAGTGAACGCCTGTTTGCCCAGCTCATGCAGGTGGCAGGCCGGGCAGGGCGGGCAGCGCAAAAAGAAGGCGGCAATGCATCCGAGGTGCTGGTACAAACCCGCTACCCTGACCATCCGCTCTACCATGCGCTGATGTCACACAATTACCCCGACTTTGCCAAAGACTTGCTGGATGAACGCCAGCAAGCCCATATGCCGCCTTTCATGTATCAGGCTTTATTGCGGGCAGAAGCCAGAGAGCTGGAAACTGCCATCGCCTTTTTGAAAGAAGCCGCGCTCTGTACCGAACATCAGGGCATCATGATCAATGATCCCATCCCCATGACCATGACGCGCGTGGCTAACGTCGATAGGGCGCAATTGCTGGTCGAGTCAGTCTCACGCCCGGCCCTGCAAGCATTTGTCAAAGCCTGGATAGCAGATTTGCGCGCCATGAAAAGCCGGGTCAGGTGGTCGGTCGAGATTGATCCTGTGGATATCTGAAGGTTTATCCACATGAGCATGGGCTGGTGATCAGTTAAAATTGCTGTTCAGAAGATTATCAAACCCTATACAGCACCATGCCACTCAGCCCTTACCTGACTACCTTTCCTGAAGTATCTGAAAATTGCTATATCCACCCCAGTGCCCAGATCATCGGTGATGTACAAATCGGGCCGGATAGTTCGGTCTGGTGCAATGCCGTCTTGCGCGGCGATGTCAATCACATACGCATAGGCCGTAGCAGCAATTTCCAGGACCTGGCCATGGGCCATGTCTCGCACAAGAATGCCAATAAGCCTGCTGGTTCACCTTTGATTATTGGTGATTATGTGACGATAGCCCATTCCGTCATCCTGCATGGCTGCAATATCGGTGATGAATGCCTGATAGGCATGGGCAGCATCGTCATGGATGATGTCATTATCCACAAGCATGTCATGCTGGGTGCTGGCAGCCTGGTGCCACCGGGCAAGGTACTGGAAAGCGGCTACCTGTATGTAGGCCGCCCGGCAGTCAAAGTCCGCGCCCTGACGGCAGAAGAAATCAGCTATTTCAAATACTCGGCAGAGCACTATGTGCGCATCAAGAATAATTACCTGGCCAGTGCTGTAGGCCAGCCATCTGAATGAACTTGAAAGTGGCTAAGTGGTCTGAACCTGGCAGTACATTTTTGAAAGATTCTCAAGCACCCAAACAGGAGGACAAAAAGGCATGAACGCAACACAGGCTGGCGAATACTGGATCACCACAGACAAGGACAAGATTGATATCAACCTCGTCCATCAATTTTTGACGACTGAAAGTGGCTGGGCTACCGGTATTTCACGACCTGTGGTAGAGGAATCCCTGCGCAATTCCCTGTGTTTCAGTGTCTTCCAGCAAGAGCGTATGGTGGGCTTTTGCCGCATCATCACTGACATGGCGACTTTTGGTAACCTCGTCGATGTGTTTGTCGTGACCGACATGCGCGGCAAGGGTATTTCAAGATTGCTTATGGAAGAAGTCATGGCACACCCGGTAGTCAGCAAGCTGCGCCGCTTTACGCTATCGACCAGCACCGCTGCTGGCTTGTATGAAAAGTTTGGTTTCACGCCACTGAGCAAGCCTGAGAACTTTATGGAAGTGTACAAGCCCAGGATTTACCTGGACTGAAACCACAGTATTTTACTGAGCAGGCTGGTAATTCAGTTCACCGACATTGCTGGCCTCAAAATACATCACCATCTGACGCTGGCTGCCTTTTTTGATTTCTGTCACCTTTTTGACGATCTGCTCAGAACGTTTAGCCTTGTCATGGTATTGCGCCTCCACTTCATAGCGGCCTTCGGGCAGGCTCAGGAATAACCAGGGGCCATCCAGCGTCGTTGTCAGCAGCACAGCTTTGGTTTTGTCGTCTCTCACAATAACTTTGATATCCGCCAGATAAGCGCCGGATTTATTGGCAGCAGTGCGCAGCCACAGATTGTATTGCCCGGCCTGCTGTTGTAATTCTTCCCTTTCCGTGGCACCTATACCACCAGTGACGCAGTCAATGACCTTGTTTGAACAATTGCTGCCTGCTGCCAGCGCAGGCATGCTCAGACAGAGAAAAAATGACAAGGGTAATAGCGCAGTTAATTTCATATATTTCACGTCTGAGTCCTCCTGTGTAAAACATGCAATATAGTATTTGTGACATGAAGGTGTTTGAGATGAGTCAAAGCTGCAACACCTTGCATATCAGCATGATGTTTATACTTGTCTGTGACCATCAAACTGCGGCATATTGAAAGGGACAGGCCCCGGGGCCTCATTGCATAGACTACAGATTCTTTTTTCCCATTCAAGATGCTTTCATCCCTGCTTAAACCTGCCATCGCCATCACGGTAGCACTGGCCTTTGCCGCACCCTCGCAAGCACTGGAGTCTGCCCTGAGTCTCAAGGACATCTACGCCAGCACCGTGGTGCAGCAGGTACAACCGCCGCCAGAAGACTTGCAATCTTATATAGAGCAGATGGCTACCGCCCTCAGCAGTAACAGCATCACCAGCCTGCCTTCTCAATATATTATGCTGGTCGATCGTAACCCCAAGGTCCAGGTTGCGATGTTGTTCTGGTTAGACCAGGAAGGGCAATACCAGTTCATCGGTGCTTCGCCTGTTTCTACAGGGCGCTCTCCAGGCTTCGAACATTTTGAAACCCCTGTCGGGGTATATGCGCATAGCCTGGCCAATCCTGATTACCGTGCCGAGGGCAGCAAAAACAGCAAGGGCATACGTGGCTATGGCATCAAGGGTAGGCGTGTCTTTGATTTTGGCTGGCAAAAAGCCAAAAAAGGCTGGGGCGATAAAATCATCGCCGACATGCGCCTGCAAATGCATGCGACCGACCCCGGCGCACTAGAATCACGCCTGGGTACAGTGCAATCCAAGGGCTGTGTACGGATACCAGGTACTTTGAATCTCTTGCTGGACCGCTACTCGGTGCTGGACGCAGACTATATGCAAGGCGTGGCAGAGGGCAAGAAATTCTGGGTACTCGACAAAAACCGTCAGGACAATCCCTGGGCCGGGCGCTATATGGTCATCATCGATAGCGGTAAAGAGCAAAAACCGGAGTGGGCAGCTTATATGCCACCTGCACCTTCTGTGCCATCTACGCCCGCAACCCGCAAGGTAGCCAAAGCTTCTTGAGCCTCAGGGTAGGTGTCCTGCCCTGAAATCGACTAAGATATCCCTGAGAGCTTATTCAAATTACTTCAGGGAGCCCGCATGTCTATAGAAACCTGGTTGCTGTATGTCCTTGCCGTTCTGGTATTAACCATTACACCCGGCCCTGCCGTACTCATGTGTATCACCAACAGCATCAATTTCGGTGCGCGCATGACCCTGTTCCCGGCGCTGGGGAATATCACTTCCCTGATTGCCATCATGACTTGTTCGGCAATAGGCATAGGTGCGATTCTGGCGACCTCGGCGCTGGTATTTACCATTATCAAATACCTCGGAGTGGCTTACTTGCTCTATCTGGGTATCAGCAGCTTGCGTGCCAAGAGCAGTGATTTTGTTTTGCCAACAGAAACCGAGTTGCGCGGCACCCGCCTGCGCCTGTATGTCAAAGGCATGCTGGTCGGAGCCAGCAATCCCAAGGCCTTGCTGTTCTTTACCGCCTTCTTCCCGCAATTCATCAATCCGGCTGCAGCCAAGCTGCCGCAATTCCTGGTCTTGTGCAGCACCTTTGTCTTTTTTGAATTCAGTGTGCTGATGCTATATGCGGTATTTGCCGAACGCATGGGGCCGTGGCTGCGTTCCAAAGGCAAGGCAAAAATGTTCAACCAGTTTTCGGGTGGGGTATTCGTGGCAGCGGCGGGTTTGCTGGCCACCGTGAAAAAGGCGAATGATTGAGGAGCAAGATCATGTCACATAGCAAAGCGTACAGTGAAAACGGTTTTTGGAACAAGCTTAAAAAATCTGCACAAGCTGCTGGCAGTGAAGTCATAGAAAAAGTACTCTGTCTGTATTATGCAGCGCAAAGGCCGGAGACACCAGCCTGGGCCAAGACTGTCATCTTTGGTGCATTGGGTTATTTCATTTTTCCGCTGGATGCAGTGCCGGATATGTTGCCCGTGGTTGGTTACAGCGATGATCTGGGCGTGATCGCCGGTGCGCTGGTGACCGTCAGTTTTTATATTACGGATGAAGTGAAGCAGAGCGCCAGAGATAAGATGAAGGGCTGGTTTGGCAGTGGGCAGGTTTGAAGTCTTGCTGAGGCTCAATCCAGCTCAGGGCTGACTGGATTGAGTCAGAATTGAGTCATATATTTTTATCCGCAAAAATCAGGCCTTCAGCCAGCAGCCTTCCTGGTAGAATTTTTGATAAAGTCGCCATGCCTGAACCGTAATGCCGACCAGTCTTCATCAATTGCCACCATCCTCACCGTATCAAATCCCGCCGCCTTGATCACATCCCAGCCAGTATCGCGGTTGAATTCACATTGATATTTCTTTGAGCTTCCCTTGGGGTAAGCAAACCACAGCAAGGCATCTCCCTCTACCAGCTTGCTCAGGGCCAGTGAGATTTCATCAAGCTCTTGCTGCTTGCTGACAAACACCAAAGCAAAATTCAGCTTTTTGATGCCAGACAATTTCTTGAGCACCTTGACACCGGTCAAAGCCGCGATTTCCGGCTCAAATGATGCTGGTGCATGCAAGACCAGGATTTCACTCTGATCTTTCAGATTCAATTTGTTAAAAATGGCAGACATGGACACTCCAGAATTTATAGTTGCTCACCCAACTCGCGAATTTTGCGCATGCTCAAAAAATTAGGCAAGAAGCGCCAGGCGGCAAGGCCTGAGACCAGCAGCAATATCCAGTAAAAATTACTCTTTCTGAAAAAGACAAGTGCGACGATGATGGCAATGGCCAGAAAAACCCGCATTTCTTGCCCTGCCCAGCCCTGGTTTTCTGTGCGTCTTGCCAGCCGTTGATTGAGCTCGCGGGATATTCCTGCGGCAATGTGTTCTACCCGCGATGCACTCTTCTTTGCTTCCTGCCATGCTGCTTCCGTGCTGGCTGAGGCGCGCAGTTTTTCCAGCAATACATAATACTCTTCCAGTGCCTTTTGCAAGTCTTCTACTGCGCTGTCAGGCAAGAGACTGTCAGTGGCAGCCGTGCGCAAGCTTTTGATACTTTGCAAGACTTCCTGCTTTATTGCTGCGGCGGCATCCTGCTCTGTGCTACGCAGCCAGGCATCGGCTTTTTGCTGGCGTTCAACGGCTTTTTGCGCCTCCGGCAACAGGGCTTCGAGCACGAGCAGCGAGGCCACTGGCATTTGCTCTATCTCACCCAATGCAGATAGCCAGGGGCAATAAGCCTGTAGGCCAGCATAGGCGACCTGCAGGCGCTTGCGCAGGCGCTCAGGCCAGCGTTCATCATAGACCAGTGCCAGCACCCGGGCATGCAATCTATGCAGGGGTGCGCTGTCATCTGTCTCAAGGCCGTACATGAGTTTGTCGATATTGCTATGCTCCCCCGGCAATTGCTTGCTGGCATAGTCTTTCACGAGGCCAAAAGCTTCTTGCCAGGCCTGCTCGATTTGCTTGCAGCAAGCCTGCCATTTTTGCACTATGCTGGCGACCTCTTTGTTACCCGCATCGGCATAGGCTTCCAGCACGCCATAGTTGTACAACTGCTTCAGCCAGTTGCTGGCAGCTTCATCACCTTTCAATGAGCGGTTGGCATAGCCCAGTATCGCTGGCAGTTCTATGGTTTCACCGCGCCAGACCGGTGGTATGCCGGGTGCCAGATGCAATATCAGTCGCAATAGCTGTACATCGACCGAGAGCTTTTTATCTTGACGCATATCGAGCAAGACCCGCACCGCATTCTGGTCTTTTTGTACATCGCGAAACCAGGACAGCAATTGCGCATTCGAGATATCCCTGACGCCATCATCCCAGTTGCGGGCTAGCGCCACTGCCAGTTGTTCGCGGGTGTGGCACAGATACTGACCTATATGATACGGCTCACGAAAGCCGCCCATGGCCATGGTTTCAACGGCATCTGGCAAGCCGGCATCGCGCGCCAGCCAGCGCATAATCTGTTCCTCACCCCAGCGTTTTTTAGGGTCCCGCAACAGCAGGCCGCGCAACAGCTTGCGCAGATAGGTATCCGGCACGGCATTGAGTTCCAGCTCGCGCGTGGTCAGGTGGTGCAGGATCACTGCTTCTGACAATCCGGCAAATGGATGCTGACCCAGAGCCAGTTCCAGCATGATCATGCCCAGGGCCCAATAATCTGCCTTGGCATCAATGACGCCGGACAGGCTTTCTGGTGAGGCATAGGGCAGTGTGCGCGCCGTGCCAGTCAGTCTTTGCGTGGCGTCCAGCACGGATGAAATACCAAAGTCAGTCAGTATCAAATCCAGTGGCTGCAGTGTGCGCACCAGGATATTCTCGGGCTTGAGATCGCGGTGAATAAGTCCGGCTTTATGCACACTGGCGATGGCTGTTGCCAGTTCACGCACTACGCTTTCCAGCATGGCAGGATCTGGCCGCTTGTTTTGCACGAATTTTTTTAATGAGCCAAGCTCACAGTATTCCATGAGTTCATAGGCATGGCCGTCAGATACGCCTGCTTCCAGCACGATCACGCGGTGTTCGGCTGGTACCGCTTGCAGCCTTTCACTGACTTCGGATTTGCCATGTATACCGTGGCGATAAATCTTGGCGACACGCTGTATAGCAGAGGTATTTTCTGTTACCAGTAACAGTTCGGCCTCTGCTCCCAGGGTTGGCAAGTGATGTAGTATTTTGTAGCGATCACGCAGGGCTTGCGGCAGCGATAGCAGGCTATGAATCTGATTGCTGTCTGGTGTTGCTACAGCGGACTCTTTGATCAGTGGGCGATTGCAATACACACATAGTTCACTGCCACGCGGATTACATTGTTCGCAATCTTCATAACTGCAAATTAATTCTGTTGCTGTGACTGTGCTTGCTGGCTGCGTTATCTCAATTGATGGTTCTGCCTGCCCGCGTTTTTCCATCAAGTCCACACCCGACAGTAAAGTGCCGCAAACACAGCGCATGACTTCTGGCGCGTTGTCGGTTTCACAGGCCGGGCAGCGGCGTATGTAAATCTGACTCACTCAGGGCCTCCAGCTGACGCTATCAAAGCTCAAACCACGACTGGCACATAATTGTTCCAGTGCCTGCATGTCACCACGCGCCGGTATGCCTACATACCAGACACGCTGTCCATCTATCATGGTCTGTATGCGCTTGTCCTGTTCATCTATGGGGGCATCAACATAAGTCTGCATACGCGCCCTTGCACGGTCTGACAAGAGCACCAGCGGCTGATTGGCTGAGCCACGCCAGGCCTGGGTCAAGGGCTTGCTGGCGATAAAAGGTTCGGGGATCAGGGCATCAAGTTTTTGCAGCAAGCCTGCATGCTTTTTTTGCAGAGTTGCGAGTGGATGACCGCTATAGCAGAGTATGTCGAAGTCCACCCCTGAACTGTTGCGCCAGTGATGCAAACCATCGAGCAAGGCATGCAGAGCCTTGGGCTGCTCGAATGGCTCGCCGCCTGAGATGGTGATGCCATCAAATTGCCCGGCACTGACTTCGCGGCACCAGCTCAGCAAACCAGCGACTGTCATTTCCTTGCTGCCATCCCTGGCCCAGGTATCTTGCGAGACACAACCCTTGCAGCCTATGCTGCAACCCTGTACCCATATACCGATGCGCCGCCCCGGCCCGAGTACGGTGACCGGGAAATGCGCTTTATTGATGGCAATCTTCATGCTAATTGCAGGCTCAGGCTGATGACTTTATCGGCTTCGGTAATCGCCGTTACAGTGAGACGCTGCTTGCCTGTCAGTTCCTGTTCAAACAGGGCGCGTGACAGAGGGTTGATGAAATTCGATTCGAGCTGGTTGCCTATGCCACGGCCACCATTGCTGAGGTCACGTATGCAACGTGCCAGCAATTCATCGCGCACTGCCGCTGGCATGGCCAGTTGCAGCTTGAGTTCTTCCTGCAAACGGCGCGCCACATTGCGCAGCATGCCATCAAAAATTTTAGCGGCGACTTCAGCAGAAATAAAATCAAAAACCACGATATTGTCACCGATGCGGTTCAATAATTCTGGCCGTGATAAATTGAATTTGAAATAATTACCTATTGCTGCACGCACCTTGAATTCCACGGTTTCATAGCTGTCACCTGGTTTGACATTTTCGTGACGTTGCCCGTGGCTATCTTCTACATAGATACCCAGGTTGGAAGTGAAGATCAAAATGGTTTCAGAAAAATACGCAGTGTCGCCACGGCCATCGGTGAGGCGGCCATCTTCGAGTATCTGCAAAAATTTATCGAGTATGCGCGGATGGGCTTTTTCGATTTCATCAAACAGCACGACAGAAAAAGGTTTTTGCCTGACGGCGTTGGTGAGTTCGCCACCAGCTTCAGAATCGACGAAACCCAGTTGGGCACCGAGCAACCTGGCGCTGGTATGCTCTTCTGCAAATTCACTCATGTCAAAACGTGAATAAGCCGCTTCATCGCCAAACACCAGTTGTGTCAGGGTCTTGGCCAGTTCGGTCTTACCGACACCGGTAGGGCCAGCAAAAAACAAGACGCCACGTGGCCTGCTGCCGACCGAGCGTGTCTGCGCCCCAGTTAAACTCATGACAGAACGCTTCAGAATATCGAGGGTTTTGGTGACCGCAGGACGCTGGCCCTTGACACGGTCTTCGATAAAATTTTCAGCATCGCGTATCTTGTCACGCAGGTATTCCTTGCGCCAGGGATTATCCAGCACCCCAACTTTATAGCAGCGTACAGCATCATCTATATTACTGATAGCGAGTTTTTGCCGGTCCGCCAGCTCAGTGATATCTGCCAGGGCAGACAGGGACATGCCATCCGTTCCTTCAGTAAAAGCCTTGACGAATTGGGTGCGGACATCAGCTTTCGCATCAGCAAACCCGGCAAACAAGGGTGCCAGTTGTTGTGCTGCAGCCTGGCGCATTTCAAACTCGGGTTTGCCGATATGCAGGGTCGCAATCCGCTCGCTATCAAGCGTGAACCAGGATGGTAAATCCTGTGCACGGTTAAGCAGCCACAATATGGGATTGTATAACGGTGGTCCACCATTCTGACGCGGGACTATGGCAGAGGCATTCAGCGAGATTTTTTCTGCAGCGACAAAGAAGCGGTGTTCAGCCTCACTCAACTGCTCAGGTTTGCGGCTGATGCGTGAGGCAAAATCCAGCACCAGAGCGCAACGTACTTCGCGTTCAGCACTGATTTTTTTCATCAGCTTGCTCAGGCTTTCGAGGCTCATTTGCTGACAACCATCTGCCAGCTTCACATCGAACAGGCGGGCGGCCAGATCACGCTGCGCCGCTTCGTCAGGATAGACACGCAAGCCATCAACCGGGTCATACGCAAGTAAAAGGCTGTAGTCCTGGTTTTTTAAAAATTCCCACAAGGCCCGGTTGAAAGGCACCAGGGTAGCACTGCCAGAGGCGGCATCAAGCGGCAATAGAAAACTGTCGCGTATGCTGCCAGAAACCACATATTGAGATCGTATAGGCAGCAGGCGCTGCAAGTCTTGCAGCCAGCGTATGTCAGGTACATTCATGGCAATTTATTGCTACGTTGTTGTGTGTGGCTTTCGATTTGCTCTTCTTCTGCAAATCGCGGCAGCTTGTCTTCCGCGACCAGTTGCACTGGCAGTTCACCTGCTTGCAATAGCCGTGTCACCTGCATGTGTATGCCACGCGCTTCCAGTGCTGCCATCAGAGTCGGGAATTCACTGCACCAGCGGTCTTCTGCCAGATGGTCAAGCACGCTGCGTTCATTCTCACCTTGTTTTACAGCACGGATGACATTGAAATTGGCTTGCCCGGTCTTGGCATCCATACGCATGCGCACCATATATTTGTCCCAGCTGTTGCGGCGAAAATGAACTATGCCACCTTCTACAAACAGGGTGTGGGATATCTCTTCAACCTGGTAACCAAGGTCTTTCAAAGTCTGCTCGAGTATCAGGGCCTGGGCTTCATCTACCTGACGTTTTTTCTCGGCTTCCAGCAGGTTCTGGATGTGCAGGCGCAAATCGCTGGCAAGCAGATCAGCCCGCTCGCCTGGCAGGGATATTTCCAGCTCTCTTGCCAGCCCTGCGATATCTTCTGGTAATTGTGGCAGGTGGGCGACGCGTTTCAGCAGGCGCGCCAGCCGGTCTTGCGGCAGAGTTGCACAGCTGGCCGTTGCTACATCAAAATCTGTCTGATCAAAGAGGGCATCGGCCCGTCTGGCAGACTCTTGCAAAAGCACAGGTCTGAGCTCATACACCAGTGCCTGCAAGTGACGCAGATAAGTAATGATTTCCTGCTCATCCACTCCTTGTGGAGACAGCGGTCGAATCGTCTGTACCTGATCACTGCAGCCTATTTTTTCAGCCAATAGCAATAAATCAGCATAGTCTTGCTCTGTCGTTTGCAGTTGCTGCTGCAAAGCCTGTTGACTCAAGCCAGTTGCAGCACGCAGGCGTTCTTGCAGAATGGCTTGCTGCTCATGCTGTTGAGTGCGCAAGAGCCCGGCATCCTGATGCGCCTGCTTGACAGCCATGGCAGCACGTATGCCTGCTGCTGACAGCAAAACCCGCATCGCATCGGCTCTGGTCAAAACGGTGGTAGGACCGCTCATAAGCCCTGTTCAGGAAGTTGCAAGAAAACATAATATAGCATGCACAAGAAGACCCTAGCCATGGGCCGCAGGCTTATTGGAACACACAGTAGCCAGTAATCAGCCAGCGCTGATCGACTTTGACGAACTTGAATTCAGCTTGCCACTGATAAGGCGAGACTACGGTGACGCTGGCTTTGTCACCATCCAGCTTGATAGTCTTGGCCTTGATTTTCTTGATGAAAGAGCTCTTGTACTCATATTCCTGGGCACAAAAGAAGATATCCATGTCTTCTGTTTCCATCAGCGGCCCACGGCCATCCTTGGCCATCTGGGCAAATTCGGCATCGGTATAAGCCTTGAATTGCTGTTGGTACTTGCCATAGTAACGCTCTAGCGCTGCCGGGAAGTCAGGTGCAAAATAGCCGGAAGCCATGAACTTGCCACTGAAAGCCTTGAGGTTTTTGGTATCCAGCTGGAATTTCTTGCTGCCCGCAATATCCTTGATTTGTGGTTGCAGGGCTGAAACCTGCTTGCCATTTTTTAGCACCCAGCCATAAAAACCTTGTACCCCAGCCATCAATGCCTGTTCATCCTGGCTGCTTGCGCTGACCATTGGTGCATTGCTCAATAAAGCGGCAACCAGTACTATGCTGAGATCGGTTTTCATATGCTTGTGCTTTCAGAAATGCTCAGAATTTACTCTCATACTTAATCAATTCACGTCCTGTGAATTTCAGCACAGGGATGTTCCAGCTTGCCATCGCCATAAGTACGCAAGACCTCTGCCACCACAACCTGGTAACCATCCAGCCAGTTGGCCTGGGCAGCCTTGGCTTGCTGGTGTATGGGATTGGCGATCAAGGCCTGCAGGGCTTCCAGGCTATCCCAATAATATACATTTGAAATCTGGCCCGTAGTCGCATTTTCCCAAGTCTCTTCACCGAGATAACCGGGCGTGGATTTAGCCAGGCTGGCTATCTGTTCATCCAGCGCATAAAAAACATCGTCATACTGTTTTTTCTTGAAAGTGAACGTAGAAGTGTACATGCGCAAGCCCGGCTGATTAAAAGAGTTGCAAATCATACATAAATTTGTAGGTTTTTTTGAGTTTTATTTCATGGTTGATTGTAGTCTGAATATTGACCGTGGCCTCCGGGTAAGGCTGAGGCCTATACCAGACGTCGAAACTTAAGCCCAGTGCAGAGCATATTGTGTGCTCAAGCCAGTATATAAAAACCGTGATATCCCCCATTTACACCCCGACCTGCGTTTTCTCCCGTACTGTCTATACTGAATACTGGCAAGGCTTTCCAGCCTGCGAGGGTGTTGGTCTGGTGTTTTATATTTTTGCACGCAGATAAGCTACATCATTTTATGCATATAGATGTCAGCGCCGCGGATGCTAACCTCGCCCCATAAGAATTTCATACCGGAGCATTCATGTCTGACCCTATTCGTTTCTACTATCAAGGCCAAATCCAGCAGGTAAGCAATGCTGCGCCTACGCGTACGCTGTTGCAGCATCTGCGTGAAGACCTGCATTGCACCGGCACCAAGGAAGGCTGTGCCGAGGGTGACTGCGGAGCGTGTACGGTGGTCGTTGGAGAAATGAAACATGGGCAGCTGGAATTGCAGTCGGTGAATTCCTGCATACAATTCCTGCCTACGCTTGATGGCAAGGCCGTGTTTACGGTAGAAGACTTGCAACAAAAGAATGGTGAACTGCATCCTGTGCAACAGGCGTTGGTGGAATGTCATGGCTCGCAATGTGGATTTTGCACACCGGGGTTTGCCATGTCCCTGTGGAGCCTGTACCTGAAAAAAGAAGGGGATAATGTTCCGCCTTGCCGCAAGGAGATAGACGAAACCCTGTCCGGCAATCTCTGTCGTTGCACAGGTTACCGCCCCATCATTGATGCGGCAAAGCGCATGGGTGAATTGCCAGTGGCTGAGTTTGACCGTGCAGCTGTTATCAGCGGCTTGCAAGGTTTGCAGCGTGGCGAGATGTTCAGCTATACGGCTGATGGCCAGACTTTCTATGCGCCGCGCACTTTGCAGCAACTGGCGGAGGTGCGTGAAGCTAATCCCAAGGCCACCATACTGGCAGGTTCCACCGACGTCGGTCTGTGGGTGACCAAGCAAATGCGCGACCTGGGCAATATCATTTATGTGCGTGAAGTTGATGAGTTAAAACACATCAAGACCGTGGATGGCATGCTGGAGATAGGTGCAGCCGTGTCACTGAATGACGCCTATGGCGCAATCTGCCAGCATTACCCGGATGAACTGACCGAGATGTGGCAGCGCTTTGCCTCGCAACCCATACGCAATACCGGCACGCTCGGTGGCAGTGTCGCCAATGGCTCGCCGATTGGGGATTCTGCACCGTGGATGATCGCCCTTGGCGCTGAGATCGTCTTGCACAGTGTGCGCGGCCAGCGCGTGTTGTTGCTCGAGAGTTTCTACCTCGACTATATGAAAAAGGATATGCAGCCCGGCGAATTCGTCGCTGCCGTGCGCATACCCCTGCCCAAAGCCGGGCAACAATTCCGCACCTATAAACTCGCCAAGCGTTATGACCAGGATATCTCTGCCGTCTGCGCCGCTTTTGCAATTAGCTTGGATGGCGACATCGTGCGTGATGCGCATATCGCCTTCGGTGGCATGGCTGCTACCTCACGCCGCGCACCGCTGGCAGAAGCAGCCCTGAACGGGCAAGCCTGGAATGAAGCAACAGTGAAAAATGCCATGGCCTTGCTGGCGCAGGATTACACACCACTGACCGATATGCGTGCCAGCAATACCTACCGCTTGCAGACAGCACAAAATCTCTTGCGCCGTTTCTGGCTGGAGACACGCACCGATGCGCCGCTGAAACTGCAGGCCATCAATGTCTTTGCCCCCGTTACTGTTTAAAGAAGCTCAGGAGAAAACATGAATACCCAAACTGACGCTTTCCTGACCGACAAAAATCTCGCCAAAGACCATGCAGACTGGGCAGAGGTAGGCAAATCACATCCGCATGAATCCGCAGTGCTGCATGTGCTGGGTGAGGCGCGTTACACCGACGATATCCCAGAAGTGCAGGGCACCCTGCATGCGGCGCTTGGCTTGTCGTCCAAGGCGCATGCAAATATTGTGTCCATGAATTTTGATGCAGTCAAAAGTGCACGCGGCGTAGTGGCGGTCTACACCGCCAAGGATATCCCCGGCACCAATGACTGCGGCCCCATCATCCATGATGACCCCATCCTGTCAGAAGGCCTGGTTGAATATGTAGGCCAGCCCATCTTCATCGTCGTCGCTGATACACATGATAATGCGCGCCGTGCCGTGCGCAAGGCCGAGATCGTCTATGAAGAATTGCCTGCAATATTGACGCCACAAGAAGCGAAAAAAGCCCAGTCCTTCGTCTTGCCACCCATGCGTTTGCAGCGTGGTGACGCGCAGGCTGCATTCGAGCGTTCACCTCGCCGCGTCAAGGGTGAATTATATGTAGGCGGGCAAGAACAGTTCTATCTCGAAGGCCAGATTTCTTACGCGATACCTAAAGAAGACCGTGGCATGCTGGTGCTGTGCTCGACCCAGCACCCCAGTGAAATGCAGCATGTGGTCGCACATGCACTCGGTGTACACAGCCACAACATCGTGGTTGAATGCCGCCGTATGGGTGGTGGTTTTGGTGGCAAGGAATCGCAATCGGCCTTGTGGGCAGCAGCGGCTGCGATTTCTGCCGTCCATCTGAAACGCCCGGTTAAGCTGCGTGCTGACCGTGATGACGACATGATGGTTACCGGCAAACGCCATTGCTTCCATTATGATTATGAAGTCGGTTACGACGATGAAGGCCGCATCATTGCCGCCAGGGTAGAGATGGTGTCGCGTGCTGGTTTTTCTGCCGATTTGTCAGCACCGGTGGCAACCCGCGCCGTCTGCCATTTCGATAATACTTACTATCTTGGCGATGTCGATATCCGCGCCATGTGCGGCAAGACCAATACCCAGTCGAATACCGCCTTCCGTGGTTTTGGTGGCCCGCAAGGCGCGATTGCGATTGAATACATCGTCGATAATATTGCCCGCGATCTGAACAAGGATGCGCTTGATATACGCAAGATTAATTTCTATGGTCGCAATGACGAAGAGGGTCGTAACGTTACACAGTATGGCCAGAAGGTTGTTGATAACGTCATCCATGAACTGGTGGCAGAACTGGAAACCAGCAGTGAATACCAACAACGCCGTGCTGACATCAAGGCTTTCAATGCCAGCAGCCTCGTCCTCAAAAAAGGCTTGGCACTGACGCCGGTTAAATTTGGTATCGCCTTCAACGTCACTCACCTGAACCAGGCTGGTGCTTTGGTGCATATCTATACCGATGGCTCGGTGCTCGTCAATCATGGCGGTTGTGAAATGGGGCAGGGCGTCAATACCAAGGTCTGCCAGGTGGTCGCGCATGAACTGGGCCTGAACCTGGACAAGGTGCGTGCTACTGCCACTGACACCAGCAAGGTTGCGAACACGTCGGCTACTGCCGCTTCAACTGGGGCAGATTTGAATGGCAAGGCCGCGCAAAATGCCGCGCATACCCTGCGCCAGCGCCTCGCTGAATTTGCAGTGAAGACTTACGGCGGCGAACTGGCAGATATCCGTTTTGCTGCGGGCCTGGTCAGTGTCAATGGCCTGGATATCCCGTTTGAAGCCCTGGTGCAAAAAGCCTATCTGGCACGGGTGCAATTATGGTCTGACGGTTTTTATGCGACACCGGGTTTGCACTGGGACCCCAAGACCATGAGTGGCAATCCCTTCTCTTACTATGCCTACGGTGCCTCGGTATCCGAAGTCATTGTCGATACCCTGACTGGTGAATGGAAACTCCTGCGTGCCGATGCCCTCTACGATGCCGGTAATTCTTTGAACCCCGCCATCGATATTGGGCAAGTAGAAGGCGCTTTCATACAAGGCATGGGCTGGCTGACGACAGAAGAATTATGGTGGAACAAAGGCGGCAAGCTGATGACGCATGCGCCTTCGACTTACAAGATACCGGCGATTTCTGATTGCCCTGAAGACTTCCGCGTCAGCCTGTTCAAGAACCGCAATGTGCAAGACAGCATACACAGGTCCAAGGCTGTCGGTGAGCCGCCTTTGCTGTTGCCGTTTTCTGTTTTCTTTGCGATACGTGATGCGATTGCCAGTGTGGCAGATTACCGCTATAACCCGCCACTGAATGCGCCGGCAACCAGTGAAGCGATTTTGTCGGCCATCAATGGCGTAGCAGCCATGGCTGCTGCCAGCTAAGATAAAGTCAGACATAAAGTCAGACAAGCGAGTTCATCATGAAGCTTTGGTTAAATGCAATTGCCACACAAGCCGCCCCCAAGATACTGGTGACGGTGGCCACGGTATTGGGTTCCGGCCCGCGTGAGCCGGGCGCCAAGATGCTGGTCACGGCAGATGAATTATTCGACACCATAGGTGGCGGCCATCTGGAAATGAAGGCCACAGAAATTGCCCGCAGCATGCTTGCCCTGCCAGAAAGCCAGCTTGCTGCCCAGCGCCGCTTTGAACGCTTCCCGTTAGGCCCCAGCCTGGGTCAATGCTGTGGTGGTGTCGTACATCTCGCCTTTGAACGCGTGCAGGCTGATAGCCTGGCTTACTTGAATTGCCTGAACCAGCGCTGGCGTCTGGGGCAGGATAGCTGGCGTTTGCTGGCGCTCGACAGTGCGCAAGAGCCAACCCTGTGCGATGCCAATGGCACCCATTTGACAGGCCCTGCCTGGCCCACGGGTTTGCCAGTGCAAATCGATACCAGCAATCCCTGTCAAGTCCTGGCTGATGCAGCAGGCCAGCGCTGGCTGCTCGATTCCTGCCTCGCTTACCGCGCCCACCTGATGCTGTTTGGTGCTGGCCATGTTGGTGCCGCCATCGTGCGTGCCATGGCTGACTTGCCATGCCGTATCACCTGGGTCGATGAACGCGAAGACATGTTCCCGACCAGGCCGGCCGCTAATGTCACGGTAGAAGCGACGGATACACCAGAAGCCATGATCGCCAAAGCTGCCCCGGGCACATCCTTCCTCGTGCTCACGCATAGCCATGCACTGGACCAGAAACTGTCTGAACACATCCTGCGCCTGCCGGATGTGGGCTGGTTTGGCCTCATAGGTTCGCAAACCAAGCGCGTACAGTTTGAACGCCGTCTGCGTGAACGCGGCATACCGGCGACCCGCCTCAATGACATGGTCTGCCCCATAGGTTTGCCCGGCATACACGGCAAGCAACCGGCAGTGATCGCTGCCTCTGTCGTTGCCCAGCTATTGCAGGTCTGGGAAGAGCATGACATCCATCAGCAAAAAGAACTCAGCCGTGTGCTTGCGCGTATAGGATCTGATGTTTTTGCATCTAATACAGAAAAACGAGCGCTAGATGAGTGTCACTCGCTGGCTAAGCGTTAAACTCTCGCTGTTAGCGCTTAGCACCCACCAGATCAATGCGAATGTGATGCCAGACCTGCAGACTTGATACACAAGTCGTGGTCTGGCTTGATTGCGCCTGCAAGATAGAATTCAGAAAGACCACGATGAGCAATATTTCAAGTAAAAACACGCTGCAAGCTTACCGTGCCAGTGTGCTGCATTTCCAGCAAGACCCTGCCTTTCATGAGCAGGCTTATGTCTGGCATGAAGATGGCCTGTTGATCGTCGAAGACGGCAAGATCGTCGCCGCCGGCGAATATGCCCAATTGCATGCCAGCCTGCCTGAAGGGACAGAGGTCATCGATTACCGCGGCAAACTCATTGTGCCGGGTTTTATCGACACCCATATCCATTACCCCCAGACCGACATGATCGCCTCGCCAGCGCCTGGTTTGTTGCCTTGGCTGGAGACTTATACCTTCCCGACTGAACGCCAGTTTGCAGATATCAACCACAGCGCCCAGGTCGCGCATTTTTTCATTGATGAATTGCTGCGCTCAGGCACGACGACAGCCATGGTGTATTGCACCGTCCATCCAGAATCCGTCGAAGCCTTCTTTGCCGAGAGTGAAGCACGCAATCTGCGTATGGTGGCAGGCAAGGTTCTGATGGACAGGAATTGTCCTGAATTCTTGCGCGACACTGCCGAGGGTGGCATACGCGACAGCGAAACCCTGATCAAGAAATGGCATAAACGTGGCCGCCAGTTGTATGCGATCACACCGCGTTTTGCACCTACCTCCAGCGACGCACAAATGCAACTCGCAGGCGAACTGGCACAGGCTTATCCCGATACCTTCCTGCAGACCCACGTCGCAGAAAATACCGATGAAGTAGCCTGGGTCAAAGCACTGTATCCAAAAGCACGCAGCTATCTTGATGTGTATGACCAGTACGGTATGCTGCGCCCGCGTGCCATGTACGGCCATTGCATCTGGCTTGATGATGCTGATCGTGCACGCATGGCAGAAACGCAATCGGCAGTGGCGATGTGCCCGACATCCAATCTCTTCCTCGGTAGCGGCCTGTTCAATTTTGAACGTGCCGACGCCCAGCAAGTCAGCCTGTCACTGGCCACCGATGTCGGTGGTGGCACTTCATTCTCCATGTTGCGCACCATGAATGAAGCCTACAAAATGGCACGTCTGGGAGGTACTTACCTGCCTGCGCTGCGCATGTTTTACCTGGCAACCCTGGGCGGTGCACGCAGCATGCAACTCGAAGGCACGATAGGTAATTTCGTCAAGGATGCAGAAGCCGATTTCATCGTGCTTGACCCGCAGGCCACACCTTTGCTGGCACGCCGTACCGGGCATACCGAGAGTCTCGATGAATTGCTGTTTGCCTTGGGAATGCTGGGCGATGACCGCACAGTAGCTGCCACTTATGCAGCAGGCAAACTGGTACATCAGCGACAGTTGTGAAAATCTTGTCTGACTGATTTATGATGGTGGGCATTGTTCATTAACTGTTCAACACCTTTTAAGGAAAAACCATGCCCACCATCAATGTACAAATGTTTGAAGGCCGTACGCTGGAGCAAAAGCGTGCTTTTGTCAAAGCTGTTACCGAAGCCAGTGCCCAGACCCTGGGTTGCTCCCTCGATGCTGTTGATATCATCATCCAGGAAATCAAGCGCGAAGACTGGGCGTCTGGCGGGATTTTGTGGTCGGACAAGAAATAGAATCTGAATAAATTCAAGTCAAGAAGTCTTGGTAGGGTGCGCCATGCGCACCATTTTTTGACGCAGGCATAAGCTTCTTTGAATGAAGCCATACTTCTCCTGAGATTTTTGACGACAAGGGCGGTGCGCACGGCGCACCCTACTTGCGCCTCTTGCACACGCACTTTTCCATACAGCTTCTCATTCCACTTTCAACTTGCCCTTGATAATCGCCTGACTGGCTTCACGCAGTTTTTGCAGCACAGGCCGCTGGCGCAGGATATCGCAATCAGAATATGCCGCGTCCGTGCTGATACCGGTCAGCGATACTGCGCCTTCTTTCAAACCATATTCAATCCTGGTTGCAGTTGATCCACCCAGGATGGCAGCGACCGCCAGGCTGATGGCCGTATCTCCATGTACCTGCGTATTGTCGATAACCTTGCCGCCAGTCTTCGGACACTGGTTGACATAATTGCCTATCGCCCGTACCTTGCCATTACCAGCAAGCGCTTTGAATACTCCATTATTGCTGCTGCCAGCGGCTGCATAAATCATATCCACACCGTCGGCCAGCATGCTCTTTGCCAGCACTTCGGCACGTGCTGTGTCATTGAAGGGCTGGCTGCCTTCTATCCAGACGATATGGTTCAGGTCAGCATCCGGCCTGACGGACTTCGCACCGGCGATAAAGGCATCCACAGGTTTCTGCTTCAGCGGCGTCTTCACTGCACCTATGACACCTATCTTGCCACTGGCTGATACCAGCGCCGCCTCCATGCCCGCCAGATAGCTGGCTTCACTTTCGCGAAAGCTGATGCAGAGCAGATTCGGTGGTGGATTAGCAATGCACTGTTCCAGCATGACGAAGCGAACGTTAGGTGCAGTGCGTGGCACGGTATCGAGCAGTTCCCTGAATTCATAGCCTATCATGACAATGATATTCGCTCCCAGCCTGGTGGCATTTTCCAACTGCTTTTGCCTGCCTGCACGGTCAGCCTGGCTGGCCAGGGTAGTGGCTTGCATCTGGTACATCTGCGCTTCCTGTTTGATGCCATCACTGCCTTGCTGCAGGTAGGGGTCATCGTTGTCGGGAACCGGGCGTACGTAGAAAATCTTTTGTGCTTCTGCGGCTTGGGCTGCGCTGTTTGTCATGCTGATCATGAGGCTCATGATCAGTAGCACTGCCCTGATGATTGTGGTGTTGCGGATGCGGGTTTGCATGGTCGTCCGCCAGGTATTTTTCTGCTGGCTTCGGGGTCAGCATGAGGTTTTATCTTGGAGGAAAATTTTGCTTATTCAGAGTATTGAGGACAATATTGGATATGGGTTTGGGGGAATAGTGAGGGAGGGTGCTTGTGCTAGGTGTGATATCTATGTACTCAACTGATTACTGCGCTAGAATTTATGGAACTCCAAGCACGCTGGTGATTAATTTAAACTGAATTGAAGAATTTTCTATGTATACTTTTGAATTTGTGACTGACACTGCGACTATGTGTGTTTTTGACTTGGCGTGTTTGAAACATCGTCTTGAAGAAGATGCGGATTGGTGGAGTATTCCAAGTGCTGAAATTCAGGAAGTGAATAACGGTAATGTGGCTTTTTTGAATTTAGAAAGTGATGGTAAATACTCTGTCTCTATCGTCGATACTATAGACGAGCCGGATATGAGCGTAAATTTGAAGTTTAATTCTGGACGAGTGTTTTTTGGTTCTGCTGAAGAAGTGAGCAGTGATGGATTAGAGCCTGAAGCCTTAAGAGGTGGAATATTCCTTGAGTTTCCTGTTGGACTTTATGCTTTGCATATTAAGAAAACTGGGTTTTCAATATCACTTGCGATAGAGATTTCTGACATCAGTACCAACTCATTTTTCAGTGTCGTGCGAATTTGAAATACTATTCATTTAGCACAGGAGGAGTCGCCACTACGTGCGTTGATATAAAAAAGTGTGGGAACGAATAGTGAAAAAACTAAAGGACCGGGTACTAGGTGACCTCAATTATGATTATGGTTGGACTCGACCATATCGTTGTATTTTTTTGGGTAAAGCAATAAGCGTCAACCTTGCTATACCTTGTGATGAGGACGATGAAATTGAATCTAGTCAGCGAGAGGCCTTTCAGCGGTTTGACGAAAAAGCAGACTTATTTCTTGCACAAGCTGAAGAGGCTATATTTGATTACTACCAAGATAATTGCCAGGAATATAGAGAAAGATTTGGCATCGAATTTGCTGATGAACTGGCTCCAATTATTCACAGTCCATCACAACTAGGCACTATCGTCTTACTAACTGAAATTATTATTCAACACTCGTTTGGCGTAAATGAAAGAATAGTTGGCTTGCTTTATGATTGCTCATGGGAGCCGTCGCTGGGGCTGGCAGTAAAATTTGTTGATGAATGTTTGGATGAAGTAGGAGTTCAGGATATAGTTCTTTGATGTTATCTATGGTTTTTAGGAATGTTTGATTACACAGACGATGATTAGTGCAGGCGAAAATCATGTGCATGTCCATGATCGCATGAAAAGACACATAGCTAATCACCCCTGTGCGCTAATTGTAGTGGTCAAGTATTTAGTAGAAAATTTGGTATTTAAGGAGATATCTTGAACTCAATTCTGGAAAGTCAGGCAAAAATAGATTTTGATATAGCCAATGCTTTGATCATGGCTACACCAGAGTCATGGACTTCTGCGGAAATGGAAGTTGAAAGAGATGAAAGTAATGGTACTGAAAAAATCTCAGTTCTTATTTTTAATAAGGAGGGGCGTAAAGAGATTGTTCAAGGTACTGACGATATCTACGATGGTCTCTATAAGCTGTCAGGGCTATTAAAGGACAGTGATGCGAAAATATGGGTGCGGGCCTTTTACTCGATTGCAATGGACGATAATGAACATTGGAAATATAAAGTTAAATTTGAATATTAAATTGTCGGCGCGCGCTCTAAATTAGGGAATGTCTGATTAAGTTCTATTTTTCTTCAATTTCAAAATCATGTTCAGGCAAAAGCATGAAATGCGTTGCAGGAACATGATGATCTTCACAAATTGGGGAACATCTCCCCCATCTGTATCAGTTCCTGGGCGATTTCTCGCCCATTGGGCACACTATGCCCCTTGCATGCGCATCAAGCGCCTGCGAACCATGAACAAGTTCGCCAGCGCACAAGTAACGAACAAGCGGTGCGCGTTCTTCTGCATCCCACGATAT
>NZ_JBMPPK010000013.1:0-209751 GCF_049339405.1 Undibacterium sp. Tian12W
GCACAGCATCGCCCATGGCACGACCTGATTCATCTCTGATAGAAACACTGCTCGCTTCGTCGTCTTGGCATAGCGTTCAAAGCCACCTTCGGCAAATGTTGTCTGTCTCATGGTATTTATGATTCAACGGAAAATAAGCTTATATTACCGTTTCTGAATCATTGCTCGGGGACTTAATCAGAGATTCCTTAGGTATGATTAGTTGCAATTACTTTTGAAAAACCACCTTTTCAAAACCTTTTGTAGGCTCAAGAAAATACCTCTCGACAAATAAATTATCGACGAGAGGATCATCTTAATCTCAATCTACCTCCCCACCCCATCCCCCACAAACCCAATCACAGAAGCATTCGCCCAGTTAGCACAAACCTCTGCCTTGCCCGTTGCTTTGACACCGGTTGTCTTCAATTTAAGTTTGCTGATACCACGTATGTCCAGTTCTGGTTTGACGACTGCTGGTGCGGTGATGAGGCCGCTGTCGAATAATAGTTTGTCGTCGCCCCATACCTGGAATTGCAGGCCGCCGTTGTTGCGGCAGCTGTCGTCTATGCCTACGTCGGCGCGGAAGGTTTGCCAGTCGCCTTTTAGCTGGTAGTCGATTTCGCTGTTGCCAGCGACGCCCAAGCCTTTGCGGAAGAGCAGGCCATTCATTTGCATACTACTTTGCATGCTTCTTTGCATGCTGGTTTGCGCGCCGGATTGTTTGCTGACTTCAGCTTTCACTGGCTTGGCACTTGCGCTGCTATAGGGCTGGTCTTTGGCGTAGCTGCTTTTGTTGCCCGCGATGATTGTAGCAACGGCATCCGACAAATAGGTTTGCAGCTTGGCTTTGTCAGGTGCTGGTTTTTCCAGAATGCTGAATTCTGAAATCGTGATCGGGCTGACGACAACGGGGTTGAAAGCGTTGTAGGCTTTGGCTGGTTTGGCTTCGCCTGTGCTGGTGAGTACCATGGGGTCTTGGGCGTCGCCGTCGTCGTTCTGGTCGTGCGTGCTGAGGATGCGGAAGCGGAACAGGCGGCCTGCTTTGGCGGCGAATTCTACTTTTTGTTTGCCTTCCTGTTTCTTGAGCTGGCCGGTGTAGATGGGTTTGCCCCATTCGCCGTTGGTGTCGGCCAGGTAGATTTCAAAGTCTTTGACCTGGCCGTATTGCCAGTTCTTGTCATTGCGTGGGGCGATTTCAAAACCGTTGATCATGCGGCGCTCGCCGAGGGCGAGGCTGAATTCGTGTGCGCCTGTTTTTTGCGACTGGTCTCGCACGGTGCGGAACCAGGTGCCGGGTTTGCCGTCGAAAGCGTTTTCCAGCGGGTGGCCGGGTTCTTCTGCCGGGCGGCTGAGTACGATGAGGCTGTCTGCGGCGATGGTGTTGCCGAGGTCTGGTGCTGGCGGGTAGTCTGCTGTTGTCGCGAGTTGCCTGTTGGCGGTAACGGCAAGGCGGAACTGGTAAGCCTGATTAACGGGCAGTTTGGTCGTCTTGATGTGGACGGTGCCGTATTTTTCTGCGGCGTCAAAATACCAGCCGCTGCTGGCTTTGTCGTAATCTGCGTGGCTGCTGTATGTCTGCAGGTTTTGTTCACCAAAGTGCACTGCATCTGGCTGTACGCGGGTGTGTACTTGCAGTTGCAGGGCGCGTTGCTGTTCCATGCCTTCGTAACTGCCTTTGACTGCGCCTATGATGATGCTGATGTCGCCTGCGCGGTTTTCTGGGGCATCGACAGTGAAGGTTTGCAGGCTGGATTTGCCGCTCTGGTACTGGCGGCTTTCTCCATCATCTTCATACAGGGTGAAGCTGGATTTACCGTGAGGGTAGATGTCCAGCGTCAGCACGTCCTTGGGTACCTGGCCGTCGTACAGGGCAACCGGGTACATCGGCAAAATCGCGCCAGCGCGTACCATGACGGGCAGTTTGTCCAGCGTAACTTGCTGGTCGATGACTTTGCCCTTGGCGGCTGCCATCACGACACGGCCATCCCAATAATCTATCCAACGGCCCTGCGGCAGGTAGATGCCTTTGCGCCAGCCCTTGCTGGCGGCCTGGCTGCGATAGACGGGTGCAACGAGGAAGTCTTTGCCTAGCATGAACTGGTATTTGTAGTTCTCGTTATTGGCATTGGTATCTTGCGGATAATCCCACATCAGGCCGCGCACGATGGGTGCGCCGCTTTGCTCTGCTTCATGCGCATAGGTGTACATATAGGGCATGAGGCGCATCTTGAGTTTGAGGTAATCGCGGTTGATGCTGCGGTAGGGTTCGTCAAACCACCAGGGGTGTTTGCGTTCTGACTTTGACCAGCCTGACATGCCCATGAGTACGGGCGTAAAGGTCTTCCATTGCAAATCACGCGTAAAGGTTTCGGGGCTGCCGCCAAAGATGCCATCGACATCGCCGGTGGCATAGGCTTGGCCGGACAAACCTGAGCCTATCAGCGTGGGGATGTGCCAGCGTATATAGTCCCAGCTACCGGACTGGTCACCTGTCCAGGTGACGGCATAGCGTTGCGTGCCAGCCCAGCCCATGACGGTCCAGACAAAGGGGCGTGCGTTTGAATTATCGAGTATGCCTTGTGCTGCAGCCATGTTGGCATCGAGCGAGAACTGGTAGCCTTTGCCTGTCCAGGCGACGTCGAGCTTTTGCGCGCGCGTGCCTGCCGTGCCAACTTCCCATGCGATTTTATCGACGCCGTTTTCTGTCCACAGGCCGGTGCGGAAGCCATGTTTTTTTAATCCAGAGACGACCTCGGGCAAATTGGTATAGCCGCAGCCATAGCCGTCGTTAGGTAATATCCAGCCGCCAGGCATGTCGTGTTCGCGGTATTTGGCGGCCACTGCTGCCACCACGTCTGGCGTCTTGCCTGTCGGGCCATCAGTCCAGCCTGCGGGCACGGTGCCGGGCTTTTTACTGTTGTCGCCATCGTTGTAGCAATCGGCATCACCATATTCATAGGCCCAGCGTGGCAAGAGTTTTGCACGGCCCGTGAGTACGGTGTAGCTGGCCAGCACGTCCTTGATGCTGTCGCCGACGAAGTAATAGGCGTCGAAGCGTTTTTCCTGATGGCTGGTGCTGAGGTAATCGTTCGAGCGAAAATCATAGCTGCCGTTGCTCCAGGTATTGCGCAAGACGCCATAGCCTTTGCTGCTCATATAGAACGGCGCGGGGCTGGGTCTGTCGCCCTCCTCCCAACCACCGGAATAAGATACCTCAAGCTGCTTGCCCTTGAAAGCATAGCTGCCATTTTGCTGACCACCACCAAAAAAGGCTTCATCGGGTGTGCTGGAGAGTGTCTGGAAGCTGGCCTTGTCGCCCAGTTCCAGCGGCTGTTTTTCTTCCCATAGCAGGGTTTTATTATCGGCCTTGTAGAGCGCCAGGCGCACAGGCGAGCGGTAGATGCGCAAGGCCATGGCAGATGTCTGCACCAGTTGATAACCGTCTGGCGCAGTGACGCTGACCGGGAAATCCGCATAGTCTTTTTTGAGCACAATAGGCGCAGCCTTGTCACCGGCATCCAGCAACTGCCCCTTGCTACCCACCCAGACACGGAACATATCTGGCTTAAGCAAACTGATGCGGACGATACTACCTTCATCCGTCGTGAACTCAATCTGGCGTTGCGCACTGACAGACAAGTTGCGCATATTGCCCAGGGGTGCGGCATGGCTGGTCGATGGTGAAGATGCCAGCAGGCTGGAGACAAATATGGAAACCAAGCCTGCGATAAGGGTCTTGCGCAATGGTGGATACATGGTGGCGTCAGTGGGTAAATGCGGCGTCAGGTGAATGGCGATTCAGGGCAGGATCAAGGTAAACTGTCGTTAATATATTTAAAGTATTTTCCCACATGAGGCATGCAGGGCTCAAGCCTTGTTTAAGCGTCTGCTTGAAGCATGCCACTGCATCTGTATCAAGCGACAAGTATTACGCAGCAACGCAGCACATGCCGTGCATGCCGCCGTGACGAACAAGAGCAGTGCTCTGCTCAAGAGCCTGACTCACGCGAAAGTTAAATAATGTAAAATGGCGATCAGATTTGAATTCTCCCGCATGAATAGAAAAATGCCGGAGGATCAAGCACTGTCACCATACTTAATTATTCTGAACATGAAAATTTTCACTGTCCTGTCGTTTTCTTTTTGCGCCCTTGGTGCCCATGGTGCCGCCCATGCCGAGGATATATGGCCGGGCCAGATTGAACTGAACAAGAGCGCCCAAACCGGATTTGAAAAATACAAGGGGGACAAAACCAAGAAAGCCTTTGCCGTGTCTGCTGACGGCTCCTGGGGAACAGGTTTTGGTTTTAATAACGATGTCCTGGCCATACGATCGGCGCTGTCAAAGTGTCAGCGCCATACTAAGCTCAACTGCAAACTCTATGACCTTGATGATGAGGCCTTCCAGGACAAGTATGCACTTTTTCTGACAGAGTCTGAGCGTGCGATAAAAAATCTCAAGGTCCAGAATGGTTATCAGGATTTTGAAAATGCCGATTGGTTTTTACCAACGGTGAAACACCTGCGCCCTGGCAGTGAAGGCTTCCACTATGCCACGCCCACCAGCATAGAAGGTATAAAGAACATCAGCACCCCAGAGCTGGCAGAAAAGCTGGCTAAAAAACAGATCAGCGTGATCGACGCCCTGGGTATAGACAATAGCGGCATGACCTTGCCGTTTGCCATCTCGCTTGACGGTGCGGCCAATCTTGCAGACGACCCTGAAGCCGCCTTCAATAAAAACCTGGATGAAGATTTGCGTGCGGTCATGAAAAAAAACTTTCCGCAAAAAGACGCTGCCATCGCGGTATTTTGTGTTTCTGAAGAATGCTGGATGAGTGTCAATACCCTGGTGCGCCTCAAGGACATGGGCTACTCCAATCTGTACTGGTATCGCGGCGGCATCGCTGCATGGCAAGCAGCAAAATTGCCAGTGGTGAAAGCCGTACCGTTATTGACCGTGATGCGCTAGACCTCAAGCATCACCACAAAAAAGCCTGAGCCATCGGATGACGGCCCTGGCTTTTTTATAGTAGCTGCGCATTGAGGATGGCTGCACAGTGATGGTAGCTGCGCAAGGAATACATCGCCCCTATTGCAACCAGGACTTCAAAGGCTGTTGCGCATAAGCCTGCATTTTCTCGCCAACAAAAATCTGTGGTGACGAGGGATCAACTTTCGCTGCCTTCTCACGCTCGGTCACCAACTCTTTGGTATGTTCAAACACTTGCATCAGGTTTTGACCTGAATCGAGTTTGCTGCCAAACAGGGCATCAACAAAAAACGTATTGTTTGCCAATGGCTGGCAACCATAAGACACCTTGTCTTGTGCCGACGCAGTGACAATAATGCGGTTCGGTGCTTTCAATTGCGAGATCAGGGAACCCGAATAGCAGGAAGAAATGATCAGCACTGTCGGGAATTTTTCCAGAGGTGCCAGTGCCGTTTTGAGATAACGCGTCCAGATAGGTGCAGTGGGCTTATTACCTATTTCAACCGCCACCAGGTCGGTATAGCCATGGCTGGTCAGCAAAATGGTCACCACATCACCCTGCCTGGCCTGGCTGGCAATATCCCTGGCCGTCTGGTCCAGGCTGCCCAGATGAGCAAAGGGAGAGTCAAGTTTGTCCTGATGCGGGTCATTATTGAAGCTATAGCTGATCAGTTCAGGATTGATTTCTTCCAGCCTTTGTTTGGCCAGTTGCACATCCCCCAGAAAAGCCCTGGAACCTGAATGCAAACCAAATCCGGCGTACCAGACCCGGTGATGGTCTATGGCTCTCGCCTTCTCCTGATTACTGAGCCTTTGCTGCGCCATCAATTGATCACTCATCTCACGCGCCTTGTCCTGGCCGGGGTTCAGATAAGTAATAGCCGGCTTGGTCGCGCAAGCAGACAAGAGCGCCAGCAGACCAGTCATCCACAGGGAAGAGGAAAGTTTCTTCATGTATTTCTGCACACTTCTTTAAGCGATAAAGCTGGCTATCATAACATTTGTTAAAAAATGTGTCATGCTCTACTGCGGGAGTTAAAAACGGAGAAGCTTGCGCTCATACTGGCGAGCTCGCTAACGCAAGAATGGATTCTTCGTTTGTGTGCCTGGGCAGCACCATTGATGACGCAGAGCTACCGTTCACTTCGGCTACAAAACCCGGCAGTGCCCAGATTGACGTAGCCTATGTATGCCCTTTGGCGATGCAAAAATTATCGGTATGACTCACGTTGAAGTCCAATAGTTATACCTTTTTTGACTTTCGCCCTGTCCTTTGCGTCAGGTCGATTAGCGCTTTTCTCCAGGTAAAACTGATATGTCTCTAATGAGACTATCTCGTTAAACCAGGGCACGGCATTCTCATCGACCAATTTAAGGATATTTTCAAGGCTTTGCGTAACCTCATCTTCAGTGGCAACATCAAAATTTACACCACTGCGCATATTTTCTGGAAATCTCCCGGACAATGTTCCTCCAATTGAGCACGTTCTAAATGGGAACTCAACAAACTCGCCAGTGACAGGGTCATCTATCCAGGGGCACATGACTGTGACAAAGATTCGGAGAGAGCTACCGCTCCCAATTATCTCACCCCAAAGCACATCAAAAAATGGCCCCCGCTTTCGCCAAAAATAGAACGTCTTCTCTATCGCAAACCCTCGCCTGCGCATTTTATTGTTGAACGACTGATTGGTTAACTTATCCAGTTGCGTAAGTGTGGTCATGGCCTGCCTGTAATTTGAAGAAACTTCTATATCGATCGCGAATTTTTTGCAAATGAGCGGGATGCGGTATTAATATCTCCGTGGAGAATTTACCACCATGCAGTTACTTAACATTTGATGGAACCCGCTTTGCATATTGATGCGCCCGCTACGTTGCCACAGTCTGATTCAAGCTACAATACTACAAGAATCTTCAGAATTTAAAACCACTTCTGTGGCAGCGATCATAAAAAAATCACGGCATCGTTTATGTCGTATCAATGCCAGGGACAGCGGCGGAGAAATGTGTAGATGGGCTTCACCTCACGCCCAGGCTTTAATGGAAAGTTTGCATGAACAATAGTACCCGCCAGATTGTTTTTATCGATGGTGTTGGCGGCAAGCGCTATATGCGCGGCACATTTGTCCGCTACTTTGAACAACGCGGCTACAAGGTACTATGCTTTGATTACAAGGTATCGTCCCAATCCTTTGATCAAATCCAAAAGAAGCTCAGCGAATTGCTAACTGCAGTCGGCAGTCAAGGTAACTACCATGCTGTCGGCTATTCTTTTGGTGGTGTGCTTCTCAGGAGCCTGAACGAGCAACTGGAACCGCACTTGCGGCCCAGGCGCGCAGTCTTGCTGGCATCACCACTACGCGCCATGCGGCTCGCCCGCAGATTACGTCACTGGAAAATCTACCAGATACTGACTGGCGAATGCGGCCAGTTTGCCGCTGATGAAGAAAGGATGAGCAAAGTCCCCATGCTCAGCATACCCTGCGCACACGTTTATGGCACATGGCCCTGGCTGGGCGCTTTCTGTTTTTTCTTTGGCTTTAACTTGCCACACGATGGCATGGTTGCTGCTGAAGAGGCCATGCCATCGTCGCAGGCGCAGGCGATACCTGTACCGGCAAGCCATGCATTCATTCCATCGAATGTGCATGCATTGAGGGCCATGGAACAATGCTTTGCTGCCGACGCTTAGGCAGCAAAGCACAGTTGCGATGTATGCCTTGCAGTGTCATCAACGCATTGATGAGCACATTCATCTTCATCACCACAAATGTCTTAGGCAGCGATAGACTTATTCAGCCCGCTCATATTCCCAATGAAAATTCAATGAATTGAATTTATCCGTACTATGGGTGCCAGAAATATTGACGAGTTTGGCAGCAACCATATCGTCAAGGCCCGCGTCAAAATAACGGCCATTGATGTGATCGCCAATCTTGCCTGCCTGGATAGATCGTCCCAGATTGGTTTCGAGTATCAGTCCCAAAATGATGTTATCCCATTCAAGAAGGCGGACATTACAGATATATTCACCTGTTGCCAGTTTCAGTGTCTGTTTATCCCCTTCTGTCTTGCCGACGGAAAAACCATCAACTTTCACAGGTAATAATTGCAGGCCGCAAAGAAAGGCATGTGGTTGATTATTGGTATGCGTCCACAATACGACTTCGCCCAGATCATCAAGCTTTGAGGCAAAACTGTTGGTAGAAGGCATATACCCATAAGCAGTCGTTACTGCGATTTTCTTTTTGCCCGGCCCAGGTTTTTTCTCTCTGTTGAAATAAGGCCACAGGTACACTTGTGCCAGGATAACGTCAAGTTCGACATCGAATTTCGCCTTTACCCTGGCCACATGCATTTCCTTGGCTTTATCTACCTTGGCCTTGGCATGGGGATCGTGAACGCGTGATGAAGGTGCGGAAGTATGTGAAACACGCCAGCCTTCATAACGATCTTCGACCCAGTATTCATCCAGCCGCCCCTGCCTGCTGGAAGTGACTTTTACATCACTGACGATAAATGACAATCGCCATTCCATCGCCTTTTTGCGGCTGGTACTGGCGGCCAGGCCAAAGCGTGCTATGGCTTCGTTTAAAAATTGCAGTTCATCACCATCTGCCTTAAGCGCAGCCTGGTCCGGGTTGGCCAGGAGCAGGTTCACCTGGTTATAGTGACTAACCACTTCCATGCGCATAGTCAGTACCATGGTACCCCAGGATGCCATGAGTGGCAGCACGGCAAGGCCGCCATCATTATCGAGATAGTGATTTTCTACCTGCGTAGCCGCTGTAATGGCAGAGACCAGTTTGATGCGTTTATTGATCAGGTTAGTGGTGCTCAGATATTCCTTGAGATTTTTTTTGATGCCTTCCAGGGTCTGGGTCAATGCCTTGATTTCAGCCTGTTTCAGCAAATCCTTCATACGCTGTTCAACATAGGCGGTGATCTGATCCCAAAAATTCTGATCGTGATTGTCAGGCCAGAAGAAGCCGACAATGGCCTGCACTGCACCACCAAGCTCGGGCATCTTGTCTATAAGTGACAGCGTTGCCTCACGTATAAAATCGGTATGAACCTTGAATGCCATTGGCTCTCTCACCAGATAACCAGTACTGGCCGGCATAATGCTGAACAACTGATAATCGCGGTTGGCGGTATTAGAGTTCAGTTGATTTTGCTGTACTTGCGCACCATCTTTCCCCGCATCTTTTACTTCCAGCATCAGACCACTATGAGCAGCCTTGATGTAGTAATAGCCCTCACCGTTCGACATCAGCCTGAAACGCTGGTTGGGCGAATTACCGTGTGAATCACTCCAATCCCATTGCAACAGCTCTGCGCCTGCATCTTGCGAAGCGTTCTTGATATCCCAGTACAAACCGGAATGACTCATGATCACATAAAAGTGCCCCTTGCCATTGCGGGCGAAACGCACTTGCTGGGCAGCGCTGCCCAGGATCGCGTTTTGCGACTCTATCTTCAGCCCTTTTTGTTTTTCCTGCCTTTGCACGCCCAGTGGCTGCTTGCTATGTTTGGGGATGATGAAATAAGGTCTGTCGTTCTCAAAATTGAAGGCCATGCAAAACTCCAGGGGAAAAACCGGCATGCGCCACCGTGGTGACAAACATCAGACCGGGGGAATCAAAAGACGGGATAAAAAGACAGCTCAAGACCATGCATTTTATAATCAAATGCACAATCATGTTTCCTTTTTAATCATTACGGCGGTGTTGCCGCGTTTGCTCTTGCTCCTGGCTTGCCTGTTAAGCCTTTGTCTGTGCACATAACAGCTACCCGCCATGGCAATTTGCAAGCTGTGCGATAAGGTAACAATGGCTGGATGGAAATTGTCTATGCCACCAATTTAAAGAGGGCAGCATACCTGCGCAGTTTTCATCAGATATGGCAGGCCGAAGTCGTCAAGAAAGGAAAGCATTTCCCTGTACATATCGCCAGTCGCATATTCGGCATCTTCTTGAGTCAACGGAGTATCCATGAAGTATTTCATAATGCCCCAGTATCTGATCATCGTATTCTTTTCCCAATCGGTTTCTGTATAGGCAGCAGATGCATTTGCTCTCTTCAGGGTATCAGGGTCGGCATATACATCCTTTGCCCTTTCTATCGAAGCCATTTCTTCTGCCGGGCCAAAAAATCCAACCGGGCTGCCAAATGCACCTCTATAAAAATACACTTCCTGCAAATCTGACAGAGCATCAAGATTGCCATCGTTAGCATCCAGCTTCTCAACAGCAGTTCGATGAGCCTCGGCAAAATCCAATACGCCACCACTTCTTTTTGACCACCCTATACCGATATTGCAGTCATTGCCGGATGTATAGAATTCGAGAACCACAAAACAAGAGAAATTGTCCGTCACCCTCCAGCGCCAGACGCAAGAGCCCGGACGCTGTGCACCAAGCTTGATTTTTTTATCCAGCTTAAATAGCCCATCTATAGTGAGCCTGGTGTTTATATTTTTCTGGATATGTGCTTTGAATTCTTTTTCCATCTTTATGTATCGTCTGGTGTATCAGCCTTGCATACATGCGTCGGCATGGAGTTGGTGCTGCAGGCTGGAGTAGCTATACAAAATCAATTTGGCCTGGTTTTCTTTAAAGCCTAATTTTGTTGAGCTCATATGATGGTATTTTCAGCATTTGAGGTTAACTGAGGAGAAACGCAATTCCTGATTATAAGACCGCTTGCAAGGAAACACTTATAATCACCGCATAAATAAACTCCATTGATCACGTCAGACTCTCATTTAAGCTAACGATGAATACCTTCGAGTGGGTAAAGATTAATTTTTCAAATCTTGGTTTTGACATAGATGAAAATCTCGTTCGCAAATCTCTGCGATACATTTCATTTACTAGGCAGTCGCCAACATGCGATTTTATCCAGCAAAGAATATCAGTAACGCAGTCTTCACTGAATAAGCAATGTCTTTGCATCGTGCTCTCTATCGCCGTGCTCCAACCTGATTTTTTGCGGATGCATGAAAATGAAGAGCGAGTATTCGAGGAAGCTTTAAGTGTCGAGGTCTTGAAAACCGGCTTTGAACAACGGGGCTGGCACACATCTATGGATTATTCAATTGAAAACCACAGTGATTTTGAATCAGATTTTTTCAAGCGTATATTGCCCTGGTTGGACAAATTCTCTGAGCCTCAAATATTCATCGCAGTATTAAAAGGCGAATTAAACTTTGGTGCGCCTCAAGAGCAACAGCAAGGATCTGTCATTTCACGCACCATGAATTTTCTATTCCCAAAACCCCAAAAAGAAGCAAGGAAGCCAGGTATTTTTTATAGCCGCCTTAATCAAAAATTCATTGCGGATATTTTATATCAACAAGGGAAAGCAATTGAAGCTCTTCCCCATATGCAGCAATGGATAAATAGCCTTACCCGTATTGACAGTTGGTCAGAACCTTATAGAGAAAAAATCAAAGAACTCACAGCAAGCGCGGGGGCGAATAGTGAAACGTAATCGTATTTATGGAAAAAAGTGAATAGCAATAAGCAAGATAAATCCGACTGCTTAGCTATTTCCAAATTTCAGAGAAATACTGTTTAAGTGCATGGAGTTAATTGCTGTACTTGTTATTACACTCTAGTCTAATCGTATCTACACGAACTTTATTAAAACTCGTTTAGCCATAACACCCCCGACTCAACGGTCTTGGCAAGCATAGGCTCTGCTGCACCAACAAAATCACTCAATAACACGCCCATGGGCGGGATACTGGCCGGACAATATTTCCTGATCAGTCAGCTCGTCACCGTACCAGAGTATGACTTTGTATGCACCGGCCCCGAACGCCAATTCACGAAATGCGCGGCCTTCTACCTGGGTAAAACCACCGTCGGGGTTGCCGAGTGGGTGGAAGATGATGATGGGATTCATCGCCATCGCAGAACTGGATTTGACGCGCTTAACAAAGGCCTTGATGAGTTGCTGTGCCAAGGTAAAATCAGATACAAGTGAGCGAGGATGAGCAAAAGGATTAAGCACAACGGCACCGGCTTTTCCCATTATCGAAGACCGCGCCTCAGCGCCAACACCCAGTATCTTTTGATCAGGTGGCGCACTGATCGCCAGTTCAGGTACTTCTGAAATGCACTCTCCCGATTTGATATTCTTCACGCTTAAGCGATCAGGAGAAATTTGGACATAGATAAATTGCTTGAAGGAGTCGAACATAGGAAATTTACTTTCAGGACTGGAGAAGCGTACCAGAGCGCAAGTAAATGCACTCCAGAGTAGAGACATTTGATCATTGAATGACGAAGAGTCAAAGCAATGTGCGCATAAAATTCAAGGCTCTTTGTATATCGTCAGGACAGTATTCACTCCAGCTGGGATGAATTTCACACCATTCCAGAAAGTGCACAAGACAGTCAATCTGTTTTTGATGCAAACAAGAAAGCTGCGCTTTCGCCTCATGTTGGAATTTCAACTCCGGCCCAAGATGGTAAATCAAGAACTCTGTTTCCAACTTGCTGTACTCTGCTTCCGGCGTCAGGCAGAATTCCAGATAGTGGGGAAGTATCCATTTTAATCCGGCAGTCGATAAGCAACTCAACTCATTATGCAGATAACGGATAACATCCCGAGTAATCTTCCGGTCTCGTTGTTCTTCCAGATAATTCCTCAAGTAAGCGCATTGCGGGCAATCACCCTGGTGAACCGAGAGTGCCCCCTTGGACGGCATAGGCACTACTTGGAATGAAGATGCAATTTCATTTAAGAGGGCAGTATTGTTCATGTTTTATTAGAGACTGATTTGCCAGAAGATGATTTTTGCAACGCTGTAATATGCCCAATTTATGGAATACTTTGCTTTCTCACTGAACATGTTGAACAACAGACACTTATCAACTGAAAAGTTGAAACTCAAATAGTCTTTGAATTTTGAATATATATTACCCATATGAGCGAGCACACTTGGACTCGCAGCAAAAAAATTCGCGGCTAAAGCCGCTCCTACGGGTTAGTAGAAATCTGGGCGATATCTACACATCGCTGTAGGGATGCATCATTTTCCTGCACCTATTCAGTTTGCAAGGAAAAACCAATAACTGAGACTCGCTCTTTTGGTTTATTTTTATTTTCAAAGAATAGGTACTTAAAACCATCGATGTTAAGCTCTTTAAATAAAAATAAACCTTTATTTGAATACTCGGCCCGTTCAAAAATTCTATTTCCACTTTTAGGAATCTGATGCTGCAGTTCAGAATAGGTACCAGAAGTCCCCAGCAGAAGTTCTTGCGGGGGAGTAGCCAGAGAAGTATCTGAGGTCGCTGGCAAATCACTATCCAGATATGCCCATTTCAAGGCTGCGACGGATGCAGCCCAATATACGCCAGTAATGAATGGGGCCAGCGGGTCATCTCTTTCCAGATTTTTATTATAAGCTTGGGTTCCGACATAAAGGTTTGTCCCCAGACAAAAAAAACCGCCGGAAATTGCTTCCGCGCTTTCTCCAATCCTGGAAAAGGACATCCATTTTTTCAATCGCAGCGCTTCGTCCAGTCCCATCGTTTACTTTTGTGCTTTGGCTATTTAATCATTGTTGGAATGAGATGCAAGTCTGTCACTGTAGAGTAACGCCCCCTACCCCAACATCCCTCTCAACACATCCCGCGAATCAAACGCCGCCCGACGCAAACGGTCGTTCACACCTTGCCAATCTTTGTCTTGCGGCAAAGCTTCTACCAAAATCAAATCTGCATGGGCATGATCAAGTTCGCGTAGGCCTGCGTACAGGTCGTGGGCATAGCCTACCGGGTCGGCGGGCAGGTGGCGCCATGCTTCGGCATGGATAGCGGGGTGGGCCTGGTAGCTCATGAGGGCGAGCTTTTTGTTTTTTTCGTGCAGGCGGTTGACTGTGTCATCGAGTTCTGCGGCTTCGACCAGAATTACTGGCGTATGCGGTGCGTAATGGGCATCGAGTGTGCCAGATGCGCGAGGTGCGGCAGCATCTGGTGCTGCTGGTGTAATGCCCAGCACGGCAGCCATTTGGGCGATGGTGATGTGTCCGGGGCGTAGCAGGACGGGGCCGTGGGTGGCGAGGCGGCTGAGATCGACGATGGTGGATTCTATGCCGACATCGCTCTGGCCACCGTCAAGTATGTGGGCAATGAGGCCGCCGGGCTGTATCTCTTGCTCGAATTCTTCTTCTACGTGCGCAGCCATGGTGGGGCTGACGTGGCCGAATTTATTGGCCGATGGTGCAGCCACGCCGCCCTTGCCTGCCTTGAAGGCGCGCAAGAGTTCTTGTGCCACGGGGTGCGATGGGCAACGTATGCCGACAGTATCTTGCCCGCCTGAGACGGCATCGGGGATATGGTCAGCACGTTTCAGGATCAGGGTCAGCGGGCCGGGCCAGAATGCTGCGATGAGCTGGTGTGCTTCTACCGGGATGTCCTTGGCCCAGTAGCTGATATCAGCACCGGGGGCAACGTGGACAATGACCGGATGATTCGATGGCCTGCCCTTGGCGGCATAGATGTTGGCGACGGCTACTGGGTTTTCTGCATCAGCACCGAGTCCATAGACCGTCTCGGTCGGGAAGGCTACCAGTTGGCCGCTTTCCAATGCTTGTGCTGCTTGTGCGATTGCCTCAGGTGTAATGGCTTGTGACTTCATGCCCACTCCGGTGCTGCTATGCCAAGGATAGTGCAGGCTTTGCCGAGGTTGGCCTGCGCTTCTGCCATCGTCGGTGAGACGAAGGTGACGTGGCCCATCTTGCGGGCGCGGCGTGCTTCTGCCTTGCCATACAGGTGCAGGTGCGCACCCGGGATAGCCAGCACTTGATCCCACGCAGGTTCGCGCATGGTGTCGGTGTCGCCTTCATACCAGACATCACCGAGAATATTAAGCATGCCTGCTGGCGAATGCTGGCGCACATCGCCCAGCGGCAATTGCGCAAGTGCCCTGACCTGTTGCTGGAACTGGCTGGTGACGCAGGCATCAATCGTGTAATGGCCGCTATTGTGCGGGCGTGGTGCCATTTCATTGACGACCAGGCTGCCATCCTTGAGCACAAAAAATTCTATGCACAACACGCCTACATAGCCCATCTCTGCAATGATGTGCAGGGCTGCAGCTTGCGCCTTGCTGGCGACATCTGCCGATACATGGGTGCTGGGGGCGATGGTGGTGAACAGGATGCCGTCGCGGTGGACGTTTTCTGCGATTGGGTAAACCACCGCTTCTCCATCAACACCACGGGCGACAAGGACGGATACTTCATAGGCCAGTGGCAGCATTTTTTCGAGTACGCAGACCTGGCCGTTCATGCCTGCAAAAGCGGCGGCGAGTTCGACACGGTCACGCACGCGTACCTGGCCTTTGCCGTCATAACCCATGCGCACGGTTTTCAAGATGCCGGGCAAGAGATCATCGCTGACTTTGGCAACGTCGTCCTGGCTATTGATGGCCAGATGCGGTGCCGGATAAACACCGGTCGTTGTACCGCAGCGGGTGAAGAAGTTTTTTTCTGCGATGCGGTCTTGCGCGATGGAGACGCAGGCAGCAGCTGGTGCGACGAAACTGGTTTGCGCCAGCAGATTCAGGCTTTCTGCCGGGACGTTTTCAAATTCTGTGGTGACGGCTTTGCTGAGCTTGGCCAGCGCCATCAGGCCGGGGTGGTTTTCATAGCCAGCCTGGATATGCTGGCCTGTCACCTGTGCAGCGGGACAGCCTGCTTCAGGCTCCAGCACGGCCACCTGATAACCCATGGCTTGCGCCGCCTGGATAAACATGCGGCCCAGTTGGCCGCCACCCATGATGCCGAGGCAACTGGCGGGGGTATTGGGTAACAATGGCTGGCGGGGCTGTGCGGGCTGTGGATGAGTGGTCATGGTAGTGATTTCAAACTAGGGATTGTTTGTACACAATAGTACAAATCAAATGAGGTACGGATATTTAGGTAGATAGAAATCCGGGTTGCGATATCAAGTTTCGTTAATGGGCCGTGTACCTAGATTGGGCCGTGCCGTAAGTTGGGCTACGCTTTATCAGCCCAACACTGGGCTTCAACAAACGTATCCGTGATTCAAACGCCGAGTGTTGGGCTGGTGAAGCGTAGCCCAACCTACAAGACCAACCCAACCTACGGGGTCAGCCCAACTCACGAAGTTAACTCAACCTACCAGATTATTCCAATCTACAAACTTAACTCAAACCGGCAACACCATATCGCGTGCAACTTGCGTTTGCTTTTCGCGGAACTCGATCAATCTCGCCGCCAATGCATCATCGGTCGTCGCCAATATCGCAATCGCGGCCAGGGCGGCGTTTGCTGCGCCTGCCTCGCCTATCGCAAATGTCGCCACCGGTATGCCTTTGGGCATTTGCACGATGGACAGCAATGAATCTTCGCCACGCAGGTATTTGGATGGCACGGGCACACCCAGTACTGGTACGATGGTTTTGGCAGCAATCATGCCTGGCAGGTGCGCTGCACCGCCAGCACCGGCGATGATGGCGCGCAGGCCGCGTTCGCGGGCGGTTTCTGCATAGGTGAACATTTCGTCCGGCATGCGGTGGGCTGAGACGACCTTGGCTTCAAAGCCTATGCCAAATTCCTTGAGGATGGCAACGGCGTTTTGCATGACGTCCCAGTCTGAGGATGAACCCATGACGACGCCGACGACAATTTTATTTTGCGTAGTCATCATCAGTCCTTCAGGCTTTCGCCAGTCAGGCGTTCCAGTGCTTCGCGGTATTTGGCGGCAGTTTTTTGCACGACTTCATCCGGCAAGGCTGGTGCTGGTGCGGTCTTTTTCCAGCTGGTGATGGTTTCGAGATAATCACGCACGAACTGTTTGTCAAAAGACGGTGGTGAAATGCCGGTAGCATAAGAATCTGCAGGCCAGAAGCGCGAAGAATCAGCAGTCAGCACTTCATCCATCAGATGCAGCACGCCATTGTCGTCGAGGCCAAATTCAAACTTGGTGTCGGCGATGATGATGCCGCGGGTGGCGGCGTATTCTGCGGCTTCAGTGTAGAGCTGTATGCTGATGTCGCGGATCTTGGCGGCCAGTTCTGCGCCTATGCGTTGCTCTGTTTCTGCGTAGCTGATGTTTTCATCATGCTCGCCCATTTCTGCCTTGGCAGCCGGTGTGAAAATAGGTGCTGGCAACTTGGCTGCCTGTGGCAAACCTGCTGGCAATTGTATGCCGCAGATTGCGCCTGTTTCTTGATAATCTTTCCAGCCTGAGCCGATGATGTAGCCGCGTACCACGGCTTCTACCATGATGGGCTTCAGACGTTTTGCGACAACGGCACGGCCTTTGACTTGGGCAACTTCATCTGCTGCCACCACGGATTCTGGTGCGACACCTGTCAGGTGGTTAGGCACGATGTGGCCCAGCTTTTCAAACCAGAAATTCGCCATCTGGTTCAGCACGCGGCCTTTGTCAGGAATGGGTTCATTCATGATGACATCGAATGCGGACAGGCGGTCACTGGTGACGATGAGCAGCTTGTCGTCGCCGACAGCGTAATTGTCACGTACTTTGCCACGGCCCAGCAAAGGCAGGGAATGAAGAGTGGAATTGATTTGCGTAGTCATGAGGGATTTCTTTATTTCGATCTGGATAGGGTTTACACAGAATTGTTGGTGAGGCGAATATAGCTTCTCGTAGGTTGGGCTACGCTTCATCAGCCCAACACTCGGCGTTTAAATAACGCATACATTTTTTAAGGCCCAGTGTTGGGCTGGTAAACCGTAGCCCAACCTACGAGATTAGCCCAACCTACATTTTTCCAACCGTCAATTTTGTCTAAACCCTGCATTTCATTCCCCCCACTCCGGCTCACACCGGAATGAGGAAACAAACTTACGTCTTAATTTACGATCTGCGCCAAAGCGCCCTTCTTGTATTGCTCTGCCACTTTTTCCAATGCCATAGGCTTGATCTTGCCTGCCTGGCCTTCGCAACCGAAGGACAGATAACGTGCCTTGCACACCAGCTTGGCAGCTTCACGCGCTGGCTTCAAATAATCACGTGGATCAAACTTGCCTGGGTTTTCAAACATGTAGCGACGGATCGCGCCTGTCATTGCCAGGCGGATGTCGGTGTCGATGTTGATCTTGCGCACGCCGTTCTGGATGCCGATGACGATTTCTTCAACCGGCACACCATAGGTTTCTTTCATGTCGCCGCCAAACTGACGGATTTCATCCAGCAGTTCTTGCGGTACGGAAGAGGAACCGTGCATGACCAGATGCGTATTTGGAATGCGCTGATGAATCTCTTTGATGCGGTCGATTGCCAGGATGTCGCCAGTTGGCTTGCGAGAGAATTTGTAGGCACCGTGGGAAGTACCGATGGCAATTGCCAGGGCATCGCACTGGGTTTGCTTGACGAAGTCAGCGGCTTGCTGCACGTCAGTCAGCAATTGTTCGCGCGTCATTTTACCGTCGGCACCATGGCCGTCTTCCTTGTCGCCCATCATGGTTTCGAGAGAACCGAGCACGCCCAGTTCTGCTTCTACCGTGACGCCGATGGAGTGGGCAAACTTGACCACTTCACGCGACACTTCGACATTGTATTCATAGCTGGCGACGCTCTTGCCGTCTTCTTCCAGCGAACCATCCATCATCACGGATGTAAAGCCGGATTTGATCGCAGCCATGCAGACTGCTGGCGACTGGCCGTGGTCCTGGTGCATGACGACAGGGATGTGCGGGTAGGCTTCTACCGCGGCTTCGATCAGGTGACGCAAGAATGCTTCGCCAGCATATTTACGGGCACCGGCAGAGGCTTGCATGATGACAGGTGCGCCAACTTCATCGGCGGCCTGCATGATGGCAGTGACCTGCTCCAGGTTGTTGACGTTGAAAGCTGGCAGACCGTAACCGTTTTCGGCGGCGTGGTCCAGCAATTGACGCATGGATACGAGTGGCATAATTAACTCCAGATTGCTTTATAAAAAAATCTTTGTCCCTGCTACGCTTGGTTCTCACCTACTCTGACAATTTTCATTGCATTGGTGCCGCCGACCTGCCCCATGGGTTCACCCCAGGTAACGACGATCATGTCGCCTTTGACGACAACATCGTTTTCCAGCAAGACGGTTTCGGCAGACTTCAACACCGCTTCCCTGTCATCAGAGTAAGGTAGTTTGAAGGTCTGGACATTGCGGTACAGCGCTGCCTTGCGCTGGGTGGCCACGCTTGGTGTCAGTGCAAACAAGGGCACGTCGACGCTGTGGCGGCTCATCCACAAGGCAGTAGAACCCGATTCGGTCAGGGCCACGATGGCTTTTACACCCAGGTGGTGCGCTGTGAACAGCGCACCATAGGCGATGGACTGGTCGATGCGGGTAAAGGTCAGGTTGAGGAAATCGGCGTCAAGCTTGTTCTCCTGGAATTTTTCAGCTTCCAGGCAAATCAGCGACATCGCTTCCACGGTTTCTACAGGGTATTTGCCAGAGGCAGTTTCTGCCGAGGTCATGACGGCATCGGTGCCGTCCAAAACAGCATTGGCCACGTCTGACACTTCAGCACGGGTAGGCACGGCATTGACGATCATGGATTCCATCATCTGCGTGGCAGTAATAGCCAGCTTGTTGGAAGCACGCGCCATTTTGATCATGCGTTTTTGCAGGGCTGGCACAGCCGCATTGCCGACTTCTACAGCCAGGTCACCACGGGCGACCATGATGCCGTCTGATGCATCGAGTATCTCTTGCAGCAGCGGTATCGCTTCTGCACGTTCTATCTTGGCGATCATCATGGGTTTGTGGTTATAAGGCTCACCCGCGATGTTCGAGAGTTGCCTTGCCATTTCCATGTCAGTCGCATTTTTTGGGAAAGACACGGCCACATAATCAGCCTGGAAAGACATCGCAGTCTTGATGTCTTCCATGTCCTTGCCAGTCAGTGCTGGCGCTGTCAGGCCACCGCCCTGGCGGTTGATGCCCTTGTTGTTGGACAGCTCGCCACCAATTTTTGTAATGGTATGGATTTCATTGCCAACGACTTTTTCTACCACCAGCACGATGAGGCCATCATTGAGCAATAGCAGATCGCCATTTCTGACATCGCGTGGCAGGGCTTTGTAATCAAGGCCAACGCGCTCTTGCGTGCCCATGGTGCAGTCTGCATCGAGGATGAACTTGTCGCCGTTTTCAAGATGGATGCGGGAATTTTCAAACTTGCCGATACGGATTTTAGGCCCCTGCAAATCAGCCATGATGGCGATTTCGCGGCCACACTCTGCTGCTGCCTGACGCACCATCGTGGCCCGGTCTATATGATCCTGCGCCTTGCCATGCGAGAAATTCAACCTCACCACATTCACCCCGGCATGGATCATGCGCTTGAGCGTAGCCATGTCATTGGAAGCTGGGCCTATGGTGGCAACAATCTTGGTGGCACGTGACATCTGGTCTCCTGAAAATTAGATATTATTTTTAGCGTTGAGTTGGATGAAAACCTGAAAAGCTTGTTAAGACCGAAAATCTCACCACAGAGACACGGAGACACAGAGGAGCACAGAGAAAGGCAAAAGAGAATCTAATCATTACAGATTCAGTCATTTCAAGGTTTTCTCTTGCCTTTCTCTGTGGTGTAGCGGGGAATTCGAGTGGCATGCCACTCGCCCGCGTAACGAAGACTGCTTGCAAGCAGTCTTTCCTTCCTCTGTACCTCTGTGGTTAATGGTCTTGAATTTGATCTTGACCTTGAATTTACTTTACCGCGCGTTGCAACAAAATTTCTACTGCTGGCAGGGTTTTGCCTTCCAAAAACTCGAGGAAAGCGCCGCCGCCTGTGGAGATATAGCCTACTTTATCAGCGATGTTATACTTGGCAATTGCGGCCAGGGTGTCGCCACCGCCAGCAATCGAGAAGCCTGCAGAATCGGCAATTGCCTGGGCCAGCACCTTGGTGCCGTTGCCGAACTGGTCGAATTCAAATACGCCCACCGGGCCGTTCCAGACTATCGTGCCTGATTTTTTAATTTGTTCTGCCAGCAAGGCTGCGGTTGCCGGGCCGATGTCGAGGATCATGTCATCGTCCTGCACATCTGCCACTGCCTTGACGGTTGCCACTGCCGTTGGCGAAAATTCTTTGGCGCACACTACATCAGTCGGGATAGGCACTGACGCACCGCGCTTGGCCATCATGTCGATAATGGCCTTGGCTTCTTCCACCAGATCAGCTTCTGCAAGGGATTTACCTATCTTGAGGCCAGATGCCAGCATGAAGGTGTTGGCAATGCCGCCACCGACGATGAGGTTATCAACCTTGTCTGCCAAGGACTTCAAAATAGTCAGTTTGCTGGATACCTTGGAGCCAGCCACGATAGCCACCAGTGGGCGCGCAGGTTGACCCAGCGCCTTGCCCAGGGCATCAAGCTCGGCAGACAACAGCGGGCCAGCGCAGGCGACAGGGGCAAATTTGGCGATGCCGTGGGTAGTTGCTTCTGCACGGTGGGCAGTGCCAAAGGCATCATTCACATATACGTCGCACAGGGCAGCCATCTTTTGCGCCAGCGCATCGTCGTTTTTCTTTTCACCCTTGTTGACACGGCAGTTTTCCAGCAAGACCACCTGGCCAGCAGCGACATCGACGCCATCAACCCAGTTTTGCTTGAGTTCTACATTCACGCCCAGCAATTCAGACAAGCGCTTGGCAACCGGTGCCAGTGTATCTTCTGCCTTGAATTCACCTTCAGTCGGGCGACCAAGATGCGAAGTCACCATTACAGCCGCACCTGCCTGCAAAGCCTGCTGTATCGCCGGGACTGAGGCGCGGATACGGGTATCTTCGGTAATATTGCCGTCATCGTCCTGAGGAACGTTCAAATCGGCGCGGATGAAAACACGTTTGCCCTGGAGCTGGTTTGCTGCGATCAGGTCACTGAGTCGGTTGAATTGCATCGTGATATGGAGTTGGCGGTTGAAGGGTGGCGCCCCTGTCTCAGCTAGCCATGAGCCATGATGCTGCACATGGCAAAGCCTGACAAAACACGACGCCGGGATATTTCAAGACTTACGCAAAACCGCTGTCGCGCCATGTTGGTGCATGGCCGGAACAATCTTGTGTAAGCCCTGTGGATATGTCCAAATAAGTCCAGTATTGCATAAGTCCCCAGCCCGCTATTTTACCAAAGCCCGCTTGCAGACCATACGGTTTTGCGCGGGTTTTGCGCGTTTAATGTGAAATTTAATAATAAATTGACATTTATTTGATGGAATTACTTCGGTCTGGGGATGGCGGGTGGGTTTGGTCGGAGATGGATGGGGTTTGGTGGGGAATCAGTACGTTCGTGCTTTTATATGATTTTTGTTAATTTAGCATGCCAAATACTTTTGTTGATTTGCATGTATCAAACGAATATCCACAGCCGAAGCTGCCACATACAAGCAAAACCATTCATATAATTACGTCATTCCTGCGTGCTTTTGGCAGGAATCCACCTGGCTGGCGCTCCAGAGGCGTTCGTGGCAAACTATTGTGCTAGGTTTATCCACCATAAAGTACAGTCAAAATTACTACAATAATTATTAGGAATCTCACTTTCATCAAAGTAAGCACTGCTGACAATGAAGCTTCAAATTGAACTCACAAAATTCTATACAGAAAAAGACGAATCACGTTTTTTCATGGCGCTAAGAGAAATATCGGCCTTGAAATCAATACAAGGCGTTGGGCGCTCACTCATCATCGATTTTGAACTGAGAGGGCTTGGTCGTGATTCGCTGTTTGAATTGATAGGGATATTGAGTCGTTACCAGATCAATTTAAAACCACTTGGCGTACTCGCGGAGCGAAGCAAATTTGCGTGGCTGAAGGATAAGAGTTGGCACTGGTATGCCGGAATGTTTGACCAATAGTGGCCACGAAAGATAGCAATGTAGCTTGTCGCCAATGTTTTTGAAGTCCGCATCTCACATGCGCAACCGCAGTTTGTACATGACAGACAGTGAAAAGTCGGTTAATTGAAAACAAATCCCAAGTATCAAATTATTTCACAATGATTTTTATCGAGCTACTGGTTTACTCGAGTCATCGGCAGGCAATGCATCAAGCTCAGCATTAAGACGTAATTGAATTGCTGATTGATCATTTTCAATTGATGAGAGTGACATTCTTTGCCAGTGCGCAGCACAGACAGCCGCAACTGCGTGTATCGCTTCATGGCGCTGCATTCCTTTTCTTTGCAATCGCTCCATTGCCCAGACAACAGGTCTGACACCATGAGCAATCTGATCTTCAACGAACACATGAAGGTAGGCATGCTGCTTGGATGCCTTCACCCGGATTGAATCGTGATAATTTTTTGCAACCCTCACTTTATCAGCCGGGGATAGCGCCATCCATGTTTCGCGATCCTGAGCTTGATCTGGATTGTAGTAAGTGTTAGTCATGCGATGAGTCTAGTTCTGGGTCACCCATTATCCTGCACAACGCGGCAAAATTAAACAATAACTACTTGAAAATCGAGCGATACGCGAACACGGATTGAAGCCAGGGTGTATGGATGGATAATCAGTATTTGCTTTCTTTTATTGTCTTTTCGATCAATTTACCATGTCGCTTGCAATGGTTAACTTAACCGAACGACCGCAACCGAAGCGGGAACGTGTTCGTCCAGCCCCTTTCATCATTACGTCATTCATGCATGCTTTTGGCAGGAATGACGTCGCAAAGGGAGCCGTTTATGATCAAGCAGAGCTGCGATATGGCGCATGATTGCATGACCTGGCACCGGGCAGGAACATAGCCCCTCACCTCACAACCCCAACCGAATATAAGTAAACACCGCCATCCCAAAAAATATCGTCTGCAACATATTCTTGCGCACCAAAAAGAAAGCTGTTGCCAGCAAACCCGCCAGCAGGCGCGGGTTTTGCAAACCGACTTCGATCTGACCATTGGTCAGCAACAGGTCTGGCACAATGATCGCGGCCAGTGCGCAGGCGGGGGCGTAGCGCAAAGCTTCCTGCACGCGCTTGGGCAGGTTGATGTGATGCCCCACCAGCCAGAAGCCGCTGCGGGCGATGAAGGTGGCGAGAGTCAGCAGGCCTATGACTAGCCAGATTTCCCAATCGCTCATTCTTGCTCCCCATTGTTCTTGCCAGCGGCGGCTACTTTTTTACCGTCCAGATATTCTTCCAGCATCATGGACGTACCCATGCCGAGCAAGACGGCCAGCAAGAGACCTAGTTTGTAGGGCAGATTCACTGCAAGCAGGGCCACGATGCCAGCCACAACGACACCGGCAAAGGCAGCGCGGTTGATGATCAGGGGTAGCATGATGCACAGGATGGCCAGGGTACCGGCAAAGCCCAGACCCCAACTTGACGGCACCTGGCTGCCCAGCAAGATGCCAATGAGAGAGCCAGTTTGCCAGGCGCCCCAATTCGGGAAGACCAAGGATTTGAGATAGGCCAGCTTGCCTTTTTCCTCAATAAATTCAGGATAACGCTGTATGAACAGGCTGACAGAAATGTCGCCTGTCATAAAACCCAGCCAGGCGCGGGTACGCCAGGGCAGGTGCGCAAAATGGGGAGCGAGAATGGCAGAAAAAATCAAAAACCGCAGGTTCACGACCAGTGCCGTAGCAAAAATCACCCATGCTGGTGCGTGTGCGGCAATCAGAGGGAGTGAAGCGAGTTGGGCTGAGCCGGCAAAGACCAGCAGGGTCATGCCCATGGCTTGTGGCAGCGTCAGGCCAGCCTTGATCATGGCAACGCCAACCACCATTCCCCAGGCACCTATACCAAACCAGGTGGGTGCTCCTACTCTCAAACCTTCCTTGATCGCGGCCTTGTCTGATTCAAATGACATGAGAGTGTAGATAGAGCGGGAAAGTGCATCATTGTAACTTGGAAACAAAAAGCTTGCCGATGGTGCTGATTTTGTGAGCAGATTGATAAATTCTCAAATCCTGGCAAGCGCAAACAATTTTAAATTTCATGCAATGCAATTTCGTAGGTTGGGCTGCGGGGTATCAGCCCAACACTGGGCTTCTGCAAACGTATACGGTATTTAAGCGCCGAGTGTTGGGCTGATGAGGCGTAGCCCAACCTACATATTGGCAGGGCCCGGCCCAACCTACGATTTTTTTGGGTCATGCAAAATCACAGAGTACACAGCACCACCACCCACCCGCACGAATACCCCCAGCCACCCCATAATCCGTTAAAATCCCGTTGGCAATGTTTAATTCGGGAGCAACCCAGCGTCGCCAGCCTGTGCGCGCCTGCTTCCAGCACCATTTTTATTTACGGAGTCCCCATGTCCACCACAGCCAGCACAGCCACAACCAATAACATCGTCGAACTGCAAGCCACGGATTTGCCTGCGCATTGCCCTAACCCGGCCATGCCGCTGTGGTCTTCGCATCCACGTGTTTATCTTGATTTGTCGCATGGCGGCACAGCCACCTGTTCTTACTGCGGCACGCAATACAAGCTGGCAGCAGGCGTAGTGCTCAAAGCCCACTAATCCACCACCCCTATCATGGCCGCTAAAAAACAGCTGAATGGCAGTGCCGACGAAGTTGAGGCGGCTTTTTATGATGCACTGAGCCGTGCCGATCTCGATGGCATGATGGCCCTGTGGGCCGAGGATGAAGAGATCGTCTGCATCCACCCCGGTGCAGCCAGGCTGATAGGCCATGCAGCCATACGCAGTTCCTGGGAAGCGATCTTCGAGCGCGGCAGTGTGCAGATACGTCCTTTGCAGTTGCATGCGACCCATAATATGCTGACAGCAGTCCATAGCATCGTCGAAGAATTCCAGCGCCCCAGCGACGGCAGCCAGGATGTACATATCCTGGCCACCAATGTGTATGTCAAGACTCCACGTGGCTGGCGCATCACCATGCACCACGCCTCGGTCGCGTCTGGCAAACCACCGCTGGACATGTTCAAGGCCAGCACCCTGCATTGATGAAGTTTGCATGAAATACATCTCCCCTCGCTGGTTACCCGGTGGCCATTTACAAACCATCTACCCGGCCTTGTTTATCAACAAGCCCGTGACACCGCTGCGGCGCGAGCGCTGGACCACGCCGGACAATGATTTTGTCGATATCGATTTCCTTGATGGCGAACCCGGCAAACCCATGGTCGTGCTTTTCCATGGTCTTGAAGGTTCCAGCGACAGCCATTATGCGCGCGCCATGATGGCTGCCCTTGCTGAAAAAGGCTGGTCGGGTGCGGTACCGCATTTTCGGGGATGCTCGGGCGAGCTGAATCAGGCGCCACGCTTTTATCATTCTGGTGATGCGCAAGAGATAGACTGGATCATAGAGCGCCTGTACCAGCAATTCCATCATCGTCATGATGGTGGCAAGTTTTATGCGGCGGGTGTTTCTCTCGGTGGCAATGCGCTGTTGCGCTGGCTAGGTGAATCGCAACATCATGCGGATATCGTCAATGCAGCCTGCGCCGTCTCTGCCCCGCTTGATCTGGCGCAGGGTGGTGCTTCGCTGTCGAGCGGTTTCAACATGATCTATACCCACATGTTTTTGAAGACACTCAAACCCAAGTGCCTGCAAAAGCTCAACCAGTTCCCTGGCCTGTTCAACCGTGATGCTATGCTCAATGCCCGTGACCTGTACGAGTTTGACAATGTCGTCACTGCCCCGCTGCATGGCTATCTCGATACTGATGATTACTGGCACAGAGCCAGTGCCAAGCTTATACTGAATGACATCACGGTACCGACTTTGGTGCTGAACGCCAGAAATGACCCTTTCCTGCCCGAGCAGCATTTACCCACCCAGGCGGCCAGATGCGTGACGCTGGATTACCCTGATCATGGCGGCCATGTAGGGTTTGCGGCAGGCAAGGTACCAGGCCATTTGAACTGGTTACCGCAAAAGATACTGCAATTTTTTGAGGCGAATAGCTGATGGATGAAATCGTCAAGGCAGCCATGGCCAAGTGGCCGAATGTACCGCATTGCTACGGCTGGCTGGCACTCGATGCACGCGGCAACTGGCGCATGCGCGACGAGCGCAGCCAGGCCTTGAACCTGCAGGGTGACCCCATACGCAATGCCGCCCTGCTGGCTTTCATCACCCGCAATTATTTATGCAATGAAGAGGGTTGCTGGTATTTTCAGAATGGCCCGCAGCGCGTGTATGTCGATCTGGAAGCCACACCTTATATCGCCAACACCACGGTAAATTGTAGCTTAGTGCTACAGCATGGAGAGATGGCTTTCACACCCGAACTCGCCTTTCTTGACCCGCAAGGCAGGCTGCAACTCAGCAGCGGCAATATCCTGGCTCAGCTTGATGACCGCGACCTCGCGCTATGCCTGCCCTGGCTGACCCTGGGCGAAAAGCCAGTCAGTGATGAAGCACTATTGCAGTGGCTGGAAGATGCAAGCACACCTGGCGAATTGCAATTGCGCCCGCCCGGCATGCCTGGTTTATGTGTAGAAGTGCAGCGCTGTGAAGAGGGGCAATTGATGCGGGAATTTGGTTTTGTGGCGCGCCCCAGAGAAAACAGTAATTAAGCCAACGCAAACACACTATCCTGCTCTGCCAACATATATAAAAATGAACAGATACCTGTCTTTATTCCTGGGCTCGCTTTTTGTCATCGCGAACGCCTCTGGTGCAACAGCACTTGATTTATACCTGGGCCCCAAACTGCCACCAGAACAACTCGCCAAAATCAATAATCCTGATGCGATTATTAATTTTATAGATGAACTGGGTCCACAAGGCCTGCCAAGCAATGAAGCACTTACATTACCTGGCAAACACGTCATCAGCATTCAGAGCAAGACTTCCAGAGATGCCGTCGCCATGTATGTCATATTTGAGGCTGGCAAGGAATATGACATTGTTCCGCGTTATCAGGACAAGCTCTGGCGGCCTGAGGTGGTAGAAAAATTGTCAGGCAAAACCGTCAGTTGGATGGGTTTTATACCAGTCACCGATTTGAAGGCTGGAGCCAGTCGCGCACAGGTAGAGGAAATGTTCGAGGGCCAAACCATCCGCGCAAGTTACTCTTACGAGTACAAAAAGATTCTGTATCGAGCGGTACATTACAATGTCTTTCCCAAGAATTCTGTCAATGACCGCAAAGGCGCAGGTACTGATTTTGTCTTCATCTACCGCCCTGACGACACCGTGTTCTTCAGCGGAACATTTACCGGTAATTTACTCAGATCAAACGACCCGGACATTAAAAATATGCTGCCCATGATTAAAGAAGGATGGGCGAATGCGGTTTATGGGCCGCCTGTGGTCAAATAGAAGCACAAAAAACAAGCGCCACCGTCATCAATACTGATGCCTGATATTGAAGCAGGAGCGTGCGGGTAATTCAGCATTTTCATGCCACACAAGTCATTGCACGGCAGACCTCTGCTGCAGGATAAAACACTCTTGATCAAACGCAATCTTCACAAAGAATTGCGTCTATCCCCAGCGCCTGTCACACAAACTTAACTGTATTTTATTGAGGTGCGCTGATAAGATATGGCACTTTTTTCTTCTGGATTCCATCCATGTCTATACGCAAAACCTTCGCGCCTTTTGCCTTTTTTGGCCTCATGCTGCTGGCAGCCATGCAATCAGCTCAGGCGGTGGAGCAACTTGCTCCGGGTTTTAGCAAGATTCCCAAAGGCAGCACTGTACTCATCATGCCCAGTGACATAGAACTGTATTCACTGAGTGCAGGTGGCGTTCCTGAACCCAAGGCCGACTGGACTGAAGCAGCTTCCAGGTATTTTGCCAAGGCCCTGATAGAGAAAAAGAATAAATTTGGCCTAAATACTGTCACCCTCAATGCACAGGATGCGGACTCCACTGCAGAGGTCAACGCCTTGCATGGTGCAGTTGCGCAGGCGATCAACCTGCACCACTTCAGCTCCTCCTCGTTATACTTGCCGACCAAGGCAGGTGCGCTTGACTGGTCATTGGGAGATTCTGTACTAGTCCTGCGCGAAAAAACCCAGGCAGACTATGCAATATTTACCTGGGTCAGGGATAGCTATGCCAGCGCCGAGCGCAAGGCTGCTATGATCGCCATGGCCATTTTTGGCGTAGGCCTGACAGGCGGCATGCAAGTCGGTTATGCCTCACTGGTTGATCTGCGCACTGGCCGGATACTCTGGTTCAATAAATTGATCAGCGGTTCAGGCGACATGCGCGAACTGGATAAGGCAAGAAACACCGTGGACAACTTGCTCGACAAGTTCCCGGTGAAACCATGAAATACCGCAAGGGTCAACACCTGCTCTGTATTACCCTGGGCTTGAGCCTGGGTCTGAGCAGTATCACCGCCAGCGCCCAGGCTTTGTATCAGGTGCCTGGCCGTTTCATCCGTCCTGAGATCAGCACGGACGAAGGTGGTCTGTGGTCCATGATGGACAGGGAAGAAACCAAATTGCGCCGCAGCCCCTTTGTCTTGAAAGACAAAGAGTTCACGCAATATGTACAAGCCCTGACCTGCAAGCTGGCGCCAGAACATTGTCCGGACATCCGGGTGCACATCGTCAGGAATCATTATTTCAACGCCAACATGGCGCCAAATGGCATGATGCAAGTCTGGTCTGGCCTGATGCTGCGTGCAGACAATGAGGCGCAACTGGCTTCTGTATTGGGACATGAGATAGGCCATTACCTTGAGCGGCATACCTTGTCCAATTTGCGCGACATCAAGAGCCGTGCCGCCTTTGGGCAGTTCCTCGGTTTGTTTGGTTTGATTGGTGCACTGGGCCAGGTCGGTTTGCTTGCCGGGCAATTTTCGTTTTCGCGTGAGCATGAAAGCGATGCCGACAGGATAGGTATCGTACTGCTGCATAACGCTCACTATGATACGACTGAAGCTGCAAAAATCTGGGAAAACCTGCGTGAAGAGAGCAAGGCAGGTCCGCTGGGTGACCCGGCTAAAAACAGTCCCATGTTTGCCACTCACCCGCCCATCCACGAGCGCAAGGAAAAGCTGGAGCAATATGCAGCGCTGCTCAATACCCAGGGCAGCAATAACCAGCAAGAATGGCTGGAGCGTACCGCACCATTCCTGCATGACTGGCTGGTCGATGAAATCAAACGTGGCAGCTATGCCGAATCCCTGGTCCTGTTTGAGCGTCTGTCAGGGCGTCAAGTGAAACAGGCGGAATACCTGTGGGCCAAGGCTGAAATACTGCGTTTGCGCAATCAGGATAAGGATGCTGACCTGGCACTGACTCAGTATCAGGCTGCCATCGCAGCAGGCAATGAACCTGCCGAAACACACCGTGGCATGGGTTTGATCTGGCGTCAAAAAGGTAATAAAGACCAGGCAAAACTATGCTTTGAACAGTACCTGCAAAGTGCACCCGAAGCCGGAGATGCACTCATGATTAAAAGTTATATTGAGGATTTGAATACATGAATTTTCTTAAGAAACTCTCAGTCCTGGGACTGGTACTCGCATTAAGTGCCTGCGTCACCACAACCAAAGTAGAGTCAGGCACGCGCCTGATTGGCGACAAACTCAATCTCACGCTGGAAGGTGCCTGGAACCAGGTCAGTGCCAGTGGCATGAATGGTCCACACCGCGATACCTGGACCATGGAAGGTTTGCCGGTAGATAAGCTGCTGGTGTATTCAGGCCTGCGGGATGGCGAGCCTGTGCACCCGCCAGAAGAATCGAACAAGGATAAAAAAGTGTTCGCATTTAAACCAGGCATGCAAAATGAGCAGATCATTGCCTTGTTTGAAGGTGCACTGACACGTGACAGTTCTACCTTCAAATTACTGAAAATGGAGCCCAGCCAGTTTGGCGGTACCAAAGGTTTTCATTTTGAATTCAGCCTCTTGCGTAAGCTTGATAATCTCGAAATCCTTGGCAGCGCAGATGTATCTGTCGTCAACGGGCAACTGTATGCGATCATGTACCAGGCACCAAAACTGGTGTTTTACCCACGACATATAGAGCGGGTGAAGCGCATCGTACAAAGCGCAAGGATAGGTTAACTCACTGAAGTAAGCTAATAAAGCCGGCGATGCCGGCTTTATTTTTACCCCTGCCTGACGCAAGCAATCAGCTGCCATCCGCCTTTGCTGGCTTGTCACCAGTACCGCGCACATTGATCTTGACTATGCTTTGCAAGAAATCAAACCAGAAAGGTGCCCCCAGGCTGACGGCAAATGCGGTGACCAGGCAACCCAGCAGCGCCATGCCGCAAGGGAAGCTGGCGAAGAAACTTTGAAAGCCAAACATGGTGAGCACATCAGCAGTGATGGCAGGGGTTGTCGTTGCGCCTTTTTCTATGGCGGCTGCGGCAGCCGCGGCGGCCTGGTCCCTGAGCACAGGGCTGACCCATAGTGCGCTGCCAACGGCAAAGGCATCGAGCTTCATGGCCACGGCCAGTATTGCCCCCAGGCCCAGGCTCAGGTAGCTGGCATAGCGCTTGTAACGGCCAGACAGGCGGTCCATGGATTCATCAAACCAGGTGGCCACTTCCTGCTCTACCTTGGTGACATCACCCTGGGCACGGCTGACGGCGAGTTGCAGCACGCTTTTCAGATTCCCGGCTGGTAAATTATCCACGGCAATATCAAGGCGGTTGAAAGCATCTTTGGAAGCATCTCCTGCACCACCAAGCACATGGATAGTGGCCGCAGCAAAACTGGTCGATGAAATATAAGAGAGCTTGCCATCGAGCGGCGATACCCGCGGATGATTGACGATAGCCTGTATGACAGGGTCAAGATTCTTTTTTTGCTCCAGCAATTCATCAATGCCAGAAGCAAGCGTATTGGCCCTGAGTTTCAAGACCGTGGCAATAAATTCCTGCAATGCGGTCACGAACAGCGATACCGCAAGAAAAAACAGGGCGATACCGATGGCCGTTTCCAATACCTGGCTACCAAACATGATGAATCCTTTTCTCGATGTTGCCAACGGAGCTGTACAACAAGTTTGCTTAATAAGTTTTCTTAATAAATTTGCTTAACAAGTTTTCTTAATGCAGACCTTGCATTGCTCCTGCGTTTTGTTATTCAAATTAAATTCATTTGGGTAAATTCATTTGGGATTCAGCAATTTTGAGTCCCGCGTTGCAGCCTGTACCACGTTAACTACCTTGTCTGCGGCCTTGCTGCTCGCTATGCCTATCACCACTTTGTAAGCCTGCCGTGCCAACCAGCCAGCACTATCGACGTGGGCGGCCACCCGCAGCAACTTGTCTGCTCTCGCCTCTATCTGGTCTTCAAGACTGGCAGGGTCAAACTTGCCCGGTATCTCGGGCGATGACTGCTCAGCCAGGGCAGAACCATACAAGGGGATGATGGGAATCTCAAACTTGCCGCTGTTGGGCGGGGTCTCTACCGCCGGAGGTTTAAGCGGATTGAACACGGCATTGTCGGGTTCCAGCGTAAACCAGGATTTTAAAAAAGCCTGGCAATTCCTGCGGCCCAGCATGTAGTCATGTTCACGGTATTGCCGGGAGAAAAAACCAAGGAAAGCCGCCAGGCCGGATGAGGCAATCGCATCGCCACCTGTCAGTGGATCGCCTTTCGCATTCTTGCGACTGGGCGTGATCAAAAAGCGGCTGAAGTCACTGCCATCAGTAAAAGCCGCAAGGTCTGCTGAATTGAAACGGTTATTCTGGATCAGGCAATTAATGGTGGGGAACAGGATGCTCGCCAAATCGGCCTTGGGCAAGGCAGCAAAATTGGGCACATCGGTAAATGGGTCTATCAGCACGATGGCACGGTTGACCGTGCTGCCACTGGTTTCGCGGGTTGGTGCTATGCCTGCCAGCACATCATGCGCGAGGCCTATCGGTGCATTGTCGGTGCAACCGCCATCAAGAGAAACAAACGCATACTTGCTGCCTGCATCGCTATCGGGCTGTACAAACAATGACCATTCCGGCACCAGCCATTGCGGGCTGTAAACGCCCTGCCCGCTATTCGGCAAGATGTAGCGGTAAGCATAATGCCCGGCTGGCCTGGCGATCTGCACAGCAGGCAAACCCACAGGAAAAGCCGCCGTACCCAGCGCATAACTGGACATGCCAGACCAGGCCAGCATGTCCTGAGTCTGATTACCAACCTCAAAACTATCTGGCGCCAACGCATATTGTGGTGTTGGCAGTGCCCCCTGGATATCAATGGCAAAGCGCACAAAATCAGCGTGATTGACAAAGTATTCGGCGCGGCCAGTCTGGCCGGAAAACATCTGCTTGTAAGGGATGCCCGCGACATTGGTATAAGTCAGTATTACCGGCAAAGGATTGGCTACATATTGCCGCGCTGCAGCCTGCCCGCTGTCAAATGAAATGCCACTGGCAGCCGCTGCAGCAAGCGGTTTGCCAGACAATAATGAGGTGATCGTCGTTGCGCCATCAAGATCATCGGTCGCCAGCAAACCGTCTATATCGATGGCATTGACCCATATCTGATAGAACGGATTCTTTGCCCTCAACTCAGGCGCGGTCTGTACACTCGCCGGCGGATAGACATAACTGAGTGCACGTGACAGCAGCACGGCATTAACACCACCGCCAGAAGTACCAGTGACCGCCCTGATCAAGACTTTGTGGCGTGGCACGGTTGGCGCACCGGGGTTGTCTTTGTCATCTTGTACAATCGCCGCAGCCCAGGCATCCAGTGCCTCGATCAGAAAATCCAGCACCCCGGCTGTATAACAACCGGCAGACACCGTGCCGCCGAGCACCAGAGCCAGCTCAAAGGTATGTGCAGCAGGCCCAGGCTGCGTCAGCGGGAATATCTTGTCAACGGCCACCTGTGGCGTAACTGGATAAGTTGCTTCAGACAAAATACACTCCTCAATGATAAGTGGCTGCATCATTAAATGACTTGCGCCCTCTCTCCCAAAAAAACCGGCATGGGGATGACAGCACGATGAGACATGCCCTGCTGTTGAGCACGGACATGTTCCACTTTAGCTGGCTGATTTTTCAGAGAGATGACATTTTTACAAACAAAGCGAAGATAACATTTGCTTACAAAAAAGTCACTTTATTCAAGATGAGTGTTGCGTGTATTCACAGTTCTTGTGCAGAGAGATGTGAATTGCTTGTCGATGGGGAGTGTCAAACCATGGCTTTGTGATCTGCAGTCTGGTCGCCCGATCAGTCACTGCAGTCACTGATTATGCAACATCAGGCAAGCTGTCACTCCTGCTTTTCAGTACCGCCGCAAACACCTGCGCCAGCTCTGCTGCGTCTTCACCTGCATGGTGGGTATGCGGCAAACCCTCAAGATTAAGCGCGTATTTGATCTTGCCCTTGCGGCTTTCCACCCATTCGCAACCTGTCAGGCCCATCCAGTAGCTGCGCAAATCCACGCCCGAGCCAGTAGAGCCAAAGGGGCTGGCACCAACGTATCTCATGAAGTACCAATGCACATACATGCCATCCCACACTGCCGGTGCCGCCAGAAACACGGGCCGGCCTATCTTGCGCAGAGAATTCACCCAGTCATAAGCTGCACGTATTGCCACTGCGGCCTCTGGCGCATGGTCTATCAGGTGTTGCCTGTCGAGGCCAGAGACAGCCAGTGCAGCGGGATCAAATTCATCAGAGATGGGTTTAAGTTCAGTATAAAAGCTCAGCTCAGGATGCCCGGCTACCGCCATGCCCAGAGAGATCATGCTATACGGGCCGGGGATGGGCCCATCGGCCTCTACATCGACGGCAATAAAAATCTCTGGCAATTTTTCATTCACTGCTGTCATGCCTTGCTCCTTTTTGTTTGTCTTTAGCGCTCTTACATGGTGGCTTATTGCAGTCTTTTCCAGCCCTCTTCGACGATCACCCAGGAAATATCTTCAGGATCAGCACTCGAGCCAGGGCGCATCGCCAGGCACGAAGCGATGAGCGCACTGTTACCGCGCCACAATCCAAAGCGGTTGCGCACGAGCATGCCCCAAAGAACGGCATGGTCTTTCAATTCTGTGTATTTTGTCTTGCGCAAAGCCTGCTTGCTGTTGTCATCAAGCTTGGCCAGGAATTGGCTTACTGCTTGCCCGCAACTTGCAGGCCATGATGATGCATCAGGACGGGAGCGACAGGTCTTGTCATTGACATCATCAGTGCGCATGCACATGGCGGTTGCCGGGTTATAGCTGGGCCTGCCCGGTTCTGCCGTTGCGTCAAGTTGCGCCTGTGCAGCGCTGGATAAAAACACGGCTGCAATCACAGCCAAATGCATCTTGCCTGTTGTTGTTTTCATGTTTGTGCTCTGTAAAAAACTGGCGGCGCAGGCAGGTGAGCTGATTGCCGCCCGGGCAAGGACGCAAGGACAGCGCCCACTATAAGCAGTTTGAAATCCAGCTCAATGCTAAGCGACCTAAGCGACCACTCAGTGAAGCTTTTTCCAGATTTGCTGGATGATGATCATGGAAATATGGTCAGGGTGGCGATCACCGTCGTTATCAAGTGCCATACAAGAATCCGTCAGCGCCACATTGCCGCGCCACAAACCCGTGCTATTACGTATGCCCATGCCCCATCCCATGTGAAACTGAATCAGGTTGTCATACGTTGAATCCCGCGTGCGCTGCTTGCTGGCTTCATCGAGCCTGCCCAATATGTTTGTCGCTGCCTGTTCACAGGTCGTTGGCCAGGTATCAGCATCCGCGTAGCGCTTGCATTGCTTGTCGTAGCCATTTTTGCCCGGCGTGGCGCAAGTAGCGGCAGCACCGCTGGCGCTAGCCGGATCAGCTGCAGCGGTAGGTGCTGGAACAGGTACAGACTGCGCCCACACCACATTGGCGCCCATCATGATGACAGCAACAAAGCCAGAACAAATCCCTGCACGTGTAATGCTCATCAACTTCCCCTTCAAAATGGGCCAACTCAAAAATATTAAAAAATGTTAAAAGTACTAAACAAGCATCATACATGAAATAAAGGAAAGTACTTGCCTTTTGACAATCATTTTTCTTGCCATGGGCCATCGTCCCACCAGTTCTGCGCAAGGATGGTGGCCACGTCATAGCTGCCGTCGTTACCGTCCTGATAAACAGTGATGCCCAATTGAGTAGCCAGTTCCAGTCCGTAGGTTTTAAACGCGGCTTTCACGTCCTGCGAAACATTTCCTGGATAGACCGCAAAGCACACCAGTTGATCGCCTTCATCAATCGCCAGCAACTGCCGCGCCACTACTTTTCCCTGCTCATTACGGGCATACAAGAGCTGCTTGTTCACGTCAAGCAAACAGGCAATCGCAGAATAATCACACAAACCACCAATACCTAAACAACTGCCTGCATAAGTGCCCATCATGAGAACTTCAAAAGGATCATGTTCAAATGCCAGTGCCAAATCACCTTGTGCCGTTTGCACTTTGCATTGCAGCCCTGCCTGCCATGCCGCCTGCTGTGCACGCGGGTGTCTGGCATACCAGGCCTGATTAAGCGGGTGCTGGATATAATTCAATGCATTACCATCTCTGGCGTGGCCGAGAAATCGTCGCAATCCTTTGCGGTTATTACGACTAGAAAAATTATCCAGGCCCGCCAACAGGCGCAGGGCATGCCTGGCAGGTGCAGACGTATCACGCAAGTTGAAAGAAGCATCCATTTCTACCCAAAGTGCAGCAGTCAGAGCGCGTAAACGCAACGATGGCAATCTCGACAAACTCAGCCTGCAATGCCTGGCGATTTGCTGTGAAGATAAACTCAATACGCCTTCAAGGTATTCGCGCAAACGACGTGGCAAGGGGCTATCGAGGCCAGCTTCTTTACTCAAGTCCAGCATGCGCTGGCAAGCCACCAATGGCGGCATTGCATGCCAGTCCAGCGCAAACCAGTCCGTCTTAAGGAACTTTTTCATGAAGAGTTGCCGACGCTCGAAATGCAAACTGCCCAGCAGATTGCAAGTCTTAAAAAACCTGGCTGGCGCGGCCATCAAAGAAGTTCGCAAGAACGCCGGGGCCAGGTTTACGAAGGAATAACTGCCAGAAGTCAGCAAATTCATATTGTCTTCGCGACGGCATGCAAGTTCCAATTGCCGCCAGACGCTATCGTCAATGGCAATAATTTCTGCTCTTTTATCTATCGGCCAGGTCTCGACGATGTTCACAAAGCTATGGCCATAATCAATCTCAGCCTTAAACGGCGGCAAACATAATTTATGCATGAGTGGCAAAAAATCCTGCACTGCTTGTGGCAAACTCCGTGCATCATCCCAGCCGCCAATAAAGTGACGCCACATCAGTGCCAGCTTGTTTTGCCTGTCGGCAGGCAGGTTGATCAGTACATTATGGCAGGCAGAAAACAGCGTCAGATACACTTGCCACTTCGCCTGCATTTTTTCTTTTTCATCTTCATCCATAAAATTGTAGAAGACATGAAGCCAGGTATCGGCGGCGGGCTCACTCAACTTTTCCCATTGGGTTTCACGCAGATAATGTGCGAGACCAGGAAATTTGGCGCAATAGTCCCACAAAGACACCCTGGACTTGATACCCACAGCTTTACAGGCTCTTGCTATCGCTTCTAATGGTACATCCTGACAATCGTGACTGGCCGTCAGCACATAGTCGCGCAATTCGCTGATATCACTCGCCTCATATAGCAGGCAACCTGTGAGGCTATATTCCACACTGACTTGCTTGGCGAGGTTGCGCAAAATATTGCACAGGTAAAATTCAAAGCGTGCATCGTCCCCTGACAAATCATGCAGACGCATGAGCTGGTCAGCCGTCATCTGTTGAGGCGACAAACTCCCCTGCACTTCTCGCATCACTACAGCCAGAAAAATAGTTTGCCGGTTTTCTGGCAATAGCAAAGTGAGCTGTGCCGCGTGAGTATTATCCGTATTCATGGCACACAGGCGCGCCAGTACGGCCAGTTTTTGCGAACGTGCAATGTCATCTGCATGCTGGCCGCTGTGCTGATGCCATATTTGCAGCCAGGCCAGTTGCAAGTCTGCACTGCATGCACGCAATTGCCACAGTAAGCAACGGCGAAACGCTTCTGGCAAGACGGGCAATTCTTGTGCTGGCCTGTTCCAGTGATGCAAATACAGAGTGGCGCTGCTGGGTATAAGCCCGGCAGACAACGACATCACCTGTCCCTGCGCATCCAGCACGGGCAAGGCAGCAAAATCATGACGCGCAAAGAAAGCATCGAGCAAACGTGCATCTGCCAGCCAGTCACACAAATCCAGTGCAGGCTGCGCAGGCTTTGGCGGCTGGTATTTGGTACCGCGAAAAGCACGCGGATGGGCAGCAGTCGCCACCGGCTTCCTGGGCACCCCGGTTTGCGGTAGTGCCACCATGTTGGCATTGCCAGCATCAGGCACGGTCATCCAGAACACCCGCCAAAAAGCAGGCCAGACACTGCGCAAGTCGGTAGCGGTTTGCAAGCTATGCCAATCTGCCAGCAAGCTGGCCGCCTGCGGAAACAAGCGCGCATCCAGTGCAGCGAGCTTCACCTGCCGCAATGCAGGCTGCACGACGCTATCGACTTCATCACTGAGCAAGGCAACGATGCCCTGAGGCTGACGCAGCAGGCTGATTAAAATGGATTTGACAGTTTGCAGGACACGCGGCTGAACCGCTGCCCTGTCTTTGACAGGTTTGCTTGATGACATGTGAATACAAAATAAAAATCCAGAGATGGCATGCACCCACAAACAGGCATCACAGTGCGAACGCACATGCAAGCAGCCTGCTCAGGCACTTCCGGTATGAAACCAATCCTGCACAGGTTGGTTTCAGATTTTCATTTTTTATTTCACATGTGGGGAATGAGTGGTTTAATTGATATATGGATCGACAGCCAGAGTGGCCATCAAGTTGCTGCATATCATAAATTAATCTGCTACTGTTTACACAGCATCTTTTTTTAGCTGATCAGCAGCAAACTGCCTTCAGTTTCTTCCAGGATACAGAGCAATGGCCGAGATTAATTTACGCAAGTCTTTGGTACATACATCTTACCAACCAACTCATACGCACTGTATATTTTCTCAAGAGATAATAAAAACCTACAGATTGAAAATATTTAGGCAAGGTGGATTTTTTTTTGCGACTTCAAATCATACTAAAAAAATTAACGAACAAAATATCGAAGTCAACTTGAACTTTCAATGACATAGTTATTAAAGGATTCAGCCAAAAAAATCAACATCGCATGGGTTGCACGCCTTAAATCATCCTCTGAAGGAGCACTATCTTTAAAGTCTTGGTGAACGATTGAATGACGCATTACTGAGATTCTTTCTATTGCCTCCTCTTTGAACTTAATTTCATCTTTGTTAGTTTCTGAAAATAATTTTTCAAGCAGTATTTCTGCAAAGTGTGGGGTCGCATACGCTACTGAGGCTCGCGCCCCCATATGATGATTTTGATTCCATTTCAAATCTGCCCTACAGAAACTTAACAACTCCATAGTTGACCCACTGAACGAAGTGCTTTGTTTCAGTCTAAGAACATTTTGAAGCGGGAAAAAGAACTCAACTAGTTTATATATCTCCGCAAAATAGCTACTATTCCGACTTGATAGCATTGCAGAGAGAAACTGATTGGTTAGCCAATCATGTCCCGTTGCAAGGAGAAATTGAAGTACTGTAAAAATTTCGTTTTGAAATGCATGTGCATTGCTAGATACTAATTCAAGCGAAAGTAAAAATCTTAAAATTATGAAATCATCTTCTTCTTTAGCGTCTTCTTGAGCCAATTCATACACCAACATTTCTGGCATATATCGTTCAATATCTTTTTCAAATATGGGTACTGACTCCCATACTTTAATGTCAATGCTCTCTGTTGCACCAATATCAAAGAAGGACAGTACTAAAATTTTCTGAAGAAAAGTCAGCTCTGCTTCCAACAAATCTTTATTTTCATTATTGGATAAAGACTTTAAAAAACGCCCACCATTTCTATACATTCCACAAATTAATTTCTTATCACCCACGTTAAGAACTGAAATACAAAGTCCATCAAATTCTCTTGAACTAGATAGGCTCGTTGTGGAAAATTGATCACATAGTTCGTTAACAATGTCCTTAGAATTTGGATCGCTTTCGTCAACTGGCAAAATTTTGAAATTTTTTTTCGAAGGAAAACGCGGAACTAGCTGGGTCTCAATGTTTTGGGATACCCATTTCCAGACTTGATTTTCTAAAAAATTCTTAATTTTTGAAATTTTCTTTCCAGACTCCACGATGATTATCTAGCCTTCCAACAAGGAGTCATTGCTCCTTGAGAAATCAACGAACTTGATTTGGTAAACATGAGAAGAAACGCTCGTTTATAAAGTGAGCGATCATGATCTCCAACACGCCCAGACCTCACATCTAAAAGTTGATTAAGTGTTTCCAGATCCAGAAAATCAGCTAAAGAATTATCGTCAAGCGTTTTCATAAATTTCATTAAGCTCGTAGAAGATTTTTCAATTTTCCTTAAATTTTTCTCAGCTTCCTCTACCTCATAATCAAACCCAGGAGATCCAAAAATAATTTCTGCAACTGCGACGACGAATCCAATAGATCCAGGTGCTGAAGTAAAAATATCCTTCCCATTTCTTACTCTAGTTGGAATTTCAGGAATCGATTGTTGTTTAATCCGATCAAATTGTTTATCAATTTCATACATCAATTTCAGCGTACGAATAAACAAAGGCAAAAAATCATCCGATGCCGTTGCCTCCGTTATGTCAATTTTAATAAATTCCTCTGCTACCTTCTCTTTAATATCAATATTTATCGATCTAGCAGTGAAAGCGAGAAACAACTCAACTACACGCGTGCTACGATATTCTCCGGCTTGCGATCGTCGATTAGTCTCATCAAGTCCAATAACTTTTATATTTTTTAATTTCTTTTGAACTTCTGAAATAATAGGGCGATATAGCGTATCCAATTGTCTCTTTAAATCCCACGGCACTTGACCAGTGTTTAGAACTAACATCCGATAAATTAGACTACTGACTTTTTGTGCGACCCAAATTTCAACACGAATGAGACGGGTACTCTGAGCAGCCAATTTCCCAGGGAAGGCTTCAAGTAGTGCCGTTGTCCTCTGCATACCATCAATGATAGAAATATCCTCATTTTCGCTTCTGAGTAGATTCACGAGTTCTTCAGATGTCTCAATAGAGGCCATTTTCCTTTGGGCAGCGGTACTGCATACAACTCCAAGTACAACAGGAGGAATCACTGCACCTTGTTTTAAATCATCAATTAATCGTGTCCGTATCTTCAATGCAGTTTTTGTTCGAATTGGGGCACGTTGCCCAGCTAAGCCTCCTTGATCCCTATATGCAACCTCAACTAAGCTAAGATAATTGTCGAGCTTTATAGTAGCCATCAGCGAAACGCATTTGGTATTTTTATCGTCAAGGCGCAAAAGGGGTTGAGACATAATTTTCCCAGTCAATCGGTTGGTGTCTCTAATATTATCAGAGCGTTATATTTAAATAAATGAATTTTGTCTTTAGCAAACTATTAAATCTACGAAGTTCAATACTTCTTTGATTTGACGCAATACCATGCGATATAAGGTGCGATCAAATATCCTCTCTTTCAACGCCGCTTCTTCTCTTCCGCCAGTTGTTCCTTGTGCTTTTCTTTCCATTCACGCTCGCGGGCATCGATGACAGACAGTTCATAATACTGCGCATCTTTTTCGCGCCGGGCAATGTCCAGTTGTTGCAGGGCGGCGGCGAGGTTATTCTCTATGCCATAGGCCTCGGCCAGGGCAACATGCTGGGCGGCTTGCTTGCCTTGGGCGGCATAGACTTTGGCCAGCAAATTGTAGAGTTGCGCTTCTTGCCGGTACAGTACGATCTGGTCACGCAAGAAAACAGCCGCCTGCTCTTCTTTGCTGTCTGCCAGCAGTGCCTCGGCATATTGCACGGCCACACCACGTGAGAGCGGCAGATCACGCATGGCTTTTTCTGCCTCTTTGACGGCGGCGGCAGTTTGCTTGTCACCGATCAGGATGTCGATGGACATATCGACATACATATTGCTATATGTGAGCATGCTTTTGTATGCGGGTATCTGTTCCAGCATTTTGCGCGATTGATCCAGCAATTTGCGGGCGGTAGCAAAGTCCAGGCGCTTGTAGGCGACAAAGGCCTGCCCGTATTTGGCAGTGATCTGGTCTTCGAGCTTGCCGGTTTTGGCCTGGGTGTCAAAAAAGGTGCTGGCATCCAACAGGCCCTGGGTGCTGCTGTCTTGCAATACCCTGATCCTCGCCTTGGTGAGCAAAAACTCCAGGCTATCTGCATGCTGGCGGTAGCGCTGCTCTGACAGGCGCGATTGTATGTCGGCTATCCTTTCGCTGGTCAGTGGGTGGCTGCGCAAAAACGGTGGCAGGTTATCGTTATAGTTGCGCATGGAACTTTGCAGTCGGCCAAAAAAATTGACCATGCCCGAAGGGTCAAAGCCAGAGTCCCGCAAGATCTGGAAACCTACACGGTCAGCTTCACGTTCGGCATCACGGCCAAAATTCAGTTGCTTTTGTATCGCCAGGCCCTGCCCGCCAGTCGCAATCGCCATTGCAGCATCAGGGCTGGACCGCGCAGCCAGCACGGCCAGTGCCAGTGCCGCCAGCGGGATCAGGGCATCGCCACGCTGGCTGGTCAGCATGCGGGCGATATGGCGCTGGGCCACGTGGCCTATCTCATGGCCCATGACCGAGGCCAGCTCGGACTCAGACTGTGCCGCCAGGATCAGGCCCGAGTGAAAACCAATAAAACCACCAGGAAAGGCAAAGGCGTTCAGCACCGGATCACGCACGGCAAAAAATTCAAAATTGAAATTGGTTTCGCCACGGGCATCTGGCCGCGCTTCCAGCATTTTGTTGCCGAGGCGGTTCAGGTATTCACTGACCGGGGCATCGTCCATATAGTCAGGGTCGCGCCTGACCACGCTCATGATTTGCTCACCGAGCTTGCGTTCTGCCAGCGGCGACAGGTCTTCACGCGAGGTGTCGCCCAAAGTTGGCAGGTTTTGCGCCTGGACCAGTGCAGGCGACAGATTGGCACTCCCCAGGCCAACTGTCAGCAAAACCGCCAACCGCAATGCTGACAAGGCTGGCAGGCGAAAAACACGTCGCAAGGGATTCTCAATGCTATGATACTTGGACACTAATAGCTTCCTTATTTATCAGGACTTACGAAAAACCGCCCTAGCTGCGTTGCAGCTCCCGCATCTAGCAATATTCGGTACTAAAGTACTGTCTTCGTCGCTACGGCATCGCTGGGGTTTCAGGCAACATGTTGCCTGCCAGCAAAGCGACCATCCCACGCTGGGGATGGTTCTCAAAAGCGATAGCCTTGCTGGGACAATTTTTCGTAAGTCCTGTTCTAGTTTTACAAGTTTTTTACACAATTATGAGCACAGATACAAGCAAAACAGAACAGTCCCACGAATTGCCAGCCGAACTGACCCATTTTGACGCAAGTGGTCAGGCTCATATGGTGGATGTTGGCAATAAAAACAATAGTCACCGCATCGCCGTTGCCCGTGGTCATATCCGCATGCAGGCAGCCACCCTGGCCATCATCGAGCAGGGCAATGCCAAGAAAGGCGATGTCATCGGCATAGCACGCATCGCCGCCATCATGGCTGCCAAACGCACCAGTGACCTCATCCCGTTGTGCCACCCGCTGGCACTGACCCGCGTCACTGTTGATTTTAGCATTGATGCAAGTAACAACACTGTTACATGCGAGGCCCAGGTTGAAACAGTGGGTAAAACCGGTGTCGAAATGGAAGCCCTTACCGCCGTGCAAGTTGGCCTCTTAACAATTTACGATATGTGTAAAGCTGCCGACCGTGGAATGGTCATGACCGATATACGAGTGCTGGAGAAGCACGGCGGCAAATCCGGCGACTGGGTAGCGGATATCGACAAATGACAACAAAACCAGCCACTTTGCTGGCGGTGGATGTGCATTACAGTAGCGACGAAGCTGGTGAAAGCGCCTGCGTTGCCGGTGTCGTCTTCCACAACTGGGATGACGACAAACCGGCAAAAACCTGCATCAGCCACATCAACAGCGTGGCCAGCTATGTGCCTGGTGAATTTTACAAACGCGAGCTGCCCTGCATCCTGCAATTGCTGGCGGAACATGATCTGCAGCCAGACTGCATCATCATCGACGGCTATGTCTATCTTGATGGCACCAGCAAACCCGGCCTGGGCTGGTACCTGCACGAGGCGCTGGCTGGCAAGGTCAGCATCATCGGCGTTGCCAAGTCTTCTTTCTCGGCCATAGCCGCCTCGTTCGGCATCTGCCGGGGCGAGAGCATCAAGCCGCTGTACATCACCAGCCTGGGCATGGACCTGGCTACAGCCCAGGCCAGCATAGCCGCCATGCATGGCGAATACCGGCTGCCAACTTTGTTAAAGCTGGTCGATCAACTGTGCCGTGAAGCGGGGGATAAACCTGCTGACAGTACCTGAAACCCTGGTCTTGAGCCCTGACATGGCAGGCATCATCACCACTAAGGACAGCAGCAGATTTATAGAGAAACCAGGCACAATGAAAAACAGCCTGCTCATATTGTCTTGCCCCGCCTGCGGAGAAACCGCCTGCTCTGCCAGCCACAAAGCCCTGAGCGCCTTGCTCGGCCTGCCTGTGCGATGCAAGAATTGCCATCGCAGCCTTAGCTGCCACTGGCACATTGCTTTAGTTCTGGGAACGCTGACAGGGAACAGCTGGTTTGGTGCTGCTATTTTCTGGATACTTTCTTATAAAACCCTGGCATTGATTTTTCTATTGCTGCCCGTTGTCGCCGCCTTACCACTAGTATTGCGTGCCAGATTCTACGAAAGAAAAAAGCGGCGTTTTTTTCGGAACAATGAATTGTTGTAATCAGCATCCTATGATCTGATTTTTAAAACGAGACAAACATGCCAATATTTACCAGTTGGGTCCCAAAGATGCACAATATCCATGCGCCCTTGCATCTGGCGAAGACCCGCCTTGGTTCAATGATGGAACACTACAACCAGACTGCGAACAATTGTTCTGGCGCATACAAGTCGCCACTCATGAAGAAGCCATGGCCATCTACCACCTGCGCCAAGGCTGGGAGCCCTATAACCCTGGAGTAAAAGCCATGCCCTGCCCCGAATGCGGCTCATTGTTTTATCCCGAAGGAAGTGGGCAGTGCTGGAAGTGTGAGAAACGGATTTGCTGATAAGTTGATGTGTCTATTTGATGCCTGCTACCTGGAAACTAAAATGCTATCGGCCGCTGACGATCGCAGAAGATTTTGTGCTTCTCTGAGAATAACCTTGGCTTCAAACACTGGCAAAACGGTGCTTGTTTCTATAAGTTTTAATGTACTCTCATCTGGAAACAGAGCATCGATTTCGCCTATTAGTTCGGCAGAGTCTAGGCTTTGCAGATACCGGGAAATCACCTCGTCGTACCATAGACAGCTTTCCTTGATTTGGTGATTGAGGATAAGCATATTAAGTTGACGAACGCGCTCTGCATTCAACGAAGATATAAGATCATCGACTACGAATCGCAATTTGTATTTTTCATCGTTCATAATTTAAGCAGTTTTTCTAAATTGTTCGCGTCCTCTGATTTTTGAAGTATATCAACAGATAATTTCAAACGCCCGATTCGCTTATTTAATCTGCTTCCAATAGCCGAATGACACTCGCTCTGGCAGAACGAGCACCCAAACTGAGCCATCATTAATTTTTTCAAAAAATACTGCCTGCCCCATTTCATCGATTGGAGGGGCATACCAGGATGGCTCGGGAATTGATTTAATTTCTTTGTTGCCAAGCGCTAGATCAATCGCTTGCTCACATTCAGCACAATCAGCCCGACTCTTAAATACATAAGATTTTTGCAGCATCATCTAAATAGTTTGTTAAACCGACGTGGCAGTTCATATACTATGACTGTCGGGGTGATTGGGTAAAAATTAAATAGTAATCGCGTGATGTGCATTGCAACTCTCAACAGAAATATGTTCAAGCCCAAATCGGCCTATTGGCAAAGCGCTTTGTATTCCCGCGGCGAGCATTGCATTACACGTTTGAAAGCGGTGCTGAATGCGCTTTCAGATTGATAACCGAGTGATGGTGCGATGACGGAAATTGTATCGTCCGAATTTAAAAGCCTGTCACCTGCAAGCAGCATACGCCAGCGCGTCAGATAATCCATTGGCGACTCGCCCACCAGGTTTTTGAATTTCATTGCAAAGGTGGATCTGGACATGCAAGAACGGCTGGCCAGACTCTGTATAGTCCATTTATGTGCCGGGTTCTCATGCATGGCACTTATGGCGCCACCTATTTGCTTGTCCGCCAGTGCATAAATCCAGCCTGCGCCAATGTCTGTACTTCCTGTTGCGCTTGAAGCCTCTGCCCTCTCAAACAGAAAAAGTCTCAACGCCTGAACGAGCATGAGAGATGAAAGGTATTGCGCAATCAAAGTGCCACCGGGCTGCGGTTCTCGCAGCTCTTGCATAATTTGTTCCATTGACTGGCGCAGGGTATTTTTGTCTGACTCTTTGCGGATATGCACGATAGTTGGTAAAACGCCGAGCAATATGCTTGCGTGTCTGCCAGAAAACTCAAAGAAACCGCCTAATCCGTAACAGGCACCACCACCGTTGTAAGTAACCAGCCCGCCTTCTTTTACGTCAGAAAATATGGTCTTCGCGTCAGTAGTTGGCAGCGTCGGGTCGCTACTAAGAGTGAGCCCGTGCCCACCGGGGAGCAAAAAACAATCGCCTTCTTTGAAAAGTACTGCCTCAGGAATATCGTCCAAAGTGAGCCAGAATTGACCAGAAAGCAAGACATAGCAACGTATCCCCTGCCGTGGCTCGAAATGCATAGACCAGTTACCGCCCGCGTCCAGCCCGTGAAACATATAGTTGCGGGGTTTGAGAAGTGCCAGAGTATCGGAAAGTGGATCCATCATCTTCGGACGATTGAAAAGATAAAATGGACTATAGAGTATGGATCGTCCCGTTGCAAGCACGTATTATCAACACATTGACGAACTATCTGGAGAAAAAAATGTTTAACCGCCCCGCTTGCCTGGTCAGTTACTTTGCAGCCTGGAATTCACATGACATAGACGAGATTCGCCAACATGTCAGCGATGCATTCGGCACCAATACCCGGTATTTTGATCCACACCGTGTTGCCACGGGCGTTGAAGAATTTTCAGCTTGCCTTGCAGAGTTTCGCACTCAACGTCCTGGCGCAGAGATAGTCTGGACTTCAGGAGTTGACTCCCACCACCATTTGCATCGTTACACCTGGGAAGTGCGCATAGCAAAGCAGGCCATCGTTGCGGGCTATGATGTAGTCGAAGTCGATGTGGCAGGGAAAATCGTCGCAGTATTTAGTTTTTTTGGACCACTTCCTGAAATTGGCTGAATATAAAAGTGCATGCGAAATAGTAGCGGCTTTAATAGGGGCGGTCTTACATCAGGACAGCCCCATAATAAGGAAATACGTAAATGCAAGACCCTCTTTGCATTCGCTGAGATGCTTTAGGGGCGTTCGTACAACAGGTTAAAAACGGTCGCAATCCCTTACGACCGTTTTCCCTACAAACTCAGCAATATCATTTCATCGTAAAACTCTGCTGCCCGGTATCGAATGCATAGTTTTTCGCGACGTCCCAATAAGTGAAGCTGTATTTCACCAGATCCCCTGCCTTGAGCCCGCTGGCTGCATAGCTGTTGTTGCCATTGGATTGTGTCATGCGGAAGTTTTGCTGGCCGCCGGAGTTGACTGTGTAATGCACGTCTGCCCACAACGACGTGTTGATACCAAACTGCAGTGTGCTTGCGTTGATTTGCGTGGCGCCGGCTGAAACCGGAGTTGGAGTCGGTGTGGGCGTAGGTGTCGGAGTTGGCGTAGGCGTTGGCGTAGGCGTAGGTGTCGGAGTTGGCGTAGGCGTTGGCGTTGGCGTAGGTGTCGGAGTCGGAGTCGGTGTTGGCGTGGGTGTCGGTGTTGGGGTAGGCGTAGGAGTCGGCACACCAGTGTCCCAAATAATATCATCGACCGCCCACTGGAAAGTGCTACCCGGCAGACTGCCATCGACACTGAAAATCTGGAATAGATCAGACATCGATTGTAAAGCGATCAGGTTGCCGGCGAGTGCAGAAATGGGGATGGTCGCCGTGCCCCAATTGCCGTCGCGCACCAGACCATAGCTCGCCACGCTTGCTAACAATATCTGAAACTCTGGCCTTGAGCCCGGATATACCAGGCCAGCGGACAGCATAAGCTATACTATAGAAATACATAAATGCAATATCTATATCTTTTTCGTATTGATAAAATATTTGAAGCGTAGATGTAACTAAATGATTAAACCTCTCCTAAATTATATTAATCTGGAAACTGGCAAGTGGATGGCGATTCATTATCCCGACTATCTGCCCGTCAAGCTAAAGCTTAAAAAGGGTGTTTTCGTAACGCGCAGTGTCTTTAGTAAAAGTGTTAGTGATAAGTGCCGCGTATCGATTTTACTTGAAGGAGATCAATCAAATAGCTACCTTTGGGCATTGATTTACTGGACAGCAGACGGGGACTCAATTGAGGACTTGGATGAACTTGGTTCTGAGGAAATTCTTGATTCTAAAGGATGGATGCAGCTTACCGACGAACGGTTAGTGGCAGACGACTTACTTTTTGACGGCAGAAGACTCTTGATTGTTGAGGAACCATCTTTGGAGCTTCAATCAACTGCGATTGCCGAATGGAAAAAAACTGAAATTTACTCAAAATCTAGGGAGCTTTTAGCTAAACAAATGCGAAAAAAAAATCCTTTAATTACAGATGAGGAAATTGATGCCGAAGATATGAAGGGCATAAAAGTAACATATACGCTTTGGCAAGCGATTGACGAAGTAATGATATTGAGCGAACAAGATTTATCTCATGCATCAGATTTTCTACTTAAGAAAATTTTTTACTTAGTAGAGAAATATGCTATCCCTTTCTTGGAAATAAAGCTAAGAAACAATTGATTAAGGTACGCGAAGAAATGCATGAATGCGAGACTTTCTTCGTATTCGTCGAGGTATTTTAGGTAGCGATTCGCGCGTATGGTAGTCCCCAAAAAAACGGTCGTAACCCCCTTACGACCGTTTTCTCTACAAAATCACCAATATCACTTCATCGTAAAACTCTGCTGCCCCGTATCGACTGCATAGTTTTTCGCGACGTCCCAATAAGTGAAGCTGTATTTCACCAGATCCCCTGCTTTGAGCCCGCTGGCTGCGTAGCTGTTATTACCGTTAGACTGCGTCATGCGAAAGTTTTGCTGGCCACCGGAGTTGACTGTGTAATGCACGTCTGCCCACGACGACGTGTTGATACCAAACTGCAGTGTGCTTGCGTTGATTTGCGTGGCGCTGGCTGAAACCGGAGTTGGAGTCGGGGTGGGCGTAGGTGTCGGGGTTGGAGTAGGCGTTGGAGTAGGCGTTGGAGTAGGCGTTGGAGTCGGCGTCGGCGTCGGCGTCGGCGTCGGCGTCGGCGTAGGTGTCGGCGTCGGCGTCGGCGTCGGCGTCGGTGTCGGTGTCGGTGTCGGTGTCGGCACACCAGAATCCCAAATAATATCATCGACCGCCCACTGGAAAGTGCTGCCGGGCAGGCTGCCATCGACGCTGTAGATTTGGAACAGATCAGACATCGATTGCAAGGCGATCAGATTGCCTGCGAGTGCAGAAATGGGGATCGTGGCTGTGCCCCAATTGCCATCTCGTACCAGGCCATAGCTCGCCACGCTTGCGGGGAAAGTGACCGAGCCCTGGTTGGTGTAGGTATCACCGATGCCGACTTTGAAGGCGACGTTGGCGGGTATCTTGATCTTGAATTTCAGCGTGCCATTTCTGTAGTTGCTCATGTCACGCACTTGACGCGATTGTATGCTGCTGCCAAACCACTGGTTGGCGGCGGTGTAGTTCCAGGCGATGACATTACTGCCTTCATACGGTGCGGTAGAGCCTGCCGACATGGATGCCTGGTTCCAGTTCCACACGTCAGAGCTGACACCTGCCGCCTGCTTGTTATTGACTGCGGTGAGATCGGTGAACACGCCAAATTTACCAACCTCGGGCACGTTAGGGTTACCCACTTTTACGGTGCCTTTGCCATCCAGCTCATAGACCCGCACATAATCGACATACATGGTGCCCGGTAAAGGTGTGGTCACTTGCGCTGGTGTTGCGGCGTCGGTGAAATTGCCACCTACTGCGAGGTTAAACAGCAGGTAATACGGCGCTTGCAGCGAAGTTGAATTGACTGGCAAAGGATTTTGATACATGTCGCGCTCTACACCGTTATCGATGACGGTAAAGCGCATTTGGGTATCGGTCCAGTACAGGCGGTAGGTGACGAAACGGTTGATCAAAGGCGTCGAGGCGATATACCAGTTTTTGGTTTGCCACGCGGTCGAAGCGGCACAACTGGGGTTGCCAGGCACGCAAGCGGCGTCCTGATAGGTGATGACGTTTGAGCCTACATAATTATTGATCGCCGGGTAGCCAGCCAGCGCCCGTCCTGCGTTGCTATGCCCCATTTCCATAATGTCGATCTCGCCGTTGCGCGGCCAGGTTTGCGGGCTGGTACCCAGCATCCAGGCGGCAGGCCACAGCCCTGTGCCAACTTGTGGCGTGCTGATACGCATCTCCACCATGCCGTACTGGACTTGTACTTTGCCCGCAGAAGAAATTTTCCCGGATGTGAAGACGTTGCTGCCTATGACCTGGTTTTTTGCTTGTATTGCCAATGCGCGCGTGCCAGGTTCAAACGGCACGTTTTGTATCGAGACATTGTTTGGGCTGTAGTATTCGAGTTCCTGATTACCGTAGCCGCACAAATTGATCTGGCAACCATTGCCATCATAGGCAGTCCACAAACCGGTGTTGAGGCTGGTGCCATTAAATTCTTCTGACCAGATCAGTTTGCCTATCACAGGATTAGTGACACTGGCATAGGCTTGCGAGCCATAAGCCAGCAAGATACTGGCCGCGATGGCGGTGAGTGTGCTGCTGCGTTTTTGCTTGTTGAGACGATAGTCCTGCCGATTCATCATGCCTCCGTTATTTTCAATTTTAAAAACAGGGTTTAGACGGATTGACATGGAAAACGCTGTCAACAACGTCTGTCTGAACTATGTGTAAAGACCATTGATATCAATTCCCGAACTTGCTTCCATTTAATTCATATTTTTGGAAACGTTTCCATTCGGGAATTTAAATAGTGATATTATTTTTATTTCTTGTCAATGAAAATTTTACATCTAGGGGTTTTATTACTCAGAAAGCAACATTACTATCCAGGCGGGTGCAAGGTGTTTATTGTGTGGCTGAGAATGTGCTACCAAGGGTGAGCAATACCGGCAGATCGAAAACGGAAGCGGGGTTGTAACCAAATCTGGTAGCCACAGATCTGCCCATCACCTGAACGCAACGCGGTACTGAGATGCTTCTGGAGTAGCTGTGCTAATGGGCGAAATCCAGCTTGATGTTTCGCCTGATACACATGGGTGAAGCTGCTATTCGCGCAAGCACACGTTGAAGCAAAAGGCACGACGGCATTTTGAAACAAGCGTGTGATGGCGCAGTAAATATTATCGCGGTGTGTTGCGAGTATGTTGTTCAGCTACTTGACTGCCGGAGGCTAATGGGTGACCCCAATTTTCCCTTGAGCACTGCTTAAGTAGCTAATAGCACCTTCTCGGCATCACAAAGCAAATCAAACGCATATGACAATCTAAAAGAGCCTTCTATAGGCTCCATAGTGTTTACGGACTCCAAAGAATTGAATACGATTTGAATCTTCTGAAAAACGTCTTCAATATATGGGTTCATCATGTCACGTCCCCAATATCGGCAATCCATGTCCTGACTGTCGTCTCCAATTGAATAATAAATTCGTTTGTTAATAAATTCAGAATTAGCATTGGTTAATTTCCGAGGAACAACAATGTTTGTTGAACTTAAAGGAGCATCTATCATTTCAATAATTTGTTGGGATGAAGAGGGTATATCCTGTAATGAAAAAAACAATACTTTAGATGAAAATCCATTTAAAACCGCCTCAAAAGTTCCAAATCCTTTCTTCCATTCACTCCTCCTTAAACAATATTTAGTATTCTCTGACATGCTGCTAGCGCCATATAACCCGTAAAAAATCGCCGAGTTATCTCCAAAGACTGAAATACCAGCCAATAAACCATACGCGATTTCCCCAACTTGTGGAAAGCTTGCACTTATCACTGTTGCATCATGCATAAAGCTTTTGGCAACAAATGTCGCATTTGAGGAGGATATAAATTTCTTTTCTTTCGGAGCAAAAAACATTGCCGAACTACCGTTTGCATCCTTTTCCCAATTTATTAATTTCATAGATATCACTCATTTTTTTGGAGGGCAAAAATGGTCAATATGTCCTTCATAAGATGGATTGCCTGAGCCATGACGATCCACACTCCAAATATTACCTTTCTTATCGACAGCAAGATTTCTCTTGGAGTCTCCTCTCCCATTATTTTTAACATCATGGGGATGTATCCCTTTTGTTTCACAATAGCTGTCGTCAGTAACGGTAATTTTTCCTTCAGGCTTTTCTGGAATTTCTTTTTCCTCGTCTTTGCCTTTTTCCTCGTCTTTGCCTTTTTCATCAGCTTTATTTGCCATCCAAGCAGCAGCGCGTAGGGTGCGTTTCAACGCACCACATGAAGGGCGTGAAAATACTTGAAGCACGCAACCCGGATAGATAGGCCCCATGGCCTGCATGTAATCGAGCGGTGTGTTGCGAGTATGTTGTTCGACTACTTGGCTACTGGGGGCTAATGGGTGACTCCGGCTTTTTGCTCTCCTGCATTAATGTTTGGAATTCATCAATTTCCAGCTCATTCTCGACCACTTGAGCGTGGACATCGATACAACAAGTATTGCACCGATCATTCCAAATATACTTTGCACTGGCTCTCCAACCGCAAACCAAATTACCGTCGTTGTCATTGCTGTAAATGAATATAAAATTACTGCGATTTTTTTCCACCTCCAAATACCGGCGATTGCCAGTAATCTAAGGAGGGAGGCAATTAGTAAACAGTAAGCGGACCAACGTGGGTATTGAAAGATTAATCGTTGCCATGACAATCCATATACTACCACCATGGCTATCGCCGCTATCGTTAGAACAACCAGGATTAAAGTGAAAGAAATTCCTCGATTAGCCATATCAACAAAAGACTGATCCGAACTTTTTTCATTATCCTTTATTTCCATATCAGCCTCACTTCATTACAACTACTAAAATTGCAATTTAAATTTCAACGCGTACGTTGCGTTACAACGCACCACATGAAGGGCATGAAAATACTTGAAGCACGCAACCTGGATAGATAGGTCCCATGGCCTGCATGTAATCGAGCGGTGTGTTGCGAGTATGTTGTTCGGCTACTTGACTACCGGGGGCTAATGGGTGCCCCCGGCTTTGTGACCCCGCGCCCCAGTTATTGCCCGCCTGGTTTGAAATGTATGAATGTCATACCTTTCCCCTTATCCAAGGCCGAAATCACCTACCTTTTGCATACCGAACGCATTGATTCATTACTCACAACTGGCCAAAAGAATTTTCTTTCATACCAATCTTCAAAATTAAGATTTATCGTTTCGGCTATAAAAATACCTTTGCTATTAATTTCTGCAATTGAGCCAAATACTTTCCCAATGTGGTCTCCTTTTATTGCGATGAAACGCTCTCCTTTTATATTCTTGAAACAAGCAATCCATCCTCTACCGTCCATCCCAGTTCCCACAAGAGCTAAATCACCATATTCATATTTTTCCAACACTCCCAATGTCAAAGTTGCAAATGAGGAAATGCACACCAATAGTAGAATTAGCGTGACTGCTAGTTTTTTGGGCATTTGCATTGTTTTGGACTTCCCATCGGAACAGGACGTGATTTCGCGTCTTTCCCGTTGTTCCATTTTAATATTTGTTTGTAGGTAATCTTTCCTTCAGCGGGTAGGGTGAATTAAAACGCACCACATGAAGGGCATGAAAATACTTGAAACAAGTTCACCCGGGTAAATACTTCCTCTGGTCTGTTTCTGTCGAGCGGTGCGTTGTAACACACCCTACTGGCTGACTGAGCACTGAACAAAGCAAGCGACAGGACGCTTACATACTCCTTGAAAAATTCTCTGGGAAAATCACGTTCAAAGGTTCTAAAGGTAACCCAGAACGACCCACATGCTCATTCATCGAGTCAATTTCGTGTTCATATTGTTCTCGGTCAAAAAAATATTGAAGTGTCTCATTCCACATCTCTATTTTCCAGCACACAATCGTATCATTAATTTCAACCTCAACCCCTTCCCAACCACCATCTTCAGCTATGCCACAGGCACATGTAAATATTAAGTAGCGAGCGGTACCAAGCTTACTTTTTTTCAACTCATCAAAATAGATTAACGAGTCTTTAAAATGCTCGTTTTCATCAATATCTTCACCATCAATTACAGCTTTGACGATCGCAACATCGCAGAAATTAATGCCGTGTTTAATCTGATGTCTTCCATCAGATAATTGATCTAAATATAAAATTAAAGTATTCATCTAATTTTTCGAATGCCTGGTAGTACAAGCTCGGGTCAGCGCGAAGTATGCGTTACAACGCACCACATGAAGGGCATGAAAACACTTGAAGCAGGTTCACCCGGATAGATACTTCCCCTGCCCTACATCTGTCGAGTGGTGCGCTGTAACGCAGCCTACTGGCTATCTTTCGGACCGAAGTCTTCAAACTTCTGGCGGCGACATCCTCGATACCGAATCAATCTCTACTGAAGCTTGAAATTTAGAAAGTAACTCTATAGTTTCCCTCGACAATGAAAATCCGCAAGGAGATTCATTGTCATGAAATTCGCAAATGATCGTCACGTGAAAATGTGAAAATGCACGGACTTGATTGAGCGCAGGAAGTATCACTTCGTACTCTCGCAAAAGAGGCACTATCGAATCTGTTGGAAACGACGTATACGATGCTCTACGGGGAGTGCGCCATTGCCAAGACTTTGGGTCGCAGGAAGATTTCAATTTACTACCCATCTCATATACAATCGCCTCAGAAAGACTAACCTTCATCGAAAAATTTTTTATTATTTCTTCAGATGCAATTAATCCAATATATAGCTGGCTCCTCACTGCTCATTCTTTCATAAAAGATAGGCTCACGCATGCGGCGTTGCAACGCCCCCCTACTGGCTCTGATTAACGTAACCACACGTTGAAGAAAAAGACTCTCCGGCATTTTGAAACAAGCGTGCGATGGTGTAGTAAATTTTATCGCGATGTGTCGCGGGTATGTTGTTCGGCTACTTGACTACCGGGGGCTAATAGGTGACTCCTGCTGCAGTTAAAGACCTTTCTATCTTGCAAAGGTATAGATAAATATCTTCGTTAGAATGCCGCAAATTTGGAAGAAGCGATAGAAAATCATATTCCGGATTTTTAATCGCCCACGCTAATGCCTCAAAAATTCCTTTTAGCTCTTCTTCGTCATAGACTTCTTGCAGAGACCGTGAATCTTCTACAGACAGTCCTGCAAAGTCAGCTACGTCATCAATATAATATAAGTTATATATAGGTATTCTTAAGAAATTTATATTTATGTTCATTAGAATCCTGCTCCTACTTTTACGTTGTTCAAATTCACACCATTTCCACGCAGCTTATTCAAGAATTGATTCAACTGCTTAGCGCGTAGAGTGCATTGCAACGCCCCCCCCTACTGGCTACTACATTTAAGACATAGCGCTTAATTTATTTGCGCTTCAAGTTTTAAAATGGCTTGTTTGAGAAGCTTTGGTGAATCGTCACCCCAATCATCAAGTAATTGCTTTAATCTCGGCAATGCTTTTTTATCTCCTAAATTACCTGCTGCTTCAAAAAGCTCAGCATTTATTTCGTCTTGATTTAACTTATCAATTAACACTGACAGTATACGTAGGTCTTGCCATCTCGCTAGTGCGCAGATGATATTTTCCGACACTTCGTCATCCGTAGTAGTAACTAATTCAAACAAGCGATTTCTCACATCAAGAGAGCTAACGTCAAGGAGCCTTAAGCCTAGAATAGCCCAAGAAGCTACCTCATCATCTGCGTCATACGTCAACTTCAATAAAGGGACGGAGCCTCTTTTATCGTGAATATTACCAAGCGCAAAAGCAACGCAAGCACGTATTCCTGCGTCTTTGTCGTTTGCGGCATCTGCCAAATATTCAAAACAACTATTGTCCTTAAGATGACCAAGTGCAGAGATCACTTCTGCTCTCACGCTCAAATCAATATTTTTTTTCGCCAAATCAACTAATAGTGGCACTGTCTCTACTGAGAAAGGTCGATCAGGAGTACCTAATTGCCCCAAGCAAAATACCGCAACTTTACGATACGACTCGTTCTCGCATCTAAGAAGATCAGTCAAATATATAAAAGTCTCTCTTGATGCACCTTTAAGTTGAAGATATTTAGCAGCAGTATATTGCCGAAGTATATTCGTTACATTCAACTCAGCGCGCAATTGCTGGACGCTAAAGGACTCCATTTCCTTCCAAACTTCAAACTCCATATCTTCGAGACGTGAATCATTGGGATTCATTATCAATTCCTTTATTGCATTGCGATCATGGGCACTTCTTGATCTTATCTTTTGAGGCACTAGATGGTCTGCAACGCGGACGGTGCGTTATAACGCTCCCTGCTGTCTAATCTGAGTTACGTGAGCTGGCTTTTTCGACCAATTCGATGGCGTCAGTATCAACAGCAATTGCGTGAACTTCCGTCGCCCCGTCTTGCCTTTTCCAAGTCAGACTTACCCAAACCAGACCATCTTCATAGACATCAAATACAGGCAAGACTTGACCAAGCATTGACGAAACATCGGCATGTTCATCTCCAGCCAATCGCTTTAGGATAGAAGGGCGAATACGTAATAAACGAACTAAATCATCATTCTCAACAATATTGCCAAATCTATCTGATCCAAGGTATTTTTTCATTTTTCTCAATTTTATTAGGATTGTAATTGTGAAAGCAGAGTCAGGTTTTACCTTGCGACATTTATGGGTTGTTCGACATTTTTGGGTTGTTTGTAATCTCCGATTTACAAGTACAACTCCAATATGGCTCTCGTGAAAATGAGGATTTTTTCTCAAATGCCAGCACTACCCTACTCACAGTGACATATCCAGTAGGGTGCTTTATAACGCACCCTGCTGGCTGGTCGGTATGACTAAAGTTTAGGTGCGTCCGTCCCCAAAAAAAGTGCCTGCTCCACAAGCTTGCAGAGCAGGCACCTATTTCTGCTACTTCTGTCTCTATATCAATTGCCGCAAGAGCCGTTACCACTCGCATCTATATAAACAACGCTGCCGGCATTACACATTTTCATGCCACTGCTTGATTGCACCCAATTGGCACCAGCCAGGGTGCAGCTGCTCAGATATCCATCAGAACGCAATTCCAGAGAGGCATTTTCTTTACACGTGTATGGCACCACCGTGTTACTGCCATAGCGGCCATAAACATTGATGGGACTTGCCAGGGTGCAGCTGGACAGATACCCATCCTCCTTGATTTCTACCAGACTGTTCGCCTTGCATGTATAGAATTGCGTGCCATTTGGAGCGTTATGACCGCCCACCTGGATATTGTTAGTGATAATGCAGCGATTAAGAAAACCGTCGGCATAAATAACCACTGGCTGACTAGAGGAGCAGGCATAAAATTGCGCGCCATTGCCCCCCGTCTTGCCCTGAAGCTGAGTGCCATCCGCCACTGTGCAACTTTGCAGATAACCATTGTCATATAGCGTCACCAAATGCCCGGCCTGGCACAGCACGTTGCGTGACGGTATATCGTAATACTTGTTATACGCTGGCATCTCCGTTGCCGCGATACTGCTTTGCGTCGCAAGCAAACCCGACAGCGCTAAAACCGTAATAGCGCGATATTTACTAATTGCAAAAGTATTCATCATTTTCCTTAAACATAGATTTAAATTAAAAACTGAATTCTCAATAAGTGACATCATGTTGATGATGTTTGCACAACTAATTTCCGTATTGCAATTATAAATTAGTTCACTTTTCTTATATTGTCAAGTTTATAATTTTCGTATATTAAAGATGCCCAGCTATTCGCTCATGCAAATCCTGCGGATACGATGACGAAACGTAATCGTCGAACAGGCGCAGCCATGAGGCTTAATGGCTGTTCAATTTTATTGGCATGTAATCCATGAAAATAGAATGCTCAATGATTTGATTCAAAACCAGATATCAAAACCAAGTTCTATTTCTAGCAGACTTAATGCTGATAACGTGGAAACATCGAAGTACGGGCCACCATTTCCACTCTTTGACTCCCAATAACAATAAATGTCTGCCGACCAACCATTCTCGGCAAGTACTTTTAATGCTCTTCTTTTATCCTTGAGATCAGAAACCAGCTCCCATATATGAGCCCTGATATCTTTAGAATTCAACCTATCTTTAGTAGATAAAAACCAGCCGCTAATCGTGTAAAAAGCATCCCGTTTAGGAGCGCCAACAACCTGGTATCTAGTTGGCACAAGCTCCAATTCACTTGTAATTTCATCCGGGGATTGAGTTGCATGATAAAACCTTAGCGTGGCATAACACCTTTTACAGCTAGTCATTGAATGCTTGAATTGCGGTGGGGACAGCGTGAAATTTGATGATGTCATGAGAAATAGCTGCTTCTTTAAAGAAAAAATGAGGTCAGGCGCGTGGGGTGCCTTGTAACGCGCCCTGTTGGCTACAGCAAGCAGCAACAGCGCATTACTCCCACTGTTGCTGCGTTCACAGCATCATGAACACTGAACAGGGCAGCAGCATAGTCTGACGCCGTTTTACAAACTACGCTGCGGCAACTGCGGCATCAAGCAGATCAGGGCGCGCAGTCAGTTTCTCGTGGTCTATTTTAAGCGGGTCAACTTGCCACCATTCAGGAACCCAAACTGACATATGTTCAAATGAACGGCATCTTGAACACCATTCCCAATAGCTGCCTGATCCTTTGACCTTTATTCCCTGTATTTCGCGCGGTTCGGCCCTTCCCAGCGCAAAATATCTGAATAGCGAATTTGCGCCACAAACTGGACACGCGGCTGCTAAGTGCATACCTTCACTCGGTGGAGATAACTGAAATATATCTTGCCATTTCTTCGAGTGCTCCAACGGCACTCCTTTCCATTCCAATTCTAACATTTATCGATTCCCCCTAATCCAATCCTCAAGTGCATTTCCAGAACCATATACGCTTCCATCGCCAGGCCGAGAGAAATCATTACCATGTGGTTTATCGCAGCCATTTCTATTTGCGCCGCGAAGAAAATCACGTGCGTGACTCAACTCATGCGCAATGGTGTTCACTATGACTGCTTCACCGTTCATTACAACGCACCACATGAAGGACATGAAAATACTTGAGGCAAATTCGATCAACTCCACAATTGTAATGAAAGATACCCGCAATTTTGAATAGTGATAACCTCAGCAGGATTTTATGCAGATTTGATGTTACGCCAGATGCGCATCTGGCCTAAACTTTATGATTGAGAATCAATGCATTAAGTTCTTCTTCAAAATGGCATGCAGTCACAACTCTAAGCCCGTTCGTCCTTAATGCCGAAATGAATGAAGCCAATGAATTTATATATAACTGAGGGTCGATATTTTCATCATCAGGTTCTATTTCAAGATACAGTGGCCATTCAACAAAGTCATCTGGGTCTGCCATCATATTTGCATGCTCATTGACAAAAACATCTGCAGTAAAATACGGGCCATGCACCGACCTCATCTCAATTTTCCCACCAAGTATTACAGAAATAAGTTTTGCTAAAGAGATGTAATTGACATTTCCATTTACGTAAACTTTACAGTAAAGATCCAGGGAGATGGACATCTCATTATGTTGTTCAACTACTTGACTACCGGGGCTAATGGGTAACACTGTCTTTTGGCTGGCCCCAATCGTTGGAAGTGAGGTGCCACGTGAGGACTCAACAACGGAAGCTCTCTTGGTTCGGCCATAACGCTGAACAAAAAAATACACGGAAACGGCTATCAGCACGAAGGCAATTTGAATAGCGCCTTTCACTACACCGCTAGTTCTTTGTTCAAGAAACGCTACAACGGGCGAAAGCAATAACAGGCAACCAAATGCCGAAACTTCGCTGAGAGATTTAATTTCGGTCCAGAAGCGCCTTTTCCGCCAGAGCCATTTGGTGCAACGCATCGCAAGAACGGCTATCGCAATAATAATGACGGAGGCAATAGCATCCCGAATTGGGGATGTGCCATAGCCGAGCATCATGATAGGCATGACAAAGCACACGACCATAAGAAAAGCTGAGATCAGGGACAAAGTACGCAGGATAAAAGTCATGAAAAGACCTAACTTTGTTATCAGGAAACAGTTTTAGCGCCTACCATCGCCACTTGCTTTCGTCATATGGCTCTGTGAATTTTATAAGCGCGTGGGGTGCGTTGTAACTCCGCCTACTGGCTGAGATATTTCTGGATTCTGGAGTAGCTGTGCTAATGGGAAAATTCAGATTTATGTTTGCCAGATACACATGGGCGAAGCTATAATTCGCGCAACCACACGTTATAGCAAAAGCCACGACGGCATTTTGACGGGGGCGTGTGATGGCGAGGTAAATCGTGAATCAACCAAGCTCAAGGTACATTTTTTGAACATAACTTCTGCTCAACGCGACGATCGATTCTAATCAAATATCCATTAGGTCTAGATACAATTCCGGTTGTTGCAACAATTTCTGGAATGAACACATCTCTTCCACAAAAACTTACACTATTCTGCTTAAGATGAGATATCCAGCGATTGGATGTATCTTTTTCAAAAAACTGGATATCTTCAGTTTTTCCAGGTTTAATTTCGTAGCATCTTGTTTTCAATTCTGATCTGCATAAATGAATGGATTCATTCAGAGCATTTTCAATAGTGACCAAGTATTCTATCTTTTGCTCTCGAAGACAGGCAACCAGACCAATGCAAAAAAAGAACGCTATTTTAGGAACTCTTTGAAATAGAGATAAAGTTTTTGATATTGTCATGACTCGCCTTAGTTCTTTCATCTTGTTCAGCGCGTGGGGTACGCTACAACGCACCACATGAAGGGCAGGAAAATACTTGAAGCAGCCCCCCGGATAGATACTCCCTGGCCTACAGCTGTCGAGCGGTGCGTTGCAAAGCAACCTACTGTCTGGCTCACGGTCAGGGACTGTACCCATTTCTGCTAACGTTTATGCCTTGCTTTTTTTGCTTGAAGATGTCTTCAATTTTTGAGCCGGGCTGTCAAATTTCGCCAGTTCCTTTTCCATTTCTCTGGCCTTGTTTGTTTCATCGAGTTTTCTATAAACAGTGATGAGGGCCTTGGTGCACCGGATGAGAGTGTCTTTTTTGTTTATCTGCAAGGCGGCATTTTTTTCGTAGGCCAGTTCATAGAATTTTCTGGCATCCGGGAAGTTCGCTTTTGCCAGGTAAATTTCTCCTAGATACTCGTAGTAAGCGGGCAGTTCTTCATATCCGTAGATTGAATCATCCTTGAGTCTGTTTATCAGCTTGAGATAGTATCCTTCAGCATAATCTGTCTGGCCATTGATTTTATAGACATAGGCAAGATTTGCCATTGCGCTTGTCACAGACGGATGTTCAGGGGCAAAAAATTTCTGTGCAATTTCATAGGCAGTCAAATAATTGTCTTCCGCCAGGCCAAATTCTTTTTTGCTCAAATACAGACGTGCCAGATTGCTGTGTACCTGGAAAATCAGTTTTTGAGAAAATTGCTGGCTTTTACTTGAAGCCAGAATTTGTACGTACAGCTCACGTGCTTTATCGAACTGGGCTTGTGAATGCAAAATTTCTGCCAGAGTCAGCATGGTTGCAATGCGCCTGTGCTCGGTCTCTCGCTGCTCATTCAAGAGCTTCTTCATTTCAACCGGGTTTCCAGACAGTGCTTTTATTTTTGTTTGCAACTCTTCCTGCCTGCCATTAAAAAACTCCAGTCTTTTTTCTGCAATGCGGATAGCTTCTTTGAGATTGCCGTTTTTGTAGTTCGCGACGATGTCCTGATCATACAAAGACCCGCCGTTGGAAAATCTGATGTCATTTCCGTTTAACTGCTTGATTTTTTCGAAGGTTTTTTCGCCCTTGAGAAACTCATTCGTCAGATACTGGCTGGCTGCGAGCAGATATAAATTTTCTGACAAGTAGCCTTTATCATTGACATTATTTTGCTCCAGGATAGCCACACTTTGCTCAAAAAACCCGGCTGCATTAACATAGTCTTTAATCGTAAAGTATGACTCGCCCATCAGGGCATTGGCTTCCGCTTTTTGGGCAGGGGGCAAGGGTGAGCCCGGGCTGCCGCTATCCAGCAATGGCTTCAGCCTGGATTGTGCCAGGTCATGTCTTTTGCTTTCCAGATACAATCTGGCGAGGCCGAGCTGGAATTGCATGTCTCGCTGATAAAAGTTCGCATTTTTCTTTGCTATGGCAGATCCCAGCAATAAATAAGACTCTGCATATTCGCACCAGCCTCTTTTTATCAGTGCTTTTGAAGACGTGTCGATTTCTGCAAGTGCGGCTTCTGCCATGTTCCAGTTCGACAGGGCAGCCTGATGCTTGCGTATCGCTTTTTCTGCCGTGCTGAAATCCTGGATAAATGTTTGAAGCGCCAGGGCATGCAAGCGTCTTAATCCCTCTATGGAATCATCAGGTATGGCTGCCAGCTCAGACATGTTTCTATCGGTCGTGGCTTTACTCGCGGTGCCTGTCCGGCGTATCTGTACTTTGCAATCTTTGTCTGTCAGTTTGCCCAATTCTTGGGCCTGGACTGTGCCACATGTCATCGCTGCGGCGAGTAAAAAATACTTTATTTTTTTCATTCTAATCTCCAGACATACTGGAGCAAGTGTTTTTCTTGAAAAGGCTTACCACCTTTGGAATACGGGCGATAGATGCATCTCATGGTGGCCTGGAGGGTTGCATAATCCAGGTTGCGGAATCCACTAGTCTGTCTGATTTTTCCGTCGATGACGCTACCGTCCTTGCCAATGAGCATTTCCAGCCTGACGACGCCTGTTTCTTCATTACGCAAAGAGGCTCTGGGATATTCTGGCTTGCAGTTTTCGGCGGTCAGTAATTCACCGCCGACTTCTTCATCCATGAATCCGGGTTGAAAGCCGCTGTTTGCCGGTGTATCGGCATAGCTGGTGCCTGCACAGCACAGCAGAATGCCAATGGCAGGCAAGGTAGATACAAATTTCATGTGTTATCCAATAAAAGTCAGAGAACGATTTTACAATGTGGGCTTGTGTCAGGACAAAGGGGACTGATCAATTTTGTCCTGACACGGTGTGCTGGCAATTGACAACTCAAGTATCAAGGTGCATCCCTGGCTGGCATGGTCTCAAACACCGCCTGATAGCGCGGGTCTTGCTCGGCCTTGGCTTTCCAGTAATCATAATATTCTGGATAAGGTATGGGGTGCAGGCGTTGCAGGGTCAGCATGCTGCGGGCGGCTTTTTTGGGTTGGCCATTGAGTGCATAGACTTCGGCCTCAATATTGAGGATGTGAACAAAGCCAAAGCGTGGTGCCCAGGTTTCCATGTAGTTGATCTCTTCTGCCGACATGCCTTCGCGTGGTTTGATGCGGGTCAGTTTGAAGTATTCAAAGAACTGCGGGAACAGGGTGAATGCTGGTTTTTGCAGGAATTTTTCTTTCGATTCAAAACCTGAGCTCACGTCGCGTATGGACTTGAAGCCGGTGACCACGCGTTGATAATCAAGAGTGACAGCCGCCAACAATATGCAGCCGATGGCAAACCCGGCCAGCACGATGCCGGGCCTGACCACGGTACCGGCAGCAGGCCAGCGCAATTGATGCACCATGCCCATGAGCACGCCCACAGGTATCAGCACAAAGGCATACCAGAGCGGGAACTCGACCATACTGTGTACACCAACGGCAAACAGACTGAGGGTGCAAAACTGCAAGGCAGTACTTTTGGCGTTGTTTTCCGCAGTGCTTTTAACAACGGCTTTGTCAGTGGATTTGCCATATCTGATACAGGTCTGGTAAAACCACCAGCACAAGCCGCCCATGATGAGGATGGTGGCTGGCCAGCCCAGTTCGGCAGCCAGGTTCAGTGGCAGGTTATGGGCATGCTCGGCATAGGTGCTGGAGGTAAAGTCTGCTCCGACACTGACCTGGCCAGGGCCAAATCCAAACCAGCCCACACCCAGCCATGGGTGTTGTGCTGCGAGTTGCCAGGCGGTTTGCCACAGGCCGGTACGTTCAGAGCGGCCACCGACATGGTCGGCCACGGAGCCGCCAGAAAACCCTATGGCCTGACTGATTTGCGGCAGGCAAAAGGTCAGCACGGCATACAGGGTGACCAGGGCCAGCATGGCGATGATGACGGGCGTGCCCTTGCGTTTGCTGGTGCCCAGCTTACTGGCAGTATAGGCAAAAAACAGTGGCACCAGTATCCAGCCTATGCGCGATTGCGTTAGTACCGCACCCCATAGCAAGAGCGCAGCGATGGCAATCGAACTAAAACCAGAAAATGTACGTGTGCGGTAAAAATGCCAGAGCCCTGCCAGAGCAAAAAAATATAACAGGGCGAGTTGATTGGGTTGCGCCACGTTGGCATAGGGGCGCATGGCGATAGCCGGGTCTTTGGCGATGTACATGACGACCGGCGTTGCATCCAGCCCCAGGATCTGGATATGCTGGAACACCAGCGACACCGATGCTGCCAGCAGGCTGGCGAGAGCAATCGCGCTCACCGCCATGTCCAGCCCGCCCTGCTCAAGCGCGAGGCTGCTGCCAAACACCATGGCCAGCGCAAACAGCAGCAGATACAGGATGGGGAGTGCAACAAAGCTGGCTGGCGTTATCATGCCCAGCGCCACCTGCAGGAGGATCAGCAGGATGATCGCGCCAGGCAAGGCGAGCAGTGCCGGAAAGCGCAGGCGCACTGTTGTTCTGGATGCAGGTGCAAACCCAGATTCAGATTCAAATTCAGATACTGAAGACGGGCGAATGACAAAAAACGCCATTGCACTTAACAGACCAAGACAGATGATCAGGTCGTGATAAAAAGTTCTGTACGGATGGATATGATAAGGATGTGCGTAGCTGAAAAAAATCGCTACCGCAAAAATGATCAATGCCAGCTTGCCTTCCTTTGCGGATGCCATTCGGGATACATTTCAAGAATTGGCCTGGCATGACTCATTGTGTATCAATGAGTCATGCCAGGCCGGGTAAGTATTGCATTTTAACTACATTTTAACTACATTTTAAGAGCGAGTGGCATGATGCCTTTGTAGGCCGCTGTTTTTGCATCAAGCACGGCAGGGAAAACCGATGCCCTTATTTTGATGGGTTGGTATTTGCAGGTTTTTTCATCGCAGTCATTCGATTTTAGCCATGACTGTATGTCTGCCTTTTTGTCTTCATTGTTTTTTTCCAGTACGGTGAAGTCCTCGGCGTTTTTAAGGATTTCGTCCTTCATGTCGGCATAGGGGATATGCAACTGCGTCAAATGGCCTTTGTTACCGCCAAAAGACATCATGGCGTTGACATTGCTGATATCGGCAGGATCGGTCGGTTCTTTGGTGCCGACCAGTTTAGGGCCCCATATCGGCAAAGTCGTCTTGCCTTTTGCCAGCGAACCATCGGTAATCTCGGACGCCTGCACTACCTGGAATTCTTTACCCAGCGCAGCGATGTAGGCCGGACGTGCTTCCAGCAAGGTACTGACACCGTACAAAAAGGCAGAAACCTGCACAACAGCAATGACTGCCAGATCAAACACCAGTCCTTTCTTGCCCGGTTTGAACACCACCAGCGTTAGTGCTGGCCCCAGTACTACGTCAATACCAACGATGAGGAAGAAGATTTCATAACCGCCGATTGCCCTCAGCATGGGCGTGGGGTACCACATATACCAACACATCATGAGCAAGCCGAGACCAACCATGCAGCTCAGGAAAAAATGCGTGCCACTGGCACGATAGCGAGATATAGATGTTTTCATAGTAGTTGACATGAATCGTAAAAAAATCCCGGAGACCCGGGTCAGGTTCTGTCACATCAGGGCATCTTGGTCTCAGATTGAATACCAAAGCATTTCCATGGAGTTGACATCACCGACCGGGTATCGGTCAAAATCAAAGAAAAGCATGCATATTCTAATAAGTTTTTTCGCCATGATCAAGACTGGCGCGGCTTGCACGACATGCAAAATCAGGATACGGCGACGCGGTTCAGGATAAATATTTGCATCAAAGTCAATATTATTGCACACTAATGCGCACTATCCCGCTCATAACTCTTACCCTGTGATCTGTCGCAGACATCCATCTTACTTATCATGAATGAAATAGAACCTGTACCTGCCTCCCCTCTGAAGAAGCTACTGTGGATGTTTTATTTCAATGCCTTATGGCTGTTCTTGTTGCTGCCAGCCTGCTTTGTCGCGGCCTATCTTTCCTACGACCTGGGCATAAAGAATATGCAGAACATGCCCTATCTGGTGGGACAACTGTTTGCACAAGCCGCTGTAGGCGCAGTTATATTTTACTACCTGCTCTTGCGCAAGCGCGGCAAGACTTACCTGCTCTTCATCTTCCTGTTATTTTTTGCAGTCATGTATGTGGCTGGTGATATAGGTATGGACAAGCAACGGCAGCAAGCCAAAATCGCCATACAGTCGGCCAGGGAAGAAATGCAAAAACTGACGACCGCCGTTCAGCAGGACAATAACAGCAAAGATGGCAATCAATTGTCCAGTGTCATAAAAGCGGGCTCTGCCACAACACCCAGGGCAAGCGGGCAGTATGGAGAAATCGAGCGCTTACTGAAAGACATCATGATGGGCGCGGCCACTTTCAGGAATGATTATGTTCGCGATCTCAAGGCAACTGGCTGGGAAAATATTACCGACATCAAGCGCATCAGGCAAGATAAAGACATGCTTGAAAGTAAACGTATACTTAACGCGGCCAGAGCCGTCGTCAATAAATTTGAGGGCAATACTGAAAATCTGTTTGAGACCTACAGGGCCAAGATTAACGCACTCTCACTGGACGAAGAGGCCAAGCGAGGCTTGCTGAAGGGCTTTAACCGTAGCGCACAAAATTCAAAAAACCAGTTTGCCCAAAATTGGGCGCTGGAAAAGAAAACCATGCAGGAAGTCGAAGGAATGCTCACGCTACTGACTGACAAAAAGAAATGGAACCTCCAGGGTGAGCAAATAATTTTCTACGATCGGGTCGTTATGGCTCAATTCGATCAACATCAACAGCGCTTGCAAAGCATCAGTAAAGAACAGGATGACATGCAAGAACGCCACATGAAGAAGAGCAGTGACGCGCTCGATAAACTGGACAATATTTTCCAAAAATAAGAACCTGAAAATACATGAAAGTCTATCTCGACGACGAAAGAACAACCCCGGATGGATGGACGCGCACCTATTGGCCGGAAGACACGATTGCCTTGCTAAAAACAGGTGAAGTCACCCATCTTAGTCTGGATCATGATCTGGGGGACGACGAACACGGCACAGGCTACGACGTGGTGTTATGGATAGAAGAAGCCGTGATGACAACCGGCTTTATACCACCGCAGGAAATGCGCGTGCATTCGGCCAATTCTTCTGCCCGGCAAAAAATGGAAGCGGGCATACAGAGTATTTTGCGGCATCTGCAAAAGACTTAGCTAGCTGTCGCCAGCCTCACAGGCAAGACAAAACTCACTTTGGTCCCGAGCACCTTGACCTGCAATTTCCAGATGATCTTGAATTCAGAGCGCCCCAGCGGGCCACTGCGTGGCAGCTCTGCGGGCAGGCTGAGCGTAAAATCTACCCTGCCTGCGCCATGGGCGATGCGCTTGCGCTTGAGTTCTTGCGACCATAAGGTACTCGTGGAGCTTTCCTCTGCACTGTTATTTACATGGATACAAGCGACTTCCCATGTCAAGGGATAGTCTGCCGCAGGCTGGCGCATGCCCTGCCCCAGTCCCCCGGTGAAGGTCAGGGCCGCAGGCACATCCCTGCAACCAGGATGCAAAGGTACTGGCAACTGCAACACCAGTCTGCCCAGGCGCTTGCGCAGGTAAACGCGCCAGCAAGCATACGCGACCAGCATGATACTGGCGACGGGCGACAATATCAGCAGATATTCCCCAGAGACACAAGCGCTGCCACATTGCCTTGCTGCTCCCCACGAAAAGCCCGTAGTCATCAGTAGGCAAACGATGGACGCGACCAAGAGATTAGTGTGCGTGGCATGTTCGGCATGTATATAGCGGCGGGTTATCTTTGGCCTGGCAGTTGCTGTCAGTTCGCTCATGGGCACCCCAGCGCCGCCGCTGCCTGTGCCTGGTTGAAATAGCGTGCATAGCCGCAGGCGTCTTCACCGTACAAGTCTTTCTTGCTGCGGTCTGCGCCTGCCAGTTGCAGGAAGCTGATCACAGCCAGTTGGTTGTATTGGGTAGCGATCATCAGGGGTGTAGAACCACGGCCACCATCGAAAGCCTGGTCCATGGCGACCCCACGTTCATGCAGGTAGCGCAGGCTTTTCAGGGCGCCTTTGTAGGCGGCGTAGTGGGCAGGCGTCCACACCTTGTTACTTGGGCGGCGCAGGTCAGCATCAGCATCGGCCAGCAGTTGCACTATCTCTACGCTATCATTCGCGATGGCGGCAAACAGGGCGCTGCGTTCACCGTTGCCATCGGCATCCCGTGGCGTTACCAGATCGACTTGCGCGCCTTTTTGCAGCAGGTAGCGCACCTTGGCAATGTCATTGTCATCCGCCGCCTGCATGAGCAGGCTGCGCCCTTCTGCGTCTCTGGCATTGACATCACCGCCAGCATCGAGCCTGGCTTGCAGCTGTGCCAGGGTTTCGGCTTGCACTTCTGTGTGCTGATTATTGCTGCTACGCTTGCGGCTGCGACTATCACCCGCGCTACTGAAAATGACAAGCGCTGCAATCGCAATCAGGATAAAGAAAATGCCATAAGCCCAGAACCAGTTACGGGTTTGCTTGCGGGTGTCGCCAGGTAATATCGGCAGGCCAAACAGGTTGGCTGGCTCGCGCGGGTATTGCCTGGCCAGCACATCACTGGCATTGACTTGCCCGCCCACGCCCTGGCGCACTGGCAATTTGAAGATCAGTTCGGCATCCAGTGCCTTGAGCTTGAGTTTCCAGATGACCTCTACATCCTTATGATCCTGCGTGCCGCTGGCAGGCATGTCTGCGGGCAGGCTGATCTTGAAGTCCACGCCTGGCGCGCCATGCACGACTTGCTTTGTGCCCAGTTCTTGTGACCACAGGGTTTTTGTTGAGGTATCTTCGCCACGCCGGTCTTCATGCTCGCACAGCACTTCTGCCTGCACCGGGTAATGGGTTCTCGCGGTAGCCATACGCAAGCCGAGGACGGGCTCAAAGCGCAGGCGCAGCAGCATATCTTCTATGCCGGCATAGGGTTGTTGTGCCAGGCTCAGTACGGGCTCCCCTATGCGTCTGCGCAAAAAGCGCATGCGAAAGGCTGCCCAGATCATCACCACACCCACCATCACAAATACGGTGATAAAAGCGGTCAATATGCCATCTGCATTTTTTTGCATATACACCGTGGCTGCTACCGGCATGCAAATCAGGTTCCAGATTACGGCAAACAAGGTCATGGGCCCGGCGCCGCTGTTCTCTGCAGCCAGCTCCAATTGGCCGGAGTAGCCTTGAGAGCTTAGCTGTCGATTGCCCTTGAATTCTCCGCCAGTATCTTCTTCATCAGGCCTGAACCAGATAGCCCACAGCGCCCACAAGGCGCCCAGGCTGATCGCCGGGAACAAGGTAGCAAAGGGGATGAGGAAAATGATAGCGTTCAGGTGGGTTTGCCTGTCATACACGGCAAAAGCTGGCTGTTGCGGGTCCATCCAGAGGGTGACGCTTTGATCGTTGCTGCGGGCTTGCAGCAGGCTGGCGTGTGTTTTGCGATTGTAACCGTTGTAGCCATCGCTGTTGTCACCGCCTACGCTGATGCGTTTGCTGCGGTAAGCCTTGCCGTCATACTGATACACAAATTCAGCATCGACTGAATAAACCGGGCCATCTTCAGCGCGAATTTCACGCAGTTCCAGCTTGTCGATTCTGGCCTGCACCGCCACCAAGTCACCGGCACGCCACCAACCATGCAGTTGCTGGGCCATGGGAAAAATCCCACCAAACCAGCCACCTAAACCAAATCCGACTACGAACACCAGTGAAAATAGACTGGCACCTAATTTACTACCTATTCTTTTTGTTTTTATCATGTCTGCAATGTAGCAAACCGTTTTGCGCACTGCAATATCTGCGATGCAACACTGATGGTTACTTGCAACAGGCTGTTTTGCGCTGACAATGTCATACTGCCGTCACATTCACGAAGTAAAAATTGCCCTCTCCATAAAAAAAACCAGCTGCAATGCTGGTTTTTTTATGACAAACAAGGTCAGGAATAATTAACCCAGCCAGCCTGCATACTCTATGCCGTTCTGTATCACCCCGATAACCAGCGCCTGATTTTCTGTGCTTTCGCAAAAACTGGCGAGTGCTCCGGCGGGTGTAATTGCACCGCTGTTAAGCGCATTGGCCCAATAATCAAAACCTGCCTTGTCAGGGGTGCGGTGCAAGACATTGTTATAAAAATTGGTGATCAGGGTCGTGGTGCTAGGGTTACTGCCATACAGTTTTTGGAACTCGGCAGAAGAGAAGAACCCCGCCGCTACCGTCGTCAAACTAGACCCATGTTCCATATCATTGATCCAGTAGCCGAGGCCAGCAAAATCAGGCTTGCGGTCAAATGCTGCCTGGTACAAACGGTAAGCCTGGCCCGCGATGCCCTTGACATCAAAAGTCACATAGTGACGATCATCAAACTTGAGCTGCTCGACATTCAACAGTGTATCGGTACCTAGCTGCCCGGTAGTATCCTTGACGGTGACCGTGCTGCCTGACTTGGTAATCGCATAGCGCGACGCAGTACCGCTATACAGCGCCAGGTCATTACCAGCACCACCGTCTATCGTATCGCTGCCACCCGAGCCCGAGATCAGGTCATTGCCAGCGCCGCCCAGCAGGCTAACGCCAGTGTTGCCATAAGCATGCAGGTATTCGACATTCGCATAATTGACTATCGAGGCATTGAAATTCACCCAGACGGTATCAAAACCTTCGTTGGCAACTTCGATGACCTTGTCGAGGCTATTGTCGAGTACATAGTCATCGTCGCCCCTGCCACCCATCATCAGGTCATTGCCGTCGCGGCTGTTCTCCAGCCAGTCAAAACGGTCATCACCGTCGCCACCGATGAGGGTATCATTGCCTGCGCCGCCTTCAAGGCTGTCGTTGCCTGCATCGCCATAGATAACATCATTGCCACCCAGGCCACCAAGAAAATCATTGCCACCACCACCCCGGATACTATTGGCCAGGTCGTTGCCAGCGATGACGTCAGCAGCGGCCGATCCTATGGCATTTTCATATTCGCCGTAAAACCAGCGCAAACTGACCGGGTCACCGCCATTGACGATGGTATTTGACGCATCGTAATAACTCATCGCTACACCTACCAGGTGCGAGGCACTGACGATCTTCACGCCCATCTCAAAATAAGCGCCCTGGGTGTACATGGACAAATCAACCGTATCAACACCGCCCTTGTCAAAATAGGTACGATAACCGTCGGTGCCAGCGACTATCATATCGTCACCGCTACCACTGGTACCCTTGCCTTCGCCATAGGCCTGCTGCAAAGCGATCACATCCAGGATCATGGGTGTAAACGCATGCAGAAATGATGAATGGTTCTGGTCATCATAAGACATGATGGAAAAATATTCCTTGTACATGTCTTTCGCACTTTTGATACTAAAGCCCAGGGTATCGAAGCCCAGATACTGGGTCGCGGCATAATCAGTGGTGATCACAGGTACGCCGTTGCTGTAAGAGCTATGCGGGTGCGACAAACCCAAAGAATGTCCCAGTTCATGCATCAGGGTCTGGGTTGCCACCGTGGTCAGGTCTAGTGAATAATCACCACCAAAATCGGACGAAGCCTGATTCAGTTTGATGTCACCAGCCCCACCCACATACCCAAAATTCCTGTCGTCATTGGCACCTGAAATGGCGCTGTAGCTGACATTCTTCAGGTTCTGCCAGTTGATATTGATGTCCGACAAATTCGCCTGCCCGACCACTGCGGGCGTCACCAATGAATAACCGCCATAGGTGTCATAATCCACCACGCTGGAAAACGATAGATTGGCAAACTGCGAATAAATATCCAATATCGCATTGATGTTATTAATCTGCTTTTGTGTCCAGGGATAATCACTGCCACCCTGCATCACATCAGTGGTAAAACTGTCCGACACCGAGACCCGGATATATCCCGACAGGATGTAATTAATCAAACCAGGCCCAACCCCGTCAAAATTGAACATGGCCCGGGTAATCGGGGTCTGGGGGAAATAGGGTATGTAAGTCGCCATGGTATTTTTCTATCAGTTCGCAGTTTGAATTTGCCAGATATAAAGGGTGCACATCAACAGTGAATGCCAGTTTGGCATTGTACGTGATCTGCTGTCATTGGGCACCTTCTTGTGTAGCTGTATTAAGTACGAACAAGACTATAGATTGGAATGGGGAGCGTATGATTTTTCGGTTTTTTGGGAATTTAAATAGTGACATCGTCACCTTCATTTACTCTCATATGCTTAACAGCACGCGACTGCCACTAGAACATTTTTAGCCATACATATGCATCGCAAAGCGAGCATATACAACACTGCTTCAGGCATCACAAGCAATTGACGCTTGGAGAAACAAACCCAGATCCGATAAATAAAAAATATACTGGCGGAGCAAGGGAAGACAGCACAAACAAAAGCAAGGATCTGCCCTCATGGTCATGACGAATTAGCTTCCATTGCCTGCATGTCATCAAGATCAAAACTCCCCACAGGAGCAATGCCATGGCCAGCATCCCCTGAGAAAGACCACCATACAATTGCGCATTGCCGGTACAAGCGAAATCTGAAATGATCTGCAAAAACTGTTGTTCGCAATATGCCCAGCCATAAGCGCAAGCGGCCATCAATACGTGCAGTGCAAAAAAAACGTATTTACTGTTCATCAGGGACTTTGTGTTCATTTCTGCTATCGCCTTGTCAATCAAGGCACATGCATCATAAACCGCTAGTGTGAAGAGAAGATGCGTTGAGGGTGAACAGGTACTGTTTACTTGTACAAGCCAAACAGAGCAACCACGAGCTGATAGGCAGTTAAACGGCACCGTCTGCTTTACATTGAAGTTCTTCACGGTGTGCACGCAGATATGTGCCCACCAATGAAGACAAGGGCAAACCTGCCAACCTCAACGATGTCTCTGCAATTAAATCCGGCTCAGGCAAGGATGGGCTGACATCAAACTGCTCAAACCATACATCTTGCGGAAATACGCTGAACTCGCCATATTCTTTAGCGCCATCTCTGGCAAAAGGAATTGCCGCATCAAGCAGCATCTTTAATTCATCGGCGGCAACCACTGCAAGTGCGTGACGAGTCAGCTTTATTTGCTGAACTGATGGACAATGATTCGACAAATAATCAGGCAGGCCTGAACTGGACACGTCCATCGCAAACTGCCATAAATACCAAGCTGTTTTTGCACTTTCAGGAAGATCAGGGTATTCATCGATCAGTTCAGGGGACAATATCTGATGATCAAATAACTTGAGCAGGTGAAAGTAAATACTTTCAAAGACAAGATGCGCATCAGATTCTGCAAAGATGCTATCTGGTACTGGAATAAATTTTTTCATTTCATCTCTTGAGCTCAAGCTGGCTCCTTGTCATACCCTTGTTGCAACAGCCCCAATCGGTCAAGAAACCCGGACTCTAAAGTCAGGCATACATCCCGCACAGCTTCCTGAATAATAATATCTTCGACTTCATAAGAACCTGGTCGCCAGTAATCGATCAAAGATTGAAGTGGGGAGTCCAAAGATGTGGGATTAAGACACCACCATTTATCCCTGCCGATCACAGAAGGATAGCGATAATAGCCGTCAGTAAATTGCTCAAATTCCCCTTCTTTTGGATGAAAGTTGCTGGTAGGTTCAAATTTTTCTGAAATGTGGATATTGATTGCAAACTCTCCCACTTGCCATGATTTATTCGACGCCTGAAACGCGATCAGAATATACTTCCTTAAGTTGGGATGAAGGCCCAGATAGAAACTGCTGCTCTTTGGTATGGCTGAACAAAATGGCTTGTCCAGTCTTTTGATAGAGGGATATCGTTGCTTTGCAGATTTCCAAAAGGCAGCAATAAATTTTTCGTAGATTTTCTTTTCAGCCATGTTCTTTTAAAGCATTCATCATATCTTCAAATTGACATATTTTTTGAAATCAAGAGACAAGTTCCAAGCTACACTATCATTGCGGAAGACAATTTTTCTTTAAAAAAGGCATACCATATGCCATTAAATTTTTGAATTGCGTGGATACCACTTCTTCCACATTATCCTTATTTACCTCTACCCATGAGTCCAGCTCCAGAGACATTATTTTTGGCAGGCGGGCCGTTGCCTCCTGCGCATCAGAGCAGAGAGTAAATTCTGAGGAAAAGGATAAAGATGGCCTGCGTCCAAGTTGAGGAAAACGCTGCAATCTCGACCAGCCAATTTCGATGGTAAATTGGTCTCGACCATTGAACTCTGGAGTAAAAATCACATAGAGATTGACTCCGGCTACCGTAGAACTGTCTTCCCAAACTTTTTCTGTATCAAAGAAGTAGTCGCTACTCCCTTTGAAAAGAGAAAATGCCTGCAATTCTTTTTGCATGCATGCCGCGAACTGATCTAATACTCTTTTCTTTAATTTCTTGTTCATGGTTTTTATTTGCCTGAGAGCATAGTGACATGCTCTGCCACAGGGTCTGGAGTAAACGTAATGTCAAACGCAACCGCAATACCAAAAAAATCGGGGAGCGCAAATAAAGCGCTCTCAGCTTATATCAGCACATTTAGATATGAACGGCACAGCTGTTGATGAGGCCGTATCTCCTTGCACCACGCCTCGCCTAGATTTGTCATGTAATCGAAGTCTTACATACATGCAGCATGACAACCGATTTTAAGGTTTTTACGATGAACGCATAATGGGCACCAGATCAAAACACACCTATCAGGAGAATTCGTACCATGAATGCTTTCGCGATCAACCATCACGCAACAAATTGCCTGGCCCAACAAAATTTAAACGCTTATGTAGCGCAGCAATTTCAGGATGCAGCATTGCAGGTTCCGGTTTTCCATGATGATAGCAAACCTCAACAGCGCAAAGAACGCAAAAACCCTCTGCCGTTGTGCTACTTTCCTGATCGCTTCCAGCAATCGGACTCGCAACCTATTGGGGCAAAATTAATATCTCTATCTGGCGGTTTTTTACACTAGATCCTTTACCATTAAAACCTGTAAATGTCAGTAGATGCATGTTGTGCATGCACTACATGATCATGCATCACGCACACTGGAACTCATTTCATCAATAGAGATGAGTCCAGAAAAACCGCAACCTACTACCTCACCCCGCCCACACCGTATACACTATCCCATTCTGTATCTGCCCTATGACTTGTGCCTGGTTTTCTGTGCTTTCACAAAAGCTGGCCAGTGCTGCTGCGGGGGTGATCAGGCCCTTGCTGAACTGGTTGGACCAGTAATCAAAACCTGCCTGGTCTGGTGCGCGGTGCAGGACGTTTTGATAGAAGTTGGTGATCAGGGTATTGGTGCTGGGGTTGCTGCCATACAGTTGCTGGAATTCTGCTGACTGGAAAAAACCAGCGGCCACCGTGGTCAGGCTGGAGCCCTTGTCCATGTCTTTGATCCAGTAACCCAAACCGGCCAGATCAGGCTTGCGGCCAAATGCGGCCTGGTAGATGCGGTAAGCCTGGCCAGCGACACCGTCGGTATCAAAGGCCACGGCAGTGTCGCTGAATTGCAGGCGTTCTACCTGGCTCATACTGATGGTACCGTCATTGCCGACATTGTCTTTCAGCACCAGGTTGTTAAGCGTGCCTGTGCTGGTATAGTTGGCGAGTTTGCCTGACAAGACCAGGGTATCAAGCCCGCTGCCGCCAGAGATGCTGTCATTACCGCCGCCACCGATGATGGTGTCATTACCGGCACCGCCAGAGATGGTGTCACTGGCGCTGGTACCGGTCAGGTAATCAGGGCCAGCCGTGCCATTGATGTTGAGGCCGGGGGCAACAAAATTACCGATAGTAGAAAACTGGTAGCTGCTGGTGCCCGCGTAATTATAACCAGCCAGATCCTTGATGCTTCCATCGGGGATACTGAGACTGTAGGTGGTGTCATAGGACAACGGGTTGTTCGTGTGTATCGTCAGCTTGTTGCCAGTCAGGGTCAGGTTGGTGCTGAAGGCAGCATCAAAATCGGCCACAGTTTTGCCTGTGCCGTCCTTGAGCAGGATGTGGCCAGAACCACGCGCAATCTCTTCACTGAAGGTGACCACGATATCGCTATTGATGGGTACGGACTTGCCAGATTGCGTGGGCGCAAACGAGACGGCAGTTGGGGCGGTGGTGTCGCCCTGGCCAACTACACGGATAGAGGTATTGATCCCCATTTTCTGTAACTGGGCAGCGTTATAGACGGTGACGTTACCAGCCATGTCTGCGACTTCTACCCGGCTGACGTTGTAATAACCGTTGGGGTTATTGCCTGCGATAGTAAAGGTCTGATTGGTCGTGCCATCTGCCCAGGGGTCTTTAAAGCCACCGAGCACGATACCGGCATACAGGCTGCCATCGGTTTTTACATCATGGGTCAATGGCGGGTCGGTGATGATGGAGACATAGCGTATGCCTGACTCATAATCCGTTGCAACAGCTTTGAGATCTATATTGACATCACCCTTGACCAGGTTGACGACGGACGGGATGTTCAGGGAATTCAGCACCGGTGGTGTAACATCATTCTTGACAACAGCATTGCTCAGGCCAATGACATAGTCAGCATTGGTAGAACCAAGATTGCTGACCTTGACAAAAAAGCCGCCGTGATTATAACCACCTGAATAGCTGAACTTGATGCCGTCATCGTTGTAGGTCTGCGCAATGGCGGGCGTCAGGTTATACAGTATATTGCCTGCACTGTCGGTGATCTCTATCTTGACACCGGCATAGGTAGAGTCCCAGGTATTGCCACGGTAATTGTTCAGGGCATCATTCGACACGACGATGGAATAAATGCCTGGCCCATCCAGGTCCAGCTCATACCAGTCTGTTGTGTCGGTAGCAGACAATTTACCAAAAGAACGTTTGCCATTACCGAGTTTGTAAACAGTGCTGCGGTTAAATGAATCGATGGTGATGGTTCTTTCATCTGCATTCGAATTCAGACCGTAAACATAAGACATAAAACTGACCTTTAAAGATAAGAAATGGTGGCGGCTTCATTCAAGCCATCAAAAGAAACAAAGGATGCCGTTCAAGCTGGCCACACTATATAAGCGATTCCTTTTTGAATTTGCCCTATCACTTGCGCCTGGTTTTCTGTACTCTCGCAAAAACTGGCAAGTGCACCGGCGGGCGTAATCAAGCCCTTGCTTAACTGGTTATTCCAGTAATCGAAGCCTGCCTGATCTGGGGCGCGGTGCAACACGTTTTGATAAAAATTGGTAATCAGGGTAGTGGTGCTGGGGTTGCTGCCATACAGTTGCTTGAATTCTGCCGACTGGAAAAAACCTGCAGCCACCGTGGTCAGGCTAGAACCCTTGTCCATATCCTTGATCCAGTAACCAAGCCCTGCCAGATCGGGCTGACGGCCAAATGCAGCCTGATAGATGCGATATGCCTGCCCGGCGACACCATCAATGTCAAAGGCAAGCGCGACATCGGCAAATTGCAAGCGTTCAACTTGCGTCACATTATCAGTGCCATCATTGCCAACATTGTCTTTAAGAATAAAATTGCCCGCCGTACCAGTCAGCGTATAGTTCGCACCTTTTCCTGAAAGTACCAGGGTATCGAGACCACTACCGCCAGCAATATTGTCATTGCCAGCGCCACCTATGATGGTGTCGTTACCTGCACCGGCTGAAATATTATCGTTGCCGCTGGTGCCGGTTAAATAATCATTGCCAACAGTACCATTGATATTGGCGCCAACTGAGACAGGATTCACTATCGTTGAAAAAGAATAGCCGGTGGTACCTGCATAGCTGTTGCCAGCAAGGTCCTTGAAACTGCCACCACTAATGCTGACGCTGTAAGTCGTGCCATAGGACAGTGCGGCACTCGGATGTATTATCAGAGTGCTGCCTAAGATACTCAGGTTGGAGCTGGATGAAGCATCATAATTCGCGACGATATTGCCGGCCGCATCCTTGAGCACAATGGTGCCAATGCCACGTTGTATGGCTTCGCTAAAGCCGAGGATGATGTCGCTGTTGATTGGTACAGCCGTGACCGATTGCGTGGGCATGAAAGACAATACCGTTGGTGGCGTGACATCCAGCAAGGTGGTACGTGTACTTAAATTCAGCACATAATCTGCATTGCTAAAACCAAGGTTACTCACCTTGACATAAAAATCGCCATGACTGTATGAGCCGGTGTAGCTGAAGTTGATGTTGCCATCCAAACTGGATCTGGCGATGGCAGACTGGGTGCCAGACAACACATTGCCATTGCGGTCAGTGATTTCTATCTTCACACCGATACTGGAGCTGGTCCAGGTATTGAAAAAGTAGTTATTGCTACTATCGGTCGATACAATCAGATTAAAACTGCCAGGTCCATCCAGATCAAGTTCATACCAATCCGTTGTATCAAAAGAAGACAACTTGCCGAAAGAATTTCTCCCCATTTGCACCCTGAAAACCTGGTTCACAGCACTTGAATCATAACCATAGGTTTTTTCATCTGTAAAGGAATCAACACCAACGAGATATGCCATACCACTGCCTTTCAGAGCCAAGAATTGGAAAAGGCATATTTAGCCCAGGTTTTATTGCTTTTGCTTTGCGCAGGAACAGATGTAAGTGAATGTAATATTCTATTTCAAATTTTACATTCGAGGTGAACTGAAGGTGAACTGAAATAGTTTTCACTCATCAATTGGAAAGGGAGCGGAAGTTTTTTGTGATGCCTGCAGCAGAGGGCGGCGATATCACTGATGAAGAAGGGGATAAGGAAAAGAAATGCTTATATGCAGGATGCAAAGCACGGGCTGCCAGCAGAGACGTGGAACAAAAGACCGCCAGGTTTTTTAGTAACTGTGTTTAGTAACTGTGTTTAGTAACTGTGTATTGGTGCCGTCAGATAAAACGAAGAACAGGTAATTCTGATAAAAAAATTGAAAAGTGAAAGACGTGGCTCATGCCCCGCCTCCCACACAATTCTCAACACGTCACCCCACCCACATCGTATACACAATGCCCTGCTGTATCTGCCCCAAAACCTGTGCCTGGCTTTCTGCGCTTTCACAAAAGCTCGCGAGTGCAGCAGCAGGCGTCACCAGACCCTGGTTAATCTGATTGGACCAGTAATCAAAACCTGCCTGGTCTGGTGCGCGGTGCAGGACGTTTTGATAAAAGTTGTTGATCAGGGTCGTGGTGCTGGGATTGGCGCCATACAGTTGCTGGAATTCTGCTGACTGCACAAAGGCTGCCGCGACAGCATTTAGGCTGGCGCCTTTATCCATGGTCTGTATCCAATACCCCAGGCCTGCCTGATCGGGCTTGTGGCCAAATGCGGCCTGGTACAGGCGATAAGCTTGGCCAGCGACACCATTGAGATCAAAGGCCAGCGTCACGTCGGTGAATTGCAGGCGCTCTACCAGGCCCACTGAATCAGTGCCATCATTACCGAAATTATCTTTGAGGATGAAGTAGGCAGGCGTGCCAGACACCGTGTAGTTGGCCATTTTGCCGGACAAGACCAGGGTATCTAGCCCACTGTCGCCAAAGATGCTGTCATTGCCGGGGCTGGCGATGATGCGGTCATTCCCCGCACCAGCCGAGATATTGTCGTTGAGATTGCTGCCCGTCAGCACATCATTGCCGTCTGTGCCGTTGATGGTCAGCCCGACCTGGGCCGGGTTAGATGCAGTCCAGAAGGCATACGCACTGGAGGCACTGGAACCCGCATAGCTATTGCCGGCCAGGTCCTTGATACTGCCAGCAGGCAGGCTGATGGTGTAGTTGCTGTCAAACGCCAGCGTCGTGCCGGGATGTATGCTTAGGGTATTGCCTGCAATGCTGATGCCGGGGCCAGCCGCATCAATGCTGGCAGCAACATTGCCTGCACCATCCCTGAGAATAATCTTGCCAGTGCCCGCCTGTATGGCTTCGCTGAATGTGAATACCAGGTCACCATTAACCTGCACCACATTACCTGTGGCTGCCGGGGTAAATGAGAGCACGGTCGGTGGCGCCGTGTCTGCCGTCGCCAGCACGCTGATGGTGGTGTTCACCCCCATGGCCTTGAGTTGCGCTGCTTCATAGCTCGTGCTATTGCCCGCATTGTCTATCACCTGCACGCGCAGCACATGATAGTCGCCGGGTTTGTTGTTGCTGGCGATGGTATAGGTCTGGCTGGATAATCCGTCTGACCAGCTGTCATCCTGCCCATCCATCACAAAGGCACCCAGGGTGCCGCCATGTATCTTGACATCATAGGCAATGAAATTATCGAGCTCTATCATGACGCTGGCAACACCCGAACCGACATCGGTCGCACCAGCCCTGATGAATAGCGGCGCATTGCCATTCGCCAGATTGATACTGGCCGGGATGATCAGGGAATTGAGGACAGGCGGCGTGGTATCAACGGCTGCCTGGATGACATTCAAACCGGATTTGAGACCGGATGCATGACGTACACCGAGGGTATCAAGATTATCTGCATTAGCCATTTTGCGGACCTTCATTAAAGGCTTCAATTAAAGGGTGGATTCAATCAAAAGTGCAAACGCATCTTGAAATCAGTGACCTGCCTGCGCTCGCCGTGTCTCATGTGCTGCAAGCATCACTATTGCATTTAAGTTATGTTTAAATTGTAGTTAAGTTGTAGCTGAGTTGTAGCTGAGTTGTACCTCAGTTGTAATCAGGTTGCGCCTGAGAAAAACTGGCCCATGCAAAAATTGTGGGAGCGAAAAATGACCGTCTGTACTCGCGTTTCATGAGCGGCCAATATGGATTTCTATGTCCGCAGCATTCTCATACAATATTGCATTATATTTAATTATTTATTATTATAGCAATATCTTATTAAGTTCCAGAAACTGTGTCACGCAGCACTTCCCCCCCTGTCAAACAGGTGCTGGAGGCAAAAATTCATGTTTCAGATATAGCGGTCCGACACACAAGACGCACAAAAACATGAAGCCAGTGCTGATCTCACAGCACTGGCTTCATGTTTGGTACTCACTTCTTCAACAACAAGATGTCTTATACGATTGCTACCCGGCTCATCCCAGCCATTCGGTATACACCACACCGTTTTGTATCTGCCCTATAACCTGCGCCTGGTTTTCTGCGCTTTCACAAAAACTGGCGAGCGCACCTGCGGGTGAAATCATGCCCTTGTTGAGCTGGTTGGACCAGTAATCAAAACCGGCCTGGTCTGGCGCGCGGTGCAGCACATTCTGATAAAAATTATTGATCAGTGTCGTTGTGCTGGGGAAGCTGCCATACAGCTTTTGGAACTCTGCCGACTGAAAAAAACCTGCGGCGACTTGCGTGAGGCTGACGCCGTGATCCATCCTGTCTATCCAGTAACCAAGACCAGCAAGGTCAGGCTTGCGGCCAAATGCGGCCTGGTAAAGACGGTAGGCCTGCCCGGCTGCGCCGTTGATATCAAAGGCCAGTGCAGCATCAGTAAAGATCAGGCGCTCTACCTGTGCGACTGAATCCGTGCCATCCTTGCCTACCGTATCTTTGACGGTAAAACTGGTGGTCGTGCCATTAATCGCATAGTCGCCGAGCTTGCCCGCCAACACCAAAAAGTCGAGGCCAGCGCCACCGTCTATCACATCATTGCCTGCACTGCTGATGATGGTGTCGTTGCCCGCCCCTGCGGTGATATTATCGTCACCATTTGTACCCTGCAAATAATCATTGCCGCTGGTGCCATAGATATTCTTGCCGGGCACAGAGAGGTTCAGGCCGAGTATATAGTCGGTAGCCGCATACGAGAGGTTGCTGATACGCACAAAAAAATCACCGTGCGAATATCCGCCTGTGTAATTGAAAACGATGCTACCGTCAGTCGTCAGGCTGGCGTAGCTGGTGTCCAGACCAGCCAGCGGGTTGCCTGCACTGTCAGTGATCTTGACTTCAATACCGCTATAGGTTTCGCGCCATTCATTGGTCGCACTATAGTTATTGACGACATCGGTAGAAACCACCAGCGTATAAGTGCCAGGGCCATCGAGGTTGAGCTGATACCAGTCTGTGAGGTCAGTCGCTGACAATTTGCCAAACGACACTTTGCCCAGGTTGACCTGGAAATTGGCGCTCAGGGAGCTGGAATCATAACCCTTGGTTCTCTCATCATATAAACCATCATCACCATAAATATAGGCCATATTTCACTCCTTACTCTTTCAGGACATACGCAAAAACGCGCTTGACTCTTGCAGCTTTAACGCAATAGCGGCATCATCGGATGACAGGAATGTCAAAAAAGTTTAAGCATGAAAAAATCAAGCATGGAAACTTGCGTATGAAGAACCCTACAGAAATCACCGTCGCCACGTTCAATAAACTGGCGCAGCGCTACCAGGATAAGTATATGAACCTGGAAAATTATGACGATACCTATGCGCTGTTTTGCAAGAATTTGGTTTCCAGCAATGCGCGTGTACTGGAACTGGCTTGCGGGCCAGGCAATGTGACACGCGCCCTGCTGGCACGCCTGCCTGATTTACAGATAATAGCAACTGACCTCGCACCGCAAATGGTGGAGCTGGCGCGTAGCAATAATCCAAAAGCGCAATTTGCCGTCATGGATTGTCGTGCTGTAGGTGGGCAAGGCAAAAATTTTGATGCGCTGGTCTGCGCCTTTGGCCTGCCGTATTTATCACGCGCAGAAGCAGCCACACTCATCGCTGATGCCGTTGCAGTGCTCAATCCCGGTGGCCTGCTTTACCTGAGCGCAATGGAAGCAGAAGAAGCACGCTCAGGCTGGCAAACATCAAGTACTGGTGACCAGGTCTATATCCACTATCATGATGAAGCCCACTTGCGCACTGCACTGGCAAGGCACGGCTTTGACATCATCGATGTCAGGCGCAAACCTGGCCCTGCACAAAGCAGCATGGCGAGCACGGATTTATTTATCCTGGCCCGCCAGCGTGCTGCTTGATGACTGCGCTTTAGTCATTTAGTGATGCAGCTTATTTCAAGAAGTTTTTGACTTCAGCCTGAAATTGCTCAGGCTGGTCCCACATGATGAAGTGGGCACTGGCATTGATACGCTTGAGCTGCACATCTTTGACGGTGGCATAAGCCATCTTGTAAAAACCATCCATCTGTTCTGGCGTCACCGGCGCACCATTTGGCACAACATACAAGACTGTCGTCGGCACGGCAATGTTTTTCAGCTCAGGTGTCAGGTCCGTCGTGATCAACTCATGATAAGCGCGGGCGGAAACATCCTGATCACTCTTGAGTGCATCGTCCAGCCCTGCTGGGCGCATGGCGGTGTTACTGATCATGCTGTTGATGGTTGCCGTGGTTCTTTGCGCCCGCGCTTCTGGTGCGGCTGCACGCATCTTGGCCAGCATATCGTCTGCCATGGGTTTGACACTTTGCGGTGTCGTGCCTGGTGGGCCAAACATGACACCCAGAAACGGGAACATATCAACGATCATCAGCTTGCTGATGGATTGTGGATGCCGCGCCGCCACCATCATGCCTATCGTGCCACCCATGGAATGCCCTATCAATACAGGTTTTTGCAAACCATGTGGTACCAGTTGGGCAATATAGCGGGCGATTTCTTCTGCCACTGGCGCCGCCACTGCACCCTCAGTATTACCACCCGCAGGCACACCGGCAAAACCCGATACCTGCACCAGATGATACCGGTAGCCAGGCACAGCCTTGACCATCTCAGCCCACACCTTTGGGGACGAACTCAGGCCAGGCACCAGGATCACATCACTGCCCTCGCCTTCTACCCTGACACTGATACGCTCAGAACTAAAAGCTGCGGCCCAGGCGGCGACAGGGCTCAATGCAGCGCAACTGACTGCCAGGATGGTTTTAAGCAAGTGACGACGGAGTATCATATAAAATCCTTCTATTAATATTCTGCTAGCATACTACACTCCGATGTGATTTCCGCAAGAGATCAACCATGCAAGAAAATACCCTGCAAGATGCCATCACCACCCAGCTCACACTGTGGCTGGCCACGACCACCTCAGGCAACTGGCAAGAGCTGGCCAGCACGTATGCCCCACAACTGCCCCACCTGCTGGCCGCACGCTTTGACCATGACGTACGCCAGGGCGGCTTTGCCCAGTTTCTCTACAATATGAACGGGCATTTACTGGCGCAGATTGAAGACATGCTGATCGCCGCCAATGCCCACGTCGCCCATGATTTTTATGTACAGGCCATCAGCCTGTGCCTGAAGAACAAAGCGGATTACCAGCGCTTTTTAGCCAGCAACTATACCGATGCCAATGCGCTCAAAGACGAGCTGCATCTGCTCAGCATTGCTTATCTTGGCAAGAGAGTGGACTTCCAGACCGAGGCGCATGCTTTTCTGGTGAGCGGTTTGCCTGCCTGAAAAAAAAATGTACTGCGACAAATCAGCTTGTTGCAGTACATATAAACAGTAACACCAAACACCCGGCACTCAACAAACCGGGGCTGATGTTACAGGAGGAGTACTGATTATTTACTGCGTACTGGCGTCTTTTTTACAATAAACATGGCCGGTGCTGAAGGCTGCGTACTGTCAGCCGCAACACCTGCCACCAAGCTCCCTCATTTCGTCAGCCAGTGCTTGGAAAGACATACGTCTCCTGGCAATCCAGCGTCGAAATGACTGAGGTGTTATTTAACGGTAAAGTTAGTCGGTGCTACAGGCTTAATGGTATCGACTGCACCACCCGCATATTCAAAGGCACCGATATCTGGCTTGACGCGCAGCTTGCCCAAGCGGTCATCCAATGCGCTGTCGACAGACGCACCTTTGTCGATTACCGGCGAGTTTTTGGCTGGTATGGTTTTCCATTCATTGGCAACAGAGGGCACGCTCAACAGGGGATCTGTATTCAGACCGTTGAAGTCAAATTGTTTACCCTTTGCTTCCGCCAGGGTGAGTATGTCAGCACTGTATTTCAGATCGCTGGCATTGCTTGCGTAGCAGAGGTTATTGTCGAACGCTGTAAATTTGTCCCGGCCAGTCTGGGTGGTTTTAGGCGCACCAAAACCAAAACAATAAGGCAGTTCCCAATTACTATGTATCGCAGCATCAAGTGGTCCGAAATAAATCAGGTTTGACAGTACTTTCAAATTTTGACCGGGTGTAGCCCCGTTCTGATTAGCAAGTTCAATACCAATTGAACCACGCACTGTCTTTTTGAAATAGATCGTGTTGTTGCGGATAGTGGCACCAGTATCAGCGGCATCACCAGGCTCAACTCCATTGACAGGAACACGGATTCCTGTAGGGCCGCCCCATTCCGGCGTTGTCTCCCAAACCAATACATTGTTCTCGATAAAGGGTGAAATGCAGGCTGCGCAACCAATCCCGACATTACCAACATTGACAAGGGTATTACGATGAATATTGACATTCGTAAAAACTTCTTTGATATTTTGATAAGCTGCATCGACAGAGATACCCCAGCAGCCAGCGTCGGCTCTATTTTCTTCCTGCTGGATCAGATTGTCTTCAATCGTTACTTTTGTCCAGTGACCATGGCCGACAATTGCCACGCCGCCGCATTTGCTCGTCAGCGACAATGGTGGTAGCGAATTTTTGTACAGCTTATTTGCGCGCACAGTGACCTCTCCTGCATCCGCTTGCTCATTGCCAATATATATGCTGTGGTCAAGCGTACCATTGGCATAACCATTGTAATTAAGGGTATTACCTTCTATGAGCGAACTGTTGCATCCCCACAAAATACCTTGACTGCTATTATTGGTGATGGTCGAGTTCAGCAGTTTGACGGCCTGGATACTTGGCTGACATTGTATGCCGATGACATTGCCTTCTACATTGAGGTTAGACATTTCAACATCGCTCAACCCTCCCTTTCCTTCCTGATACACCATTACGCCCCAATGCCCTTCACCGCGCCCACGAAAATCGATATTGCGTATAGCATATCCACTGCTTTTGCCATATGCAGACTTGCCCTGTACCGTTATCGCGGCATAATGCAAGCTTTTATTAGGGTCAACATTGGGAACAGATTTGCGCACGAAGAGAATAGGTTTCGGAGCATCTTTACCGCTTACCCAGGAAGGGTTATACGCATCGAAGACGATAGGGTTTGCTGTCGAAGATTGATAGTTTTCGATAATCATCGCGACATCATCCCACGCACCGCCACGCGCAAATAATATCTTGTCGCCGGCTGTGAACCCGCGCATATTACTTTGCACCTTTGCTGCAGTTCGCCATGCTTCAGCAGGCGACGTACCCGAAGCCTGGTCATTACCCGGTTTGCAGGCATCAATTGAGCTCACCGGAGTTGTATCAAGTGGGCTCACTGAAGTGCTTTTTGCGCAATCTGCAACATAGTATGTCGCTGCACTCGCTTGCGAGCCAAATGCCAGCGTAATAAGCATCGCGCCTGAGACTGCGATACCAAATTTTTTACTTCTTTCCAGGCTATTCAAAATTTTCATGTTTTTTCCATTGATGATGGAGTGAAATAGTTACCGCGCAATGTAGTGGTTCCATACCGTCACCATGGTCGATGACGACATGGAGCTGACTAAGAAAAGCATTAGCATGGGCGCTGTCGCCGCATTGCTATTGCGATTCATCTACAGTGCTGACGTGCAATCCTGTTCTCTATTAATTAATGACCTTGTTCTGTTCTACCGACATGGCACTTTCGTTGTTGCTGGTATCTATTGCGGTCAGCACAAAGTAGTAAGTTGCCGGAGCCAGGTCTTTGAGCACATAGCTGGTAGCAGATGCACCAAGATCGATGGTCTTGGTGTATTTACCGCTGGTAGTACCATAATAAATACGGTAACCAGCCAGGTCTGTCAGTGCGCTCAGGTCGGTATTGACGGTGGGCGCGCTCCATGCCAGGCTCGCTGTACCAGTAGAAGTACCTGTTGTTGCATTGAATACCTGACATTCTTTGGTGATGCCGGGTGCCGGGTCTTTACCAAAGGAAGATTCACTGCAGTACAAGGTCTTGCTGGTGATTTGTTTTTCTACCCAGCGGGTATCGTGTCCATAGCGCACCACTTGTGGCGCTGCCAATGTCACGTTCTGGTATTGCGAAGCGATCTTGACCCAGGTGCCGGCCGCAGGCGCCAAAGGCAAACTTGTCGAAGCGGCGACTTCACATCTTTTACCAACATGCGGTAAAGGGTCGCTACCAAAGAATTCATTGCTGCATGTGGCAGTACCTGAGATTGTCTTGGTCACCCAGCTGGTACCTGAACCATAACGCACTGTCTTGCTGCCACTGAGCGTAAATTGCTTGTTTTCATCTGCAACCCAGCTCCAGGTTGTATCAACGGCGATCAATTCACTTCTTGCTGCCTGAAAAATTTGCTCCGGCGGCGGTGTTGTACTACCCGGCGCTGGCGGTGGTGAAACGACTGCTGCTGTAGCACGCTCGCTCTCGCCACTGCCACCGCAACCCACGAGGGTAATGCAAACGATGGCTTGAACAAGTGCCAGCGAATACTTCAATTGATGATTCATGGTAATTTCCTTGATGGATATAAAAATAAATGAACTACACGTCCAAAGAGGTATCCTTTTTCTTGATCTGTATGCCTTACCTCCTCTGTCTAATCTGTAACAATGCGGGGCATACATGTGCAACATCCCGCTGCATCTGGTACGACATCCCAGATGAAAAAATCACCGAAAAATGCCGTCCAGGGCAACCAGGAAAACCTGTTAAAAAACCCCATTCCAATCCAGTGAAAACTTATGCAAAATCGCATCAGCAGGGCCGCACGATGAAGACCGTACTGTCAAGCCCTGCTCACATCAAAAACCGGGACAAGTCAGCCCCTGCAGGCAACCGGGGCATGCCTGCATCATCACTACACAATCATTAGCAGTGCCGCATATAGCGGCCAGATGGGTTAGCCTGGTGGGTATCCACCGACTTTCTTATAGACTCTCACCCAGTCAATATCCAGCGATTGAGGAAAGACGCTGTCGTCAACGCCATACCTGCCAGCCCAGCCACCACCAATGGCGAGATTCAACAGCACGTGCGCTGGCCCTGCTTCAGTAAGATCATCGTTGTAGAGCCAGCGATAGGTCCGCTGGTATAACAGGTGGCCATCAACATAGACTGTCACATCGGTGGGAGTCCATTCCAGGCCCACGGTATGAAAACCTTTGGTCAGGTCTTCGTTGGCGTAATAATTATTCCACTGCGTATCAAAGCGCGGGCCCTTGGCCAGAAGGCGGCTTTCTATCTTGCCGCCATGCGTTTGCACGCCACTATGCAGCATGTTTTTGAATGGCCCGGGATTATCTTCCACTCCATTGACAACAAATTCGAAAATATCGATCTCCGGCCCCCAATACAAACGCCCGTCTGACTTGCGCTTTCCAGAGTTCAACCAGAATGCAGGGAAGACCCCCTTACCACCGGGCATGCGCACGCTGGCTTCAAAATAACCATACTTGGTTTCCCAGTTAGACCGTATCATCCCTGACTCATATTTACCTGGCCCGACTTTCCTCGCCGTCAGCGACAACATGCCATCATGCAAAACATGATTATTATTATCTCGATAGCGCTCAAGTTCAGTCTCGTTGAGGTAATCCACCGTGCCATTCGCGTAGATATAACGTGTTGACCAGCGTTCACGATTGAGCGTCGCGCCATTGAATTCATCGTTGAACACTAGCGTATAGCCGCTGGGAACAAAAGATGTGCCACGGTCCATAATGGGTTCCCATAACTGAGACGCTGCGTTGGCGCTCCACATGTGCAGAGCAAGTACAGCAAACATCATTTTTTTCATATTGTCAGTCCTCAATAAAATAGAGAGAAAAAATGGACAGGCGTGTCGCTACCTTGCGCCGGACCACGGGTCACGCAAAAAATAAAACCGGGAAATGCAGGTAGCGCAATGGCTCTGCAAATACTTTGCTGCAGGCAGGCTCTTTTATGCCATGGCTAAACAAGCGATCAAACAAGCGATCAAAAAAAACGCGCGCAGATCACCTATAGCCAGCGCGTGTCGTCACCAGCTATGCGAAAAAATCAGATTTGATAATGCTCAATGATGCCAAATACAAAAGCATCCCAAGTTGCGTCATGCCTTACTCTGCAAAAATGCAGGTCAAGAAATTTCTACCGGCTCAATGTGGCACAAGAGCATGTGGCAAAATGCCGTGAATGCCGCTTGCATTTTCAACCCCATTGCTGCTCTTTTCATTTAGCGCCCTGGCTTGTAATTCAAGGTATTTTTCTTTTTTTTCTCTTACTTAAATGTCTTGAGCGGATACTAGCAAAACATTTTGCAAAGGAAAATTGCTGCGCTGCAGTTTAGCTAAAATATATTGCTGTTTAGCTACGAAATCGTTTAACTGACAGCATTATTTTTGCTAAACATGCGATTTATTTTTTAGATTTTCATTGATATAAAAATTTCAGATACTAATGTGTGTTTATTTGCATATTGAGACAGCATTTCACACCTCATTTTGTACTGACAAGAGCAAAAACGGCGCAAATGAAAAATTGACAGATGCAGATTTACCATAACCGACATGTCTCAGTTGCACAATTCCTACACAATTCCTGCACAATTTCTGCATGCTGCATACGCGCATATTGCGCGCTTCCCGCAGATATGCGTGCAAGGAAAGTCACTTGATCGACACGACATGCCAGGGTTAATATGGCGCAGCCTGTCATTGACTATCAACGCTCACCAAACGGGAATCACTATGCGATGGTTTTTCAAACCCCAACTGATACTGCTGAGCATGGCCTGCACACTGGCAACACCTGCCTGGGCTGACCTGGGCTTTCCCGACTATCTGAAGTTGCCGCCGCAAATCATCGCAAATCCTGATCAGGCATTGCAGGCAGAGAATGTCGCCGAGGCTGAGTTTGTGGTCGATGCAGCGGGCACCAGCAAGCTGTTCAAGGGCAAGCGCTTTGCACGCTGGATGACTTACAAACCTGCTGCCGGTGAGCCTGCACTCGGTTATTACAACGGCAGCGAGCTGCGCATCTATAACGCCATGCAGGCGGTACTTAGCAAAGCTGGCTGGCAGACCCTGCGCGCCGACGATAACAAGGCGCGCTGGACCATGCGTTATCAGGCAGGCGGCAAGCAGGCCTGGGCCGAGGTCAAGATGGACGCACCGCAGGCGCAAGTGTGGGTAGAACTGATCGAGTCTGCCGATGCAGGCGCCGCATTCACCATCCCCAGACCCGCCAGGCAGCCCGAAAAATTCAGTGCCAAGGACGACATCCCCTACCTGCCGCCCTGGCCCGGCTCCAAACGCACAGGCGAAGGTCATGGCAATGAACCACTTGATGTTGCCGAACCCGGCAAGAGCCAGGAGGCACAACTGGTAGGGCAGGCAGTAGAGATACGCAACTACCAGGGCCCGACTACGCTGTCCAAACTACAATTCATAGGCGAATACCGTGAAGCCTTGATCAAGGCTGGCTGGACCGTGATCTTCCCTGCCAGCGCCGCTGCGGTGCGCGACTATGGCATGCTGGTGGCACACTACACCCAGGATGGCCGCGACATCTGGGCACGCATCAATTATGAATTCACTGCCTCACTCTCGATCAGTACCACCGACGTGGGAAAGACTGATCTCGCCAGCGCCTTCGCCAAGGATTGCCATGTGCCGCTGTACGGCGTGTTCTTTGACTTCAACAAGGCCACAACACTCAAGCCTGAGTCCGACAGCGTGCTGAGCAAGGTCGCAGCCCTGCTCAAAACCGACGCCAGCATCAAGGCCGAGATCGAAGGCCATACCGATAATGTCGGCGGCGACGACTACAACCTCAAACTCTCTGACGCCCGCGCCGCCAGTGTGCGTAACTGGCTGGTGCAGCATGGTATCGATGCTGCGCGTCTGACTTCCAAAGGTTATGGCAAGTCACGTCCCGTAGCAGACAACAACACAGACACAGGCCGTGCACGTAACCGCAGGGTGGAGCTGGCGAAATTGAGCTGCAAGCGTTGACAAGTTCCGTTCAACATTTTCAAAAAAAATTTACACATGACCAAGCTGCTAAGTGAAACCAGAAATCTCAACATCCGATACGACTTGCCTGCAGAAATTTGGGCCAAGGTTCCTGATGTTTATGCACTCATGGAAGGATGGCTGGGCTTTGGAGATGGAATCAAGGGAATGGACGGCATACCGTACTGGTTTGGATTTAATGAAGAAGAAGCGCACATTTCAGCTTCGGTAGAGCCTGGCGGTTTGCAGTTTTTTGTCACGAACATGGATGAAGAAAAATGGAATTGGTGGCTTTCCAATTTAAAGTTGCAAGCAACAAAAATACTTGGATTCAGGGTTGGCGAAATCGAATTGGGTGAAGTCAATTCTGAGATTGAATGGATAGTCGCGTAGGTAGGATTAGCGCAGCGTAATCGTACGCATGTTGGACCTGACAGCAACAAAAATGTATATAATTTCCAGACCGTTATCTCCAAAAAAAGCTACGACAGATATGAATTATCACGAAAAAATCAAACTTGAAAATCTGAATCCGTAGCTGACATGCGTACGATTACGCTCTGCTAATCGTACCTACACACCTTTCTTTGCTTGCAGACATTAGCATCGCGCCGCCCTTTTGCGACAATGTCACCAGCCCGTTCACACCACCTTCGCAACTGATCAATCCTTCTGCGCAGGCATCTTCCCAAATACATAATCTTGGACACGTACTGTGCCAGGCCTCGATGACTTCAGTGTAACTGCGAGGCCGCTGCTGTATCCATTCCAGCATTTGGAGAGTAAGGCTGGTGTGCGCGCCGTGCATGATTCCCCCCCTGAGTTCAGATCAGATCAAATGCAACATCCCCGCAACAGCCCCGGCGACGATCAGGATGACCGGGTTCAGTTTGCTGCGCAGGACGATGATGGCTGTCAGTGCGGTAATGACGTCGGTGCGCCAGTTGGCGGTGTCGAGTTGTGTGAACAGGCAGGCGGTGGCCAGCAAGAAGCCTATCGAGATCGGGGCGAAGGTGTCGCGTACGGCAGCGGTCAGGCGCTGGTTGTAGTTGGAGGTATTCAGGCTGATGACGGATAGCGTCAATATTGTCGAAGGGATGATGACTGCGAGTGTTGTCAATATCGCGCCGGCCCAGCCACCGATAAGCCAGCCTACCAGAGAGATGAACAAGAGATTGGGGCCGGGTGCTGCCTGAGCAATCGCATAGGCAGAGGCGAACTGGGCGCTGGTGACCCAGTGTTTTTCTGTGACGACAAAATGGCTGATGTCGGGTGCCATCATGACCAGCCCGCCGCCAACTGCCATCATTGACAGGATGGACAGATGCAGGCACAGGTCCAGCATGGGGGATTCGTCATTCATTTTTGTCTTTCAGAAAATAAGCGGCCACGCTGCCTGGTAAGGCCAGCAATACGAAAACAATAATCAGGCGAAACTTGAGCAGGGCCAGCCCGGCAAAGGCCAGCGTCATCAATGCTGCCTGCAAGCCAGTGCGGCTGTTGAACAAGCTGCTTTTGTCTGGCCCGGCACCCTGAGCATTTTTCCCAAACAGGGACATTGCCATCTTGATCGCTGTTGACAACACCAGACCGGCTGCCACGGCTGTCATGCCTGTCAGAGCGTCCTGCACCATGGCCAGTTTACCAAAGCGCTGGTAGGCAACGCCGAGCGCGATCACCAGCAAAAAAGGGGCGATGATCAGGCCTGCCATGGCGGCCAGCGCACCTGGGATACCGGCATAACGCTTGCCTATCATCAAGGCGACATTGCATATGGTGGGGCCGGGCAAGACCTGGCTCAGGGCCAGGTAGCGGGCGAATTCTTCGGCACTGAGCCAGCGGTATTGTTCGACCAATGCCCGGTAGGCAAAGGGCATGACGCCGCCAAAACCTGTCATCGCTATTTTGGAAAACACCAGGAACAGGCGCCAGGAAGTGATGCTGGCAGTGTCATTAACACCCAGGCCTGGCAATGGTGGATTTAACATGGGGTACTCATCAAAAACGGTGAAAAATATTTACAGCAAGAACATCTTCTTACTCGGGCAATTAAAAGTACAATGAATTTATTTAGACGATTGATTCATTTTTCTTATGAAAATCGATATTCTCGGTGTACAGGCTTTTGTGGCCATTGCCGATCATGGCAGTTTTAACAAGGCGGCTGATGTGCTGTTTGTCACGCAGACAGCGGTAACGCAAAGGCTGCGCAATCTGGAGATTTTTTTGGGCGTGACCCTGCTCGAAAGAACTACCCGCTCCATCGCCCTGACCAGGACGGGACAAGACTTTTTGCCGCAAGCCAGACGGTTGTTGCAAGAGCTGTCTGCCGCCCTGACCGAGATACGCGAAACCGGCAAGGCGTTGCGCGGTGATGTCTCGATTGCCTGCATACCGACAGCGGGGGTGCGCTACCTGCCACAGGTGATCCGTGAATATTCAGCACTCTTCCCCGACAACCGTATCAAGATACTCGACCATGCATCGGTCGGCGTGGCAGAGGCCGTGTTGCGGCGCGAGGCAGAATTTGGCATCAACCTCGCTGGCCCTAACCATCCCGAGCTGACCAGCACACCTTTGCTGGAAGACCGCTTCGTGCTGGTCAGCCGTGATGATCATGCACTGGCCAGGCGCAAGAGCCTGACCTGGGCACAATTGCAGCCCTACCCGCTGATTTTTGCCGGACAGGCCAGCGGCAACCGTGCTCTGCTGGATGGTTACCTGGGTGCAGAGAATATGCATGGTGGCCGGGGTGCGCAAGATGGGCGAGCAGGTTTAAGCTTGCAGATACATTATGAAGTGCAGCGCAACTCCACCGCTCTCGGCCTGGTCGATGCTGGTATCGCTGCCGCCATCGTGCCCAATCTCGCCATGCAAAAAGCCAACTACCCGCGCCTGCGCGTGATCAGGCTGCAAGACCCTGTGATTTCGCGAACCCTGGTGCTGGTAGCCCGCAAGGCAGCCAGGCTGTCACCGGCGGCACAACTGCTGTATGACATGATCAGGGATAGTCGGGTGGTTAAATAAGGGAGCGAGGGAGCGTGGCATGGTCACAGGCATGCAGAGCGTGTCGTCACGTCGGTTTTTTCAAGCCAGCTTCAGTTTCATCCCGGTATCCCATCATGCATAATCCCGCCAGAAAAAATGGCAGCAGCCACCAGACTGACGCGTGGGCCAGATCTGCCCAGCGACTGCCATATGACCACCATGTCTCGTCAGCGATATACACAGAATTACCCTTGCTTGACCAGGATGGATAATAGACATGGGAACCGCCACGAAAAAACTCAAAAACATAAGCATCTACAGGTGGCTTGCCAAATTCGCTGATCAATTCATCGGAAAACGGTGCTGTCTTATATGAAAAGCCTATGCCTTGCAGGTCTGGCCTGACACGTGCCCAGTCATCAAAGTCTTGAGTAGTCGGCATGCGCGCATGCTGCTCCCGAAAGCGCTGTACGTACTCTTTAGCATCGGTAATTTCAGTTTCATAACTTCCATTAAAGGCCTTGTGTTGTTCACTAGGCACCAGGGCAAGATACAAGCTGAAAAGCAATCCTGGCAAACCCGCCAGCACAAACACCACTGACATCAAAAAATTAAGCGCACGCATGAATCAATTACTCGCAATCATACAAATTTACTGTAAAAACCAGACTGTATCATGCAGACAGTATTTATTCCGGCTGCACTTTCCTGATATCAGTAATAAGCAAAAACACAAAGCCAGTTTCAAACGGCACGCGGTAAATACCCTTGGTCTTGAGCAGATAATTGGCCACGGTCGCCATTTCCCATCCATCTGACAATTTTGCAGACCAACTGCGTTGCGTCAGTTTGCTGAACTGGTGTTTTGCACCCAGGCTCCTGAGTACATCCATGCGTTTGTATAAGGCCGGGGTGATCGTCGAATTACCCCAGCTCCATAGCCAGGTCTTGCTGCGGTCAGAATAAGAACCGACAAACTCGATTCTGGCACTGAGCTTCTGCACACCCCCGTCTGCGAATGTGAGCTCACCGGTTACCTGATCAAGATCCCAATATTCATAGCTGGAAACCAGGTAATCGTCATCAAGCGCTTTTTGGGTGGCTGCTGAATAGTCGGCGCTGGCGCTCAGAACCTGCTCCCAGCCTTGCTGGCGGGCGTGGGCGTTGCCAGTCAAAAGCATTAACACAATACTGATCAGCGATATCAGAGAGAGGGCGGGCATGCTGTATGTATTTTCAGATGATTTGCAGCCATGCCCCATCTTTCGCCCTCACAGTCAACAGAAATTAACTCAGTATGACGCCACCAATAACCAATAGCACCAGGCCCAGAATATAAAATTTGAGAAAATGGCTAAACAGGCCATGCCGCTTCGCCAGCAAAAAAACATAACCCGGAATAAACAAGGCTACAAAAGCCTTGCCTGCATCAAACTTAAACAGCATCAAGCTAAGGTAAAGCTGGGCAAGAAAAGCGATGGCCATCCCAGATAACAGAGTGCAAACGCCAAGATTATGCATGACTATCCTGATGTTATTTTAATACTTCAATGTATCACGGAAACCGTCAAAAACAAATGGCATTCGGCATATCACTGAAGTGATATTCACCCGCGCTATGCGCTGACGCAAATGTGCAGCCTGCTGCTCATTGAATTGAATACCATCAAGCCAGATATTCTTCAATGAGACCAGCGCTTCCACTTTGGATATCAGTTCAGCTGCGTCAAAACCTGGCGCATCATCAACATTGCCCAGTGACAGGTACTCCAGATGTGGCAGTTGTGCGAGTAGATCAAGATCATCAAGCTCGATTTTCGTTGCCCATAAATCCAGCGACCTGAGTTGCGTCATGCGGCACAGGTGCACGAGCCCCTTGCCTGTGATTTTTGTATTGCCGAGGTCCAGCGTATGAATCTGCTTGCTGGCGCTCAGGCTCGCGGCCATGGCATCATTAAATGCTGTTCGTTCCATATCCAGCGCAAGCAGGTGCGGGTGGGCCAGCATCGCAGCAATCAGACGTGGCGACAGGTCTGCGCCCTGCATGCCCAGCTCTTTGAGTGCAGGTGCCTGCAGGATGCTTGCTACATCGTTCTCAGACATGCCAAGATTAGCCCGCACAATCTCCAGATCAGGGGCTGTGGCAAAGCTGTCCATCCTGTCCGGCCCCTTGATATTGAGTATGTCCAGCACACGCAAACCGGGGGTGTTGATGACATGGCGCATGGCCTTGCGTGTGACATCGCACCACAACCAGAGCTTTTCCACTGATTCTAATGTTGGCAGAGCCTGCGCCAGTTTGTCGGTCAGCGTGGGCATTTTCGAGAGCTGGAGTTCATGTATCGCCCCTCTGGCACGCAGGTTTTTGATATCAGCGGGGGTGATCTTGCCGCTTAGTGCCGCATCATTTTTTTGCTCTTCATTTTTTGTCATTGATGTATTTCATTCTCTTTATTTTCTCTTTATTTATGTCACCGTCTTCATGACGATTCCATCCCCAGCAACCTCGCCCCTGCCCCCTCTTCCGACAAGGCATCCAGCGGGTTACGCAACTTGCAGGCCTTGATCGACAGGCAGCCGCAGCCTATGCAGTCGCCCAGTTGTTCACGCAGTTCCATGAGATTATTGATGCGTTCATCGAGTTCTGCCTTCCAGCGTTTTGACAACCTGGCCCAGTCGGCCACGGTGGGTGCGCGGCCTTCAGGCAACTCTGCCAGGGCGGTTTGTATGGAGGCAAGTGAGATGCCCAGGCGCTGCGCGACCTTGATGACAGCGATGCGGCGCAACACGTCACGCGCATAACGGCGCTGGTTGCCTGCATTGCGCTGGCTGTGTATGAGCCCCCTGGCTTCATAGAAATGGATGGCTGACACCGCGACGCCGCTGCGTGCCGCCACCTCACCGACAGCCAGCGGTTTGCCTATATCTTGCGGATTGATTTGTGCCATGCAAAATCTCCTTGACCTCAAGTTAAGTTGAGGTTTTACACTACTCTTCGCCTGGTTTCAAGCTAACAATTGGAGAAATAAAGATGACGGCAGCAAATCAAGTTGAACCGAACCACACCGGACAGTCTCACACCAAACACAATCTGCAACTCGTGCGCCGCCTGTATGAAGACTGCTTCAATACCGGCAATCTTGATCTTGTGCCACAGATGATCGTCACTGATTTTGTCAGCAACCGTGGCGAGCATGGTCAAGTGGAATTTGCCGCCAATATAGCGGGCTTGCGCAAGGCTTTTCCTGATATGTGCTTTGTCGTTGATGATATCTTTGGCGCAGCTGACCGGGTCGCAGTCAGGTGGAGCTTCAGCGCTATCCACAGTGGGGCTTTTGCTGGTTTCCCCGCTACAGGCAAGGCAGTAAGGCAGCAGGGCAATGTGATTTGCCGGGTCACGAATAGCAAGATCGCTCAGGCCTGGGTGCAGATAGACAGGCTGGGTTTGATACAGCAATTAGAGCTTAATGCATAGCGCCAGAAAGTAGGACGGTTTTACCTTGCGCCTGCGGGACAGCCTTCAACAAGGCCCTGGCAACGGCTGTAGCTTCGATAGGCTGGTAGTTAGCGGGTATCAAAAAACCAATTAGCTTGCTGACGACCAGGCCGATTTTTTCGCCACGCCGCTCTGGTTGCCCTAACACTTCGCGGTCACCGACCAGCAGGGATGGGCGGGCAAAGACCATGCCTTCAAACGGCATTTTCTCGAGCGCGTTTTCGAGCTCGCCTTTGACGCGGTTATAAAAGACTTTTGAACTGGCATCTGCCCCCATCGCGCTGACCAGCCCTAGCTTCTTGACACCAGCAGCCTGCGCCGCCCTGGCAACGGCGAGGTTGGCATCGTAGTCTATGGCACGAAAAGCCTCCTGGCTGCCAGCGACCTTGATGGTCGTACCCAGCGCCAGATACACTTCGTCGGCCTGCGGTAACACCGGCAAACGCAGGCTGGAGAAATCGACGATATATGCACTCAGCTTGGGATGCTGCACAGTGGGCGGCTTGCGGCCAAGGCTATGCACTTCTGCCACGCTATCGTCCGCCAGCAGGCCGGCAAGAATCTCTTTTCCAACCATGCCGCTGGCCCCGGCGATAATGACAGTGCGCTTTACCATGCCTGATACTCCTTAGTGAAATGCTCAGTGAATTTATTTCATGCCCGGCTTTTATCAACACTGCGTGAATGCTGCTATGCTAAGCAAAGTCAAACCATGCTCACGCACGAGCTATCAAACTCAATACTACCGGATTTACTGGCATACTGCTTTCTGTAGTACATGCATCAGCGCGCGGGCATGTTTGCTATACACCAATTGCCTGAGAAAGGTATCCAATGGCTGAGTTCATTCATCACTCTACCCACCCTGCTATCCACCCATATTACGAGTCACATCGTGGCGCAATGGAGGCAGCGATGCACCGCCGCCTTGAACTGGCGGAACCTATGTTGCGCGAACGTGCGCACTTGTCTGACATCGCGGTAATCAGGCAAGAGGTGATGGATGAATTTGACATCGTACTCAGGCAGATGCCCTATGTCGGTGGCGCAGCAAGCCGCATGAGCGATTTCTTGATGCGGCTACTGGGTTTCATGGCGATCAGCCGTGTGCTGCGGCGGCATGGTGTGGCAGTGCCTGTCATCGGTGACATAGAGCGGGACACTTACCAGGCGCAATTACTGAGCACTCCAGAAGCAGATCGCCTCGCGTCGGGCAATCAGTTCATGTCGGCAGCGAACCAGGCTTTGCTGCGCGAGCAGGCGGCACAAAGCGCGACGGAAGAACATCAACAAGCGTTTCCGCAAGATTTTGTATATGACTTTGTCGAGCCTGGCCCAGGCGACAAGTTTGAATTTGGCATCAACTACAAGGCTTGCGGCTTTTGCAAATTCGCCGCCAGCCATGGCGATAAAGAAGTTTTACCAAACATTTGCGGGCTCGATTTTGTTGCCTATGCAGCGCGGGGCATACACCTCGAAAGAACGCAAACCCTGGCTGGTGGGGCTAGTCACTGTGATTTTCGCTTCTCAAAACTGCCGGCTGACTAAGACAATTTCAGCTCATCATTGAGTAGGGTGCGTCTTGACGCACCAACCCGGCAATTTTAGAAAGAGATGTGGTGCGTCAAGACGCACCCTACCTCAGACAGCCACCACAGGCACCAAAGTACGCAAGCGCAGCGTAATCGCCAACCCCACACTGAGTATGCCACCCAGCAGCATGACTACCCCCGCCCAGCCGTGGCTGGCCCACACCACGCCCGTGAAAGAACCAATGAGGCTGGAACCGAGGTAATAAAAACACAGGTAGATTGCAGAAGCAACAGCCTTGTAAGCCTGCGCACGGCGCGCGACCCAACTGCTGGCGACTGAATGCGAGGCAAAGAAACCAAAGGTGAACAGGGCCACGCCAGGGATCATGATGTACAGCGAGTTGGACAGGCTCAGCAGCAAGCCCGCCATCATCACCAGCAAGACTATCCACAGCACACCACGGCGGCCTACGCGGTCTACCAGACGTCCTACCCAGACCGAGCTGCCCATGCCCAGCACATATAGCAAGGCAATCGTGCCTGCGGTACTTTGGCTAAAACCAAATGTTGTGCCCTGCAAGCGGTAGCCTATGTAGTTATACACACTGACAAAACAGCCCGTGAGCATGAAGGCCAGGCAAAACAGCATGCACAGGCCACCATCAGACAAATGCATACGCAAGCCCTGGTGCAGGCTGCCCCAGACCCGCGCCGCCGGTTTGAAGTTACGCGCCAGTGGCAGGCTGCGCCAGAATTCCCACGCGGCATAGATGCCAGCAACACCAATCGCTGCCATCGCCGTGCGCCAGCCAAAATGATCACTCAACAGGGCCGACAGCAATCGCCCTATCATGCCACCCATGGCGCTACCTGCGATATACAGGCCCACTGCCGTGCCCATGGCTGCGGCCTCGATCTCCTCGCCCATATACGCTACTGCCACTGCTGGCATGCCACCGAGGGCAAAGCCCAGCAGGCCGCGCAAGAGCAACAGTTGGCTAAAGTCTTGCGTCAGCGCACACAGCACCGTGGCAATGGCCGCCAGTGCCAGCGCTGCCACCATCATGGGCTTGCGGCCTATGCGTTCACTGATGGCGCTGCTGATGAGCAAAGAGAAAGCCAGCGATAAAGTCGATATCGACAAGACCCAGCTGCTTTGCGCCGGACTCAGCGCAAATTGCAGGGCCAGAGAAGGCATCAGCGGTTGCATGCTGTACAACAGTGAAAAGGTGGAAAAGCCACCAAAGATCATGGCGCGGGTGATATGCCGGAACGCTGGCGTGCCTGCGACGATGCGGGCTGGCTGGTTTATTTGCGGCGGCGGGGTAATGCTGGCGACGGTCATGATGGTGTGGCTGGACGATCAGGGAGTAGCCATCTTATATTTGCGCTTTTATAGCGTCCAATATATATTTAAGGCGTTAGTAATACATTTTTTAGATGATTGGATAGCGAATAAAGCTTGCTCCCCGTAGGTTGGGCTACGCTTTACCAGCCCAACACTGGGCCTATAAAAACGTATACGTATATGAAGGCACAGTGTTGGGCTGATACCCCGTAGCCCAACCTACGCAATTACCAAGACTCGGCACAACCTACGCCCTATTCAACCTCTAACCACAACCCCATGGAACTCCGCCACCTCAAATACTTCATCGCCGTCGCCGAAGAACTGCACTTCACCCGTGCGGCGGAGCGGCTGCACATAGGCCAGCCACCTTTGAGCCATGCGATACAAATGCTGGAAGCCGACATAGGTGCGCAGTTATTTGAGCGTAGCAAACGCTGGGTGCGTCTGACGGAAGCGGGCAAGCTGTTTTTGCAGGATGCGCGGCATATCCTGGCGCTGGCTGAGCAAGCCAGTGAAAACGCCCGCCGTGCGCAGCGTGGCGAGACGGGCGAGCTGCGCATAGGCTTTACCTTCTCGACCCCGTTCACGCCCTTGTTTGCCGCCGTCATCAATAGCTACCGCGAACAATACCCGGATGTGACGCTGAGCTTGCGCGAGATGGCGACCAACAAGCAGCTCGAAGCATTGAGCCAGCATCATCTTGACGTGGGCTTCATACGCCCGCCAGAAGGCGGTGAACTGGCGCGTGGAGTATCATCACCATTACGCTTTCGCAAGCTGCGTGAAGACCCGCTAGTGGCCGTGCTGCCGAGCACGCATGTGCTGGCAAAAAAGAAAAAAGTGCCCATGAAAGACCTGGCACAAGAACCCTTCATCATGTACCCACCCAGCGCAGGCACCGGTATTTACCCGCACATCTTGCGGCTCTGCCATGCCGCAGGCTTTGCCCCAAAAATCGCGCAAGAAGCCAACGACGCCTCCACCATCATCGGCCTGGTGGCTGCTGGCTGCGGCATCTCCATCTTGCCAGGTTCGTTTTACACTATCCATTTTGATGGCATTTGCTACCGGCCGATTGCTGATGCGGGGGCAACTACCTCGCTACTGCTGGCGCAGCGCAAGGGGGAAGTGTCGCCATTGGTGGAAGCTTTTGTGAAGCTGGCTGGTGGACTGGTGTGAGTAGCGAACAGTCGCGGTGAAAATCGAGACGCCAACCTATTGCTACGCAACCGGGCGGGCCGGATACATCCAGCAAAACACCAGCGTCGCTACCGCCGCACCCAGCAATTGCGCAATGATAAAACCCGGCGCATCGACAGGGCGTATGCCCGCAAAGCTATTACTGGCCGCGCGTGCCAGTGTCACTGCGGGGTTGGCAAATGAGGTTGAAGAGGTGAACCAGTATGCCGCCGTGATATAGGCTGCCACTGCAAATGGTGTCACCGCCGGGCGGCTACGGCTGGTGCTGATGATGACCGCAATCAGGCCAAAGCTGGCGACAAACTCACTCCACCACTGTGCCATGCCAGTGCGTGCATGTGCCGACGCAAAAAACACCGGCAGGTCAAACATCGCATGCGCCGCCGCTACCCCGGCAAAAGCACCCAGAACTTGCAGCAGGATATACGGCAGCACATCCCTGGCTGGCAGGTTTTTCTGATAAGCCTCAGACAATGTCACGACAGGGTTGAAGTGCGCGCCCGAGACCGGGCCAAACATCAATATCAATGCGATCAGACCCGCACCCGTGGCAATGGCATTGGCCAGCAGCGCAATCGCAACATTGCCGCTCGCGAGCCGCTCTGCCATGATGCCCGATCCCACCACGACAGCCAGCAACAAGGCTGTGCCCAAACCTTCAGCCACCAAACGTCTGGCCATGCTCATGGCGTGATCTCGCCTATCTGGTCCAGCGCGATCTTGAACTTTTGCCTGTCCTGCGCCAGCGTATCCAACGGCAGTGCCAGCATGGTCTCAATGCGGGTGCGCAGGATGCTGTAGGCGGTCATGAAGGCAGCGTCGATTTCTTCATCTGTCCCGGTCGCATGGGCGGGGTCTGCCACACCCCAGTGGGTACGCAGGACTGGCCCCAGATAGGCCGGGCAGGTTTCACCCGCAGCACTGGCGCAAACGGTGATGACGATGTCTGGTGTGGCTGGCAGATTGTCCCATGATTTGCTGGCATAGCCCGTGGCCGAAATACCTTCCCGCGCCAGCAATGCCAACGAACGTGGATGCACTTCACCCGTTGGCTTGCTACCCGCACTCATGGCATGCCAGCCTGCCGGGGCCAGGAGATTGAAAGTGGCCTCAGCCAGGATGGAACGGCAGGAATTGCCGGTACATAGAAATAAAACGTTCATGGGTTTGCCTGCCAGGGTAGTTTGGATTCAAGGCTACGGTTGTTTATTCTGTGGCAGCACATTGCTGCACCGACACCGGCGTACATGGATTGCCGCCACAGCAGTTCTCAGTCAAAAAGCCCAGCATCTGGTTCATCGTCGTGATATTGGCCGAGTAGATAACAAAGCGCCCGGCCTGGCGCGACTGCACCAGCTCTGCATGCGACAACTCCTTCAAATGAAAGGATAGCGAGGACGCAGCAATGCCCAGCTCCTCAGCAATCTTGCTGGCCGCCATGCCCAAAGGGCCGGTCTGTACCAGCAAGCGAAATACCGCGAGACGCGACTCTTGTGCAAGGGCCGCCAGGGCCAGCAAGGCTTGTTTGGTTTCCATGATTTGGGTGTTCAAAGTTTCGTCATCAATTCTATATTTCAATAATAATGGAAATATAGAATTGAAGTAAAGCAGAATTTGCATGGACAAATATCCCCCTTTCCGCCTTTGTCTCACTGCCAATCTTGCCACTACATGCTGTGCCATCACCCGTAGGAGCGGCTTCAGCCGCGAACAGTGTGTCAAACAGACAAGGGTGATGGAGAAATTGTAGCTCCTGCTATTCGCGGCTAAAGCCGCTCCTACAGAGAAAACCAAGCTTAGCTCCAAATCATCAAGCGACTTCAGCCGCGAACACACAAGCGCAGAAACCCAAGATCATGCTTAGCTTGCAGCCTTCGCCTTTCGCGGCTAAAGTCCATCCCACAGAGCATTGATGCCCACCCAATTCACCGCCGCCAGCACCATGATACGACCAGCCATCGCCGCCGACGACGCCACCTCCATCGCGGCCATCTACAACCACTACATCGCCACGACCACCATCAGCTTTGAAGAAAACCCGGTCACAGAACAGGAGATGGCCCAGCGCATCAAGGACGTCAGCGCCAGCCTACCATGGTATGTAGAAGAACAGGATGGCGTAGTCATCGGCTATGCCTATGCCACTCCATGGCGGGCCCGCAGCGCCTACCGGTTTTCAGTAGAAAGCACGGTGTATGTCGCCGCCAGCCATGCAGGCAAGGGCATAGGTAAGCGGCTATATCAAACCCTGATAGCCGACCTGCGCCAGCGCGGCATCCACGTCATCATAGGCGGCATCGCCCAACCCAACGCCGCCAGCGTCGCCCTGCATGAAAGCCTGGGTTTCGAAAAAGTCGCCCACTTCAAGGATGTCGGACGCAAGTTTGAACAATGGGTGGATGTGGGTTATTGGGAACTGGGGCTGGAATGAGCACATGAAGACAGACTGGATCATACGCCCGGCGACACCATCAGATATCGCCATCATCACCCGCCACCGCTTCCACCGCGAAGACGAACGGCAAGAAGACCTGGATGCCTATGCAAACTGGCTGCCAGGCGCACTGGCTGCCTGCAATTACCTGGGCTTGCTGGCCCAGGCCGGAGACACAGTGGTCGCTGGTGCCGGCCTCTCCATACTGGATTGGGGACCAATACGCGGTGATACACAAGCCCGTCGCGGCAGAATCGTCAACGTCTATACCGCACCAGACTGGCGCAGACTGGGCATTGCCAGGGCACTGGTCGCAGGCGTGCTGCAACTGGGCAAAGAGCAAGGTCTGAACACTTTCAATCTGAGTGCATCAGAAGAAGGCCAGCCACTGTACCAGGACCTGGGCTTTGTTTCTTATGCGACGGAGATGATATATAAATCAAGAAAGTAAGGGTTTTGAAACAATAGCCAGCACTTCAAAGACCCGGCACAAACTTGAGTTACGGGTGGATGCGTTTGTGAAGCCTGGATGGGATTTGTTTGAAGCACTCAATAATTTGGAGGATCAAGATCTAAGTCTATTCACTATCTGACAGCGGGAAATACCATGCTACTTATTTCACCATCATTGCGATAATAAATATACACTCCGCCGCCGCTGATGATCGCACGCTTTTTGACATCATGGCTGAATAGAATTTTTTCTCTTTCCATATATTGCGTCGCTTCTCTATATTGACAACGATGGCGCGGAAAATCACTGTCGTACTGGATTGCATTATTGGAAGCGTAGTCGAGTGTGAAATATATACCTATCCGCTCCAGTGTTGCACCAGAAAACCAGAATGTGCAAATTCCATTGATCCAGCACGCAGCATCTTCAAGACAAGTCCCGTCGCCGAACACTGCGGGTGGCCCTGCCAGCGCCAAAACTTCCGTCTTGTTCATGCCAATTCTGACACCACCGAAATTGGCCGCGCACAAAAAATCATTTAAACCCACCTGCAATTGCGGCTCAAGCTTGACGATATTTACTGAGCTATCTTCGCGATGCGTCAATAAATCTTCGCTCGCAGAAAATGGACAAGCGCACTCTATACATACGATGGAATCAGATGGTGAATACTTCCCGCACATTTCGCAAATCATCATGGTTTTGGCATCAATCAAACAAATCCAGATTAGTCGGCACAATAATCTGCAGCTTCCTGGGTTTGATGATCTTCTCCACTACAGGCTTCGGCGCAAAGTCGGCAAACATGCGATCAGCCGGGTAAGGCCGCAAAAAGGCACGGGCGAATTCGGGGTCGCGGCAAGATAGCCAGTCGTCAAAATCTTCTGGCGGCACGATGACAAGCGAGCGTTTTTCTTCGCCGGGTTTGTGGAAGCGCTTCATCAGCGGGTGCTCGTCGGCGTTGATGGTGATCTGGGTGAAGGAATAGCTGACGCTGCCATCTTCTTGCGGCCATTCCTTGTACAGACCCGCCACGGCAAAGTCTGGCTCTTCGATGAGGCCTATGCGCCAGCGTTCGGCTGCGCCGCTTTCATAATTGGGTTCAAAGAAGTGCTGCATGGGCACCAGGCAGAGTTTGCCGCTGTGCCAGGATGGCGCATAGCTGCGCAGGCTGCCCAGAGTTTCTGCACGTGCGTTCATCGTAGAGAAACGCTTGACACCAGGCTGCATCTTTGACTTGGGTATCATGCTATAGGCACCCAGCAAGGCCTGGCGATTGCCCCCGGCATCATGCACGACGATGGGGGCATCGTAATCTTGCCAGACTTCTGCACTCCATGGGCCTATGCCCTTGGTATTGGCCTTGAAGTAGGCCATGCGCTCTTGTGGTGTAGAAGTGAAATTGATGCACATAGAAATTGATGGTTGATACTGCGACAAAAAGTATTGTACTTACTTTCTCACTATTGGGGCCTCTTCGTCGCCACTGAGGTCGCCGCATTTTCCAAGGCACCATATCTTAAAATGACAGAAATTAACGAGGCTTCTTTTGGGGTACTATTTGCTGTAAGCGACAACATGCCATTTGTAATAGCCGAGGTCAATCTGGCCTGCGCCAAGACCTTGGTGTCGAACAGAACAATCAAGATATGATCTGTCCCAGCCTGAGACAAACCTGCAACGCGGGCTGTTGCTGCATCATTCAATTTCAAACGCAAGACTGGCTGGCTTTTTTCATCAAACGCGGCAACAGCATCGACGATATCTTCATTGGAAAACCATAGTTTGCCCGCTTCTGAGCTGACTTTGAACTGGCCGCGATGCTGCAAAAGAAATGCCAGCTCAGCATCAGGTGGCACGCCATTCGCCTTGATCACCTTACGACCTGGCTCATCGCTCACGACAAAATTGCTGGCAGACATTTCTTTCAAGCGCTCTAGCATGATGCTTTCATCGCGCTTGCTCAGGGGCACGGCGGCTTCAAGATAAATCGTTGCGGGTTCGCCTACAAAGGCGGTGCAGGCAAAAAGCAGGCTTGAAGCTAAACAAATCAGTAATCTGGATTTCATTGATAATTGGCTTTGATGGGGTGACCTTGATAGTGGCACGAAAGAAATGTTCACAACTTTCTTGATTGCCCTGAATTTTTCAAAAGGAAATACTTTCCCTCCCCCTCGAATTATACCCACAAGGCATTCCTTATCAGCAACGGGATACGTTCACATTCATCTGCCATGGTAAAAATACTGCCCGATTACCGCTGCTTAAAACTTGCGCACACTATGCATGTCTGGTTATAGTCCTGCTTCTATCTTATTCAAATAACAAAATCGGAAGACCAGGATATGCCCGCAACCATCAAAGCTGCGCCTGCATCGGCAAGATCAGTAAGTGGCCACCTGTTCAAGCTGGCCTTGCTTTCAACTCTGCTTGTCTTGCCTTATATCAGCGCGCATGCCCGGGCTCAATTCAGCATGGCAGCCAGCAACCCGGCTTTGTCGGGCGAGCCTCTGGGCATCAGCCTCAAGGGCTTGCAGCCCGGGCAAACCGTGCAGATCTTTGCCGAGCGCCGTTTTGCACCAAATGCACCCATCTTTATGTCCAGCGCAGAAATGCAGGCTGATGCGCAAGGCAATATCGCCCTGGCCACAACTGAGTCCAAGGCTGGCAGCTACACTGGTGTGGATGCGGCGGGCCTGTTCTGGTCCATGCAAACCAGTAACAAGGTCGATACAGCATGGCAAGCCGCAGAAACCCGGCTGACCGCATTGGCGGGCCAGCAGCAACTCGCGCAAATGACATTCGCCCTGCGCAGTTCAATCACGCCGGTCAAGACCGAGGCCATTGCTGGACACACGGGTGCCAAGATTTACCTGCCTGCCACCAGCGTCAATGTCAATGGCAAGCCACCTGTTGTCATCATCCTCGGCGGCTCTGAAGGTGGTGATTCTGCCGGGCGGCGCTTTGGCCTCAAGCTGGCAGCGCGCGGCTTTGCCGCTGTGAGCTACCCCTACTATTCACCAAATACTCCGCGCGGGCAAGAAGTGCCCGGCCTGCCCAAAGACTTTATCGACATCCCCATCGATGGCCTGGATGCGCTGTACAAAACCCTGGCAGCACGCAATGACATAGACAGCACCCAGGTCGCCTTGATGGGCGGCTCTAAAGGTGCAGAGATGGCCTTGCTGTCTGCCAGCCTGCTGCCCTGGGTAAAAGCCGTGGTCGCCATCGCCCCGAGCGACCTGGTATGGGAAGGCTTTGCCATGGACAGAATGCTGGAAGCTGGCCGTTACGGCAGTTTCAGCTACCAGCGCAAGACCCTGCCTTACACGCCCAATGCCGGTCTCGACAAAGCCTTTGCCACCACCCAACCGGTGCTGGCACACATCTACATCGAAGGCCGCAAAGCCTACCCCGAGCGTGCCAAGGCGGCCCGCATCGCGGTAGAAAATTTCAAAGGTAAACTCTTGCTGATCGCAGGCGGTGATGACCAGATGTGGCCTTCGCTGGACATGGCCAACAACATCGTCAACAGCCGCAAGACAGCGGGACTGGAAACAGAATTACTCGCCTTCCCCAAGGCCGGGCACCTGGTCGGCAGTGATGGCTATAGCCCGAATGATTACTACACCCCATTCGCCATGGGTGGCAATGCCAAAGAAGATGGTCATGCACAGACTGTTGCCTGGCCGGCGACCATGGTGTTTTTGAAGAAGGCTTTGCAGAGTGGGAAATGATGGCGATGATGCGGAGGCATGCCAATCTTGAATAGCATTGAGCAAAAAGATTTTTTGAGGCTGCCGCCAATTTGTTTATGATAAGGGCTTTTGCAAGCTGCCCTCATCTTCACATCACCAATTTTTCCCATGCATTCCAGTCTGAAAGTTTTACTTGCTCTGCTTATTCTGATGGCTGGTATTTTGCTGTTGGACCGCCAGCTTCCAGCCACAGAAATGATGACAACGATCATCAGCAGCGACGCAGACAACATGCGTTATAACTTGCCTCTTAGTGGCGGTGACGAGACCAGTTGCAAGCCACGAAATACAGATGCGCTGCCACTACCTGCCCAGACCCTGGCGGTAATACAGCATACTGCCCTATTCGGAATTTGCCTTAGCGTAAAACCAGTCCCCAAAGCTGTACTGGCCTGCCGTGACGAGCAGGTAGAAAAAATCTACCAGCAGGCGCTGGAATTTGAACACCAATTGAAACTGGTGCAGGCGCATGATTACTATGAAGCCGTGTGCAACGCGCGCGGTTCAAAGATTAACAATTCAAACAACAGCAATTCACAGAGTGGCAAAAAAGATCCCTGCGAGACTAGCCAGAGGCTGTATACAAAAACGCAAAAAACCTACGATGCTGTCATTGCTGCACTGGAAAATGTGAAATCAGGAACTGGGCAATATCCAGACAAGCTTGACAGCATACGAGGCGACCTGTCACCCGTCATGCAAGAGTTGGCACAAGATTTTGTCTATTGCAAAAAAGCCAGACCCGGCGACAGAACTGCCCCATGCTCTGATGGTGGCGAATCTTTTTCCGATCATGAAATTACCGTTGGCACTGGCCTGCACAGAGCCAGGCCAGCACTTGAAAAAAAACTGGCGATACCGCAGTTTTTTCATTGCGCGGGTGCTGGTGCAAGCAAACAATGAGCGATGCCAGCAATTACATCCAAATCACAATGGCATGTTCTGGAAGAAAGCACAAAAACTTCCTGCTGAATCACACGCTACAATACTCCCTAATCTCGCTGCCTATCGCCGCACATCTTAAGCGTTCAACTTTTCGCCGCAACACCCCTGAATCTCGTTTTCATACCCGAAAGAAAATCATGTCCTCACCTCAAGAACTAATGCTTCATATTGCGGCAGATGTAGAAATATCTGACATCGAAGATATCTTGCACATCAAGTTTGAGCCTGTGGATAATTATTACAATTTTATTGCTACTGTAGTTATCGGACAAATGATGGTGAATTTAAGAGAGCCATTCTGGAAATCATACAAGACGAGCAGTGGCGTACCATTTAAGTTCAGGATTGAATTTGAATGTGAAAATTCGTGGGTGCACTCGCGGGAAATCCTGATGATGCAATTATGCAAGGAACTTCATGAAAAATTTGGAGGGCATTATGTCGTATCCCGTGATGATGCTCCTATAGAATTCTGGACAGATGATAAAGGCTTCATCATCAATGAGGCCGAGCGGGCATACTATGATATGTTTCCCCATAATTTCACGAACAACAATTTTATCAATGACCTGACTTGCGTTGGTAAAAATGACTAATACAATTCTTGAATTGCATACGACTGCGATACTTCCCTCACATCGCATCTGGTCTCTTTTCGGTGATGTTGATTGGCACGACAAATCTGACACAGAAGATATTTCATGTGACGCTGCCTTTGGTCCCATTCAAATCAAGATCAGAAAACCAGAATGGAAAGCATATCGTCCTCATGCTGAACTGATTTGGAATACAGCAATCTCTTTCCACTGCGAAAAATCATGGAATGATGTCCGCATGATCCACGCTTTGGAACAGTGCTCTAATTTATACGAGCTTATCGGAGGGTATTATCTGGTCAAAGAAGATCATGGCGATCTGGGGTTCATCGCCAAAGAAAATAAACTTATCCTGCCAGAGCAGTATAGAGATTATTTTTCTAAATTCCCCATAGCATTTGATCACATCACTTACGGTGCACCGCCGCAGTTTTCGCATTCGTAAGCGGTGTATCATATATATGCCCTACATGGATACGACCAGAGCTTCATCGTATCCATGAGAACTGGAAAAATGTAGCGCCAGAAAATTCTATCATTAGCTAGCGCATTTCATTACTTCACTCAAGGCAGCGGCGTCAATAAAAATGCCCGCTGCACACCATTGATCTTGCCGGTGCCGGCCAGTTGGCCAGCATCGTTGATGTGCAGACTTTGGTAATCTATGTCGGTGAGGCCACTTGCAAGACTGCTGACATCTGCAATCACACCATTGCTGTACAAGAAGGACCGGTCAACCTGGTTGCGATCATTACTGAGCCTGTAATAACCTATCACCTGCCCTTTGCTATTGATGCCGCGTGCATAGCTATTGCCTGCGGCACCGCCGGGCATGCCCAGATTGAGCATGCTGCCTGCGCTATATAAAAAGGCGCGGTAATCACCATTGGCAATTCTGGCTGCACCTGCGACCTGGCCAAGATCATTGATGCCTGTAGCCTCGCTGTAATTACCGCCCAGGGTGCCAAGATCAGAGAACTGCCGTCCATCATATAAAAAAGCGCGATACTCCTGGCCATTATATGCAGTACCCGCGACCATCCCTGATGAATTAATCGCCGCTGGCAAACAACTGCCCTTGGACGACAAAGAACCTATATCGGTCAAGCCACCGCCGTAAGACAAGGCGCAGCGAGTTTGTCCTTTTGCATTGGTGGCACTGGCAACAATAACACCAGCATTATTGATTGCCATTGCCCTGCTGAAGCGGCCACCCAAGGTGCCTATATCCACCAGCCCGGCTGTGGTGGCGACGAAGGCGTGCTCATCATAATTGACAAAGGTGCCGTAGCCCACGACTTGGCCATTATCATTGATGCCATTGATTTGAAAGTAGCTCCCGCCAAAACTGCCCAGCCGTATCGTGCGGTTGCCGCTAAAAATACCCAGCTCAACACTCAGGCCATCAGCACTGTTGACCCGCCCTGCCGCGAGAGCATTTTTGTTGGCGACTAGCACTACGCCTGTGGTATTGCCTATGGGTGCGAGTTGACCATTCTGGCTAAGAAATGGGTATGGCAAACCGTCGGCTCTTGCCGACAGGCCACCAACCCGGCCATCCGCCGTCAAGGCATAGCCACCACTGGTACCTGATTCAAAGGCACCAAGATCAGTCAATTGCCAGCCTGCAGCGAAGCAGGAGCCACTCATGGCCAGCAGTGCACTAAAACCGCCGAGATATTTTTTAAGATTGAATTTTTTCATGAAGTCTGGTGTAAATCCGGCCCGTAGACCGGAGCGGCATTGTGCATCTGCAGAGACAGCACAATCTGGTGGAAGCCTGCACACCCCTGTTTTATCCACCGTTCAATAGAGCTTGCGAGCATGCGCAAGCGGCCCTGCCTGATGCCGAAAAGCCCGTTCATGACATCAGCGCATGGGTGAAACGATACCGATCGAAGTGGGGTGATGCAAGTGGGAAAAGAATATGCAGGGAGTAGTAATTGCGCAGAATCTACCGGGATTAATGAGACTCAGACTACGAATTCGTCACGCCTCATCATCCCATATTAAAATCATTCCCACATTGTTGCGGACTGGAATACATCGGACTTACGCTGAGAGTGCAGACTGACCTCGCCAGCTTATCCAATAAGGACAACAATATCACTCCTTGTCTTTAACATTCTCACCGTCTCAAATGACAAGATGTTCAATCTTTGGAGAGTATGCTGCTTTGCCTGAGTCGATAAATTATCCAGCTGTTCAATGCAATCGCAAAGCGTATTCAATTCGCCAACGAACAAGTTTATGTTTTCATGCTGGATACTGACAAAGATACCCCAGTCATCTATCAGTGACAAATTGTGGGCTTTTGCAATCGGAAAAATTACGTCACGAAACCATGATTCGCTACAAACAGGAACATTGAATAATCGCTCTTGATCATTCAGTGGTGTCTTCACGCTTGCTGTTACGCTCATTATTAATCTCTTGATTTTCGATAATAAATTACTTTAAAAATTAAAGCAGGACATGGGGTGAGAAAAGTCTGCATCATGCCGACTTTCGGTCTGATTATAGGAATGCTGCTACTGACCGCAGATTTGCCTAACGACGCATCTGGATGCGGGCACAGCCCGGCAATAATGGCGGATCAAACAGACTTACATTCAGCCCACGCTCTTCGCTGCCAGCATGAGTAAGCCTGAACATGTCGGGGTCATAAGCATACACCAGAGAATCGCGACGGCTCACGCCTATTCTTATTAAATTCCCTACTGACCAGGCCTTGATTTTCGCGGAGTCGGTCTTGCCAGCACGCGAAAACTTCACATCCAGAACAGGGGCATCGACCTGTGATTCGTCGAAAATAGAGGCAAACGGCCAGCAGTTAACTACTTTACGAAAATCTTCTTCCCCTGCCAGATCCTGTGACCTGACCCAGCCCCATGGTGAGATGTTATTGGGGTCTTGTGACTTCATCCCCACATATATCCATTGCTTATCCGCGGTCTTGCTTAACTTCCAGTTGATACGGACAAGTTCCCCCAATGCCAGACGAAAAGAGACCTCTGCCATCTCGTCTGGTTTGGTGCGAACGGCAGCCCCACTGATCCGGCTTGCGAATAGCGCGCAAGCCAGGTCATTAGTGCGGGACACGCAGGCAGTTAAAGAAGTTCCGGCGTAAACAGGTGTGCAAAGCGCTGAACCAATCACGCACCCAATCAAGATTTTTGCGGTCAGGTGCAGGAGTAAATAAGTTCGCATGGGTCAATTTACCAAAATAGAGGTCTTGTATTGTGCATATGATTGCTCACATCTTATGCGATCTATCAACATGCCTGAAACGCAAAATTAATCTGCCCCGTCAAAGTCCCGCTACCTACGGCTGGCATGTACACAGTCTGTATCGCATATCCCACCAGCGTCGCATTGGATGTAATGGCGGTGCTTGCACCTGTAGCGTCTGCATTGCCATTGCCCTGGGCTGAAGATACCAAGCTCTATGCGCAAGCCATCAGCACTGGTGATACGGCCTGCCGCGAGACCATTTTTGTTGACGAACAGTGCCATACCTGTGGTATTACCTGGCCCTGATGCCTGGGCGATACCCCTGCATCAATACGTCAAGCATACCGCTGGCGGCGTGCATGACGTATCTTTACTCACGCAAAGTTTGCGTGATGAGGGATTTAAGCATGCAGGCTGGCGCTTAACTGGATTGCATAGGCAGTGGCATCGCCCGGTGACACATTACCTTCCATGTCGGAGTTATATTCAGACCAGGTCTGCGCAGACGAAGGGGCATTACTCTGGACCAGGTTGCCCATGCCTTTGACATTGCTGACGCTGACACCACCACCTGCAATCGCGGTGACTGCTTTTGCCACGGCATTGCCGTGCTGGACGTTAAAGATTGGTTGCTTGGTAATTTGCGATGTGATGCTCAGATATTCTGAATACACGCCAATTGCATATACCTTCAGCGGCACGTTATTAGCTGCATCTCCATAGTCATGGATCATGCCTGTCCAGGATTTGGCGCTGACCTCAGCATTCGGGTAGCTTTGCATCAGGAATTTGCATTCACCTCCGGTCCAGTTGGCTTGTGCACCGCCGCCTGTCAGGATGAAGTTGTCACCGATTATGGCCGTGGCAGTGTCGCCCCCGATACCTGGATTAGTGCCACTGGCGCTAGTGAGGCCGACCTTGAGCAAGTTGCTTGGGTCATAGATGGCAACGGCATAGGATGTCAATGTCTGTGATCCAGGATCAGCAGGGAAACTATGATCATGCGAAGCTGCTGTCCAGCCTGTGATGTTCTTGTTTTGATCTACGCTGGGGTAGCAACCCAGCAAATAGTTGGGGCTGCCTGTCGTTACCGAAACACCGCCAGATATGATTTTGTAGTCTTGACCAACAGTGACTTCTACCAGGTTTTCCTGACGAGGCAGGACACTGATCGTGCTGGAGAAGTAGGATGGATAATTAATACTCTGCATCAAAACTTTCAATTGCACATAGAGCTGCAGGAATTTTTGCGCGGTGCTGCCAGCGGTTGCCAATTCCCAGAATTCTTTACTCTGACTGACGCCTGATACCGTGCTGGCAGTGCATGTTTCAGCCCAGGCTGCATAGGTTTTGGGGTCATTAACATCCATGTTGGCGGCAACAGCGCTGCTGCCGCCTATAGCTTTAACCTCAGAATGGTATTGGTCGGTTTTATAAGTGCTCTCAAGGCTGCTGGTGACCTTTGCCGTTGCCGTTACGCTGGCGACGCTTTTATACTGTGCAGTAACCGTCAGGTCCATACTGGTTTTGCTGCTTTCACTGGTGGTATTGGCAGCTATACTGACATACAGTGCGCCACCGAGATAGACACCCAGGACAAGGTGGGTGCCGTAATGATCGGTGAATCTGGCTGCGCTCGCCAATGAGTTTATACCTTGCAAGTCTGCAAGCAAGCCACTCGTCAAATAGCTTTTGATCACTTCCACATCGCTGCTGTGATTGAAATAAACGCTGCCGCATCTGAGTGTGGCGCCGAAACCAAAATTGAATGCGGTAGATGACTGGTAAGTTTCCTTGTTGTAGTTGGCTTGCACAGAACCGCTGAAGAAACTGTAACTGCCCTCTATACCAACGGAGACAGCGAAGCTCGATTTTGTTTCAACCGATGAATTACTCTTGTCGGTCTGCGAAGAAAATTCTTGTTGACTGGTTTGCTCGGTAATCTGTGCCGGGTCTATCACCTTGCCCCGGTAGTCTTGCAGAAAATTGAGGATATTGTTGGGCGACTGTGCAATATTATTATTGAAGACATTGTAAGACTGCAGGATAAAACTCGCCGGTGTTGATGATGCTGAGCTCATATTGGTTTCCTTGGAATGCTGCCGTGGACAGATCAATTGACACTCGCTTGACGCAATGAGCATATGGCGCAGCCATTCGTCCATGTCAAACAAGTGACTGCGCGCTCTAAGGACATGCAAGCCGCGGGTGCCATCACCAGGGTCGTTCACACCGCGATCATTTGTCCGTCTTGATCAGCCAGTTTATTGACAAACCTGGGCTGAACAACAAGCTCTGACAGCATGAGGCATAAGTATCCTTATTAACAATGTCAAAAACATAATTTTACTTGCATATTCTTCACCTATTTTTATGATTTTCCTTTGCGAGAGTTTGATTGACATTGGCATTGCTGCAAACAGCGGAGAACCAGATTGCATTAACAGCAGCTTGGGCAGTGCAAAGCCTGACCCAAGCTGCGACTTACCCCCTAGCTCTGAAACGAAAAATTAATCTGCCCCGTCAAATTTCCACTTTTATCTGCAGGTACATATATCGCCTGTACCGCATAGCCCACCAGCGCCGCATTGGATGTGATGGTGGTGCTTGCACCCGTGGCCTCTGTATTGGCGTTACCACTCATGGTGATCGTGCCGGGGCTGAATGAGACTATCGTCGTGCCTGTTGGTATGCCTGTGCCTGTCAGCACTTGCCCAGGGGTCAGGTCATTGGTACTGCTGACGCCAGTGATCTGGTTGTTGCCGCTGGTGACGATGCCGATAAAACTCAGCACATTGGCGGGAATGTCAAAGGGCGTGACATTGCTGGGGCTGCTGACGCTGAAGGCGGCGACGCTGGCGACCACGTTCTGTAATGAATCGATGAGATTCAAGGCCAGCGTGCCAGCGACTGTCGCGACTGGCAGCACGGTGGTGACGCTGACAGTGGTGCCAACCGGGAATTGTGGCGGGTTGAGGCTGACGGAAAAATCACCACTGGGGCCTGTGAGTTGCACGGTCTGGGTGGCAACGGCAGGCTGGTAATTGCTGTCGCCTGAATACACTGCGGTGACGGTATAGCTATGGGTATAGGCACCATCAGGCAAGGCGGGAACAGTAAAGCTGGCGGCTGCAGCCTGGCCATTTGCCAGTACTACACTGGTCTGGCTGCTGGTGTTGCTCATGACGCAGCCATCGACAAAATAGCTGACGCTGCCCGTTGGAGTCGCACCACTACCTGCAACGCTGGCAGCAAGTTGCAGGCTGCCGCCCTGGGTGCCGCTGGTGGGTGCTGTCAGTGTCACAGTCGGCATGGGTGTACTGCCCCAGGTGCTGAGGATGATGCTGACATTGCCGACACTGCTTTGCTGGATATTGGTGCTGCTGCCAAACTTGTCGTCGTATGGAAAAGCATAAGCCAGGCCGCTCTCGGTCAGGCCAGCCTGATGCCAGTATTTAACCCAGTAGTTGAAGGGCTGGCTATCTGGATACCAGGTGCTGCTGTCGCCCCAGGTCGATGGCTCATTAAGGATGATGCCACGGTTGAAGGCGGCAGAAACAGAATTCTCCAGATCACCCTGCACCGCCAGTGCCGCACCGCTCAAACCACGCAGGGTATTGTCAGCAAACACGGCATCGCAGGCGAAGATCATTTGCGAGGCAGATTCCTTGGCCATGGCGGCGCTGATCCATGCAGGTGGCGCAGCGACCGGGAAAACCGGCGTGTAGTCAGCCAGTACATTTTGTGTCGAGAACGGGTAGTAAATCGTGTAGGTATTGCTGTCGGTGCCGCTGGCGTCTGCGAGTGAGAGCGCATAGCTGCCATCGGTCTGCAAAGCCACGCTGCCGCTATAAGTCAATGGCTGGCCAAAGGCTGAGGATTGCAGGCTGAAGGTATTGCCGCCGCCATTGCCTGGCACGCCGGGGCTTGATGTGGCGGGGCTGCTGAAGTATTGCAAAAAGAAATTATCGACCTGAGCATTGAAATAATTGTTCAGCGCATCGCTGGCGGCCACATTGGGGTTCTCGCAAATGTCCTTGGGCGAGACGATACGCATGGGGGCAGCACCCAGACATTCCATGAAAGGGCTGGCGTTGCCCTTGTTGCTTTGCTCCTTGATGAAGGTCGCAAAATTACTCATGTCGCTGCCATTGAAAATATCATCGCGCACACCAACCACGCCGACGGGCCCGGCCAGGACGGCAGTGAGGGCTGCAGCACTGACAGTGGCAGTGGCTGGCAGGTTCAGCGTCATGCTGCCGGGGTTGGCACCCACAGGCACACTGACCACTGCGCTGCCTGGCGCAATGCCGCTGCCAGTCACAGGCACACCCTGGCCCAGGCCATTGCTGGGCCCCAGGCTGGTCACCTGATCGCTGCCGGCGGTGGTGTCACCCGTAAAATTGTCATTGTAAGTCTGGGTCGCAGCAGCATCTTTAAAGAACTGCAATTGCATAGGCAGGCCAAAGGCATCGACCTGTGAGGTATCAATATCGACATTGATGCTGCCATTGGAATTCGAGGCCACGGTAAATTCGAGAAAATCATAAAACGTGCCAGTACTCGGGTCTTGCGCACTGGCCGGGCTCGGTGACGAGACTGAGGCAGGTGTGGATGTGACCGATACCTGAGCCTGCGTGGGTGCACCGACAGAAATCAAAATACGCCCCGAATATTGCTGGTTGTTGTTGCCGTTTGCATCCCCCGTATAAGCCGGTGCAGGCAGGCTCAGGCTATTGCCCCATTGCGTCAGTGTGTAGCTCGGCAGGATAACGCCATCTGGCGAATTGGGCCCTGGCGGCGGCAGATCAGTTACGGCAGTCGGCACCACCTGCGTCTGCCCTGCCGCTGGTGGCACCAGATAATAATTGGCACCCTGCGCCGGAGTCTGGCTGTTGCCGGGATTGATGATGAGGCTGCCATATACCGTCACCCAGACATTGTCATTATTGGCGGGCGAATTATTGGTGATCGTGACGGGGACGGTTGATTGAATGGGGAAGGAAGACATGAGGAAACGCTCCTAGAATGTAGTGACATCGTAGAAAAGGCAGGCGGCAAGCCCACCACGGCTGACGCAATATCCTTGCCTATTCTACATGATCAAAACACAAAAAATCTGCTTGATCTTATGGTCAAAACACAACTTCGACACATCCATGCTGCTCGCCGCCAAATCCTTCCCTTAGAGAACTGATGAGTGGCAACCCTGGCAGCAACATCTCAGGCAATGATAATGCTGGTCCCCTTGAAACGTATGCTTCCATCCTTGTATCTGGCAAACGCCATCCATTCAACATAAGAAAAATCCCTGCCCATGATTGCCTGGTAGCACTGCACAGGCTTGTTGAATGGCCAGATACGGTCCCATTCATTGAGGCATCGCTCTGTCTTTACCTCATGCACGGCAGCTACATGCAGCAAAGATGGATCATCGGCGTTGCGGCTATAACGCTCCCATGGCAAACCTGCCTTGCGCAACAGGGCTATGCCACTGCGTTCGGCCAGGTTCTTGATCTCCATCGAAACTTCCAGCGTCATGTCAGGAGGGATTTCTGTCCATTGCTGACCGGGGTAAAACTGCTCACGATAATCCAGGGACGGACATAGACCTTTGCTATTGATGCGGGCTGCATATTTCCTGCTTTCGCTTTCGCGAAAATGCCAGGCCCGGTTCTCCCATTTGAGGCTCACCTCATCAAACACGCAAGCCTTGCCCTGTTTGATGGCAGGTTTGCTGACCACAAACGCATCTGGCTTGGAAAGACAGCGCACCAGCGTCATGCCATTGTCCAGCTTGTAGCTCGATTGCGCCATAACGTTGGCGCTCAGCACTTGCTCAACCGCTGCGACGTCACAGGATAAATTGGGGACTTCATAAACAATGATGGGTAGCATTACTTCCTCCAAAAATCCCAGATGCTGCGGGGCACCCTGGCCGGATAATCGCGATAATTATCGACCAGTATTTTATAGTCTCTTTCTACAGGTCTGGGTGAACGGATAATATCTGAAGCGTAAGACATAATGCCGGGCCGCATTGCAGGATCGATATATTTGAATTCGTCGTGACCACGTCCCAAGGCATGCAGGATTTCATGCCCGGTGACATTGAAATTACGGCCACGAGGCAGATACATCGTCAACTCATTGCTGTCCCAGTATCCACCGGTATTTTTAGGCAGTCTGCTGTTCTCTGCGACCTTTTTTCTGAAGGCCTCGTCGTCCATCACATTCATTTTGAATGCAACGGACTCATCTTTTTGCGCGAGATGAAAATCTACATTCATGCCGTATTTACCGTCTTTGCCATTAATCAGATTCAGTTGTTTGACAGCCAGATCACAATCAGGAACGGTACCTATACATTCCAGTGCAGCCTTGGCAGAGAGTACGTTATCAGTAATGTTCAGGTTTTGCAAATTACCCAACTGTGCGCCATTCCATTCGCGTATGGAGCTGGGTGTGGGTTCTGGACTATTTGCTATATGTGCAGCAATTCTCGCGCGGATTTTTCCTATATCTTCAGGCGAGACTTGCGAATAGTATTTACTTCCCTTTCTGGCAAAGTCAGCATAATCCACCTCAGGTAAACGACTAATATCCAAACCCAGGTCATTCTTGAATACCTGACGCTGCAACCATATCACTTCCTGCTCGCGTGTGAGCCCTGGTGGCGGCAACTCTAAAAGTTTCTTATGTTTTTGCAGCACGTCGGCCCCCGTATATCCTGCCGCAGCCCCTCCCTGGCCTTGCTCATTGGAACGCATGGCAGCATCCATAGACTGCCCATCGTACTCACCCCATGAGGCTGGCTCCTGCTCGACATCACGCATCTCGTTGCGTTGCCAGCTATTGAAGGGTAAATCCGGCTGCTGCCTGCCACGCAACAACAAGGGATCACCCCTGTCGTTCATACCGTCTGTCCTTATTGGTATATCCTGCTGCGGCCAAGAAACTATCTGCTCCTGATCTAGTCGCCGATCTGCCTGGAATACAGGGATATCAGCTTGTGAACTGCTGTCGCTGTCTGGCAAACCCGCCAGATCGTCATCCAGAACTGGAAAAAAATACGGCAAGCCATCCCTGCCTGTGTAGGTGTTTCTTATCATGTCATCCTCTATGATGTTAATGGTCTATCGTTTCCTACGCCTGTCTTTCTGCGTGCATGATGCGCTTAAGCGTCAATATTCTTCTTCATCAAAATAAGTCTCTTCATTCGTCCATAAGGGGCGTGCCTCCCAATCTCTCAGATAATGTTGTTCAGGACCAAAGAACACGCTGGCATGCATCACGGCATCCAGCTCCACTTGCTTGTCTTCAACATAAGAGCGATAACAACTGGCACCATGAAACATGTGGACTGGGCTGGCTCCTTCTGCCAGGCGGGCATTCCAGGCCTGGTAAGCGGCGATTCTGGTGCAGGCAGATGTTTTAGGATAATCTTCCCATGCATATTCAAAATATTCATCGCACTGCTGCGGCGTGACCGCAGCTTTTGATTTTGGTTTTGTTTTTTTTATTGGTTGACTGTTTACTGGTTTATCGTTCCTGGTAACTGGTTCATGGTTACTGGTTGCGATCTGTGCAGTTTGCAATTTCGTCTCTGATCTTGTTTCTGATTTCAGAGGTGGAGCGTTTGCATGAAGTGTTTTCCCTATGCCGATTTGCTCAAATTCTTCATCTGGCTCTGCAACCAAGCCTGCCCTGGCACCGCCCCAGCGTGCTTTGTTGGCAGACTTGGCACGGTCGGCTTTGGCCCGGTATAAGGCCAGCTCTTCTTCACAACGACTATTCGTATGGCCTGCATCTGAGATCACAAAGAAGTCAGACAAGACATCTGCCACTTCACGCATATATTCGCGCATACCTATCAAGCGTGCGACTTTTTCAGGGTCGGCTGGCAAAGCTGCTTCAGTTGTGTAATACAGGTCCAGCATGCGGCGGTAGGCCAGGTCTTCCAGCAAGCTCAGGTGACGGGTGTGGGACGCATAATCGCCCAGGTGGAAGGGATAAAAATTCATGCGCGCCCTCCTCTCGCATTGTTGTTGTAGCTGCGAAATGCAAAATAAATGGTCAGCCCTGCAAATGACCGGGCGTGACTGTACGCTTGAATTAGAATATTCAATGAAAACCTCATTAACAAAAATAGTAAGGCACAGGTCAGGACAACCCGTGCGGAAAATGATATGTGTGCAAACTGAAAAGCAACGCGAATTGATATGCGGCCAGGCGCGTTGCGAGATGTGTTAAAACGTCGCGTAGATGCGTAGTTTGAATGCGCGCCTTGATTGCACGCGGTAATGTTGTGTAAAAACGCTGTTCAGAAAACCAGGTAGTGACGCCAGCCTGCCGGAAGATAAGCTTAAGATACACTTTCCCCGCAATGATGCATGTTACACAAACTGCACGCATCCACCAAATTTTTCTTAAGTCAGTTTAAAACGCAGACCAGGTCTAAGAAAAACCCTGAAAAAACATGGCCCAACTCCCGAAACCAAGCTTTTTTACCTGCACCCCAGTACAATACTAGCTGGTTCATTTTCCACCATCGACAACATAATGCCGGTTAAATTTCAACCCCTGTTCTGCCTTGCCCTGGCGCTGCCTGCCATGTATAGCCCAAGCACCCTGGCTTCTACTGAAAAACAGGCGACCGTTACCAGCACTCAGATTAAAAAGCAGTTATCTGCCACTGAAACAGAGGCCAATAACTTGCGCAAGCAAGCAACAGAAAACCCCGGTAAATACCTGCCCCAGCTGATCACGGCCATCATCCGGCAGGGCACTATTTATCATAAGGAAAACCGCTATCAGGAGGCGCATGTTGCCTATGAAGAAGCGCTGGAACTCTGTAACAAGGTAGAGGCAGGCAAAGCAGAAACCTACCAGGAACACCTGTACATGCTGCGCTACAATCTGGCCTTGCTGTATCAGGCAGAAAAAAACTGGCCACAGACCAGGGTTTATTTTGAAAAAGCAGTTGCCGTCAGCCGTCTGCAGGTAGAAAAAAACCGTGATGCTTACTTGCCGCAATTGACTTCGACCCTGCATAGCCTGGCAGATCATGACAAAGAACAGGCTCTGCGCTCGCAAGCGCTGGCGTCCTATAACGAAGTCATCGCCAACTATCGCGAGTTGGTACAGAAAGATGCCTATACCTACACGCCAAGGCTGGCCAGCGCATTTTTTCATGCGGGCGTGGTTCAGTACCAGGAGAAAAAACTTCCTGAAGCAAGGCAGATGTTTGAAGAATCGATTGCGTCTTACCGTCTTGCGGTAGTAAGAGAAGAAAAATTCAAACCGGAATTGGCGCTCAGCCTGTCCAATCTTGGCATCACCAATAAAGCCGACAACAAATACGCTGCAGCACGGGCAAATTTTAATGAAGCCATTGCTATCTACCAGGCTGAAAAGCAAAAAAGCGCCCATACCCAGTATGTGTATGCCAACTCCGTCAGAAGCTTGGGAGATTTGAATGCCATCGAAAACAAACGGGCCCAGGCGCAAGCATCCTACGAAGAAGCAGCCAATATCTATAGGCAAATTCCTGCCAGTTACGCTGACGAGGCCCGTCCATCGTTTGCAGCGTCCCTCATAGAACTGGCACACATTTACAAGCAAAATAATCTTCAAGCGCAAGCAATCAGTGCATTTACTGAGGCTATCGCCAATTATCGCCAGCTAAGCCAGAAAGATGCGCTGACCTACACACCCAAGCTGGCCAATGCGCTGCTTAATCTGGGCTTTGTTCTACATAATGATAGAAAATATGCAGAAGCAAAAAAAACCTATGAAGAATCAGTCAGTTTTTACCGCCTTGCGGCATTAAAAGAAGCCAGGTTCAATGCCGGGCTTGCCTTAGCCCTGAGTAATATTGCCCTCATCGATAAACTTGATAATAAAAACCCTGAAGCGCGCCAGGCTTTTGATGAATCCATTGCCCTTTATAAGGAAGATATAAAAAACAATCCGGCGTCCCTGCATGGCTATGCCGTGACACTGGAGAGCTACGCTGAGCTCAACAAGAAAGAGAACAAGCTGGCGCTGGCACAGGCAGCTTATGAAGAAGCCGTCCGCGTCTATAAGCAAGAGCTGGCGACAGAGTCAGCACAGGTCTTGCCAGCCTTGCCTGCCTTGACAACTGCGCTCATCAGTCTGGGTGACTTGTACCGGCAAATGCGGCTGTCTGACAAGGCAATTGGTGCCTACGGTGAGGTCGTCGCCAATTACCGGCAGTTAATCCAGAAAGATGCTGACACTTATACATCCAGGCTGGCGAGCGCCTATTTTTATCTGGGCGTGCTGCATTTCAACGAAGACAGATATTCAGATGCAAGACAGGCATATCAGGAATCCGTCAATTTTTACCGTACTGCGATAGGAAAAGAACCCCGATTCAAGCCTGAACTTGCCCTGAGTATTTCCAATCTTGGCATCAGCTACAAGAATGACAAAAAATATGCCGAAGCGCGGCAGGCGCTTGACGAGGCCATCGCCATCTACCGCACTGAAAGCCAGAAGAGCGCCCATACCCTGTATGCCTATGGTGACACACTCAAAAACCTGGGCGATCTGAATGTTTTAGAAAAAAAGCAGGCACAAGCGCAAACATCCTATGAAGAAGCCGCCACTATCTATCGCCAGGTACCATCCAGCTATGCCGACCAGGCAAGGCCCAACTTTGCAGCAACACTTAATGAGCTCGCAGATATCTACAAGCAGACAGGGCAAAGCGACAAGGCGCGTGTGATTTATGAAGAAGCCGTCGTTAACTGGCGCAAACTGGCTGCCAAAACACCAGAGTATTATCAAAGGAGACTGGCAGGTACGCAATTGTCACTCGGTTTGATTTATTACAATGAACGTAAAAATCAAGAGGCACAGCAGGCGCTTGAAGAAGCCATCAGCATGTATGGCGCGCAGGTAGAAAAATACCCTGAGCTGACGCACAATCTTGCCGTCAGCTATTTAAACCTCGGCGATGCTGCGCTCGTCAACAAGCAAACCCAAAAAGCCTATGTGGCCTATGGCGAAGCCCTGGCCCTTTACCGCAAACTGTTTAAAAAAGATAGTGACACTTATTTGCCACCACTGACCAGCTTGCTGGTCAACATGGCAGAGATAGACCTGACGCAAAAACGCAATGCAGAAGCTTACACCGCGCTGGAAGAAGCGGCAGCCAATTACCGCAAGCTCTCGGCAAAGGATGCAGCTTCAGCGCAGCTGTATGCGAAAAAGCTTGCCAGCGTCTTGAGCCAGTTTGGCTACCTGAATCTGAATAACAAGCCACAACTGGCCGAAGCACTGTTCACTGAAGCTCTGGCTATCTACCGCCCGCTTGCTGCCAGAGAACCGCTTTACCTGCATGATCTTGCGTCGGTACAAGTCAGGCTGGCCATGGCCTTCAACAATCAGAGAAAGACTGTCCTGGCGCGACCTCTGATGGAAGAAGCTATCGCCAATTATCGCAAACTGGTACAGCAAAAACCAGAATTGACGGATGAATTGATCTTTACGCTGTCACAACTGGGTGAGCTCAATCTGAAAGAATTCCGTATCGATGATGCCCGCAAGATGTATGCAGAAATACTCGCACTTTGCCGCCAGCAAATTGACAAAAAACCGGCTACTGAAAAGCGCAAACTGGCATGGGTGCTTGCCAGACTGGGCACGTTCAACATCATCGGCAAAGACCTGATACAGGGCCGTATTTTTTTGAATGAAGCAATCAGTATCTATCGCCTGGATTACGCACAACGCAGCGACACTGCCAATGAATTTGCGATGGCCCTGTATGGCCTGGGTTTGCTCAACGAGGCAGATAACAGAGCCTCAGCAGCAATCAAAGCTTTTAGTGAAGCCAGTACCCTGCTGCAGGAGCAAAAGCAATTAAGCCCTGCCCTGCAAGCTGAACTGGCCAAAATACTCCACAGCCTGGCGACCGTAGAGTTTACCGAAAGGCGTCTCAAAGATGCTCAGGAACATATCAATGCAGCGTTGGCTGTCCGCAGGCAATTGGCAAAGGACACTGAAGCTGAGCAGCAAGACCTGATCGACGATCTTGCCCTGCTCTCCAGCATTCATATGCTCAACAAGGATTTGCCCAAGGTCAGGCAAGTCTATGCAGAAATCGTGCAGCTTGCCGAGCGCACAGGGTCGCTGCCACCGAAAATCCAGGCACGCGTCGATATAATCAAGCTCTTTATTAAAAATACCAAGGGCTTATAAGCATTTTACTTCGCGCCAGAATCAGGTTCACAGCACGTCTGCCAGAGCGTGCTGGCCTGACCAACCATGCAACCATGCCAGGCCTTGCAGTTGAAACTCATTTGGGCGCGTGAGGGCCCACAAGATCAGCGCCCTGGGGCCGACACATGCCCCACTTCATACGCCTGCACATGATCAGGCAAACCTGCAGCTTGCGCGGCAGAGGCATCACGCCATAAAGTAAAGCGCACCAGTGTCCAGGCATTCGGATCAAAAGCCACCAGCGTTGCCAGCGCACCGGCTTGCTGGCTGATGTTTTTTACGGCGGCAATTTCAAGCTCGCGCAAAGCGCCAAGATCTGTGTAAGCCGCAATCTGGCTGATCTCGCGCGTAGCAAATGTCGCGCTACGCACCTGCGCATCCACATAACTATGCCACACCGACCACTGACTGACCGCAGGCCAGCCAAAGGCTTGCGACACCGCCTTGAAGCCATCGCCACAGATGAAATTATTCAAACCTTCATTGTCATGCCAGAGGTAAAAAGGCGCATATGCATTATGGCTGGACGTCGTTGGTTCCTGGCCTTTACTCGCATGCAGATAGGCCTTGAAAGCCAGGCCGGGGAAGTTATCCAGCAGATGCCCCTTGCTGGCAATGCGCTGACGCACGATGTCCATATCGTAGTCGGCAGGAAGGGTGAAGTTGTATTGCATGGCGATCATGTTGGGTGTCCTTTTTGCGATTAGTTTGATGGGGAATTTTTTCTTGTAGATTGCAATTGTCGAAGGTTGGGCCAGCCTCGCTAGGCTGCGCGTTGTAGGTTGGGCTACGCCTCACCAGCCCAACACTCGGCGTTTCAATGACGTATACGTTTGCTTAGGCCCAGTGTTGGGCTGATACCCCGTAGCCCAACCTACGAAACCGGCCCGACCTACAAAATTATCGAACCCGACCCAACCTGCGTAATTACAAAACCTCACTCATACCGCGCCACACCGTCATACATCACACCACCACTAAACGACCAGTCCTCAGCTGCGGTAGTATTGATAATGACCAGCACATCCTCAGACCTGATACCTGGCGACACTCCCAGCAGCTCCACCAGCCTGCGGTAAAACGCCGCCTTGGTCGCAGCACTGCGCTGGCGGCCAGCAGTGATCTGTATTAGTACAAAATCGTCCGACCTTGGCTTGTTCTCGTGGCTGAGATAATCACGGTCAAACACCAGTTCATTCACTTCATGCTGATGGATGATCTGGAAGCGGTCCTTGAGTGGCACTTCATATGCTTCTACCAGTGCCTGATGCAAAGCATCCGACAAGGCTTGCAGGTATTCAGGTGATTTACCCTTTAACAGGGATACGCGGCTCATGGGCATGATTTACTCCTTTGATGTTGAAGTAGTTTGTTTCGCAGACAATTGGCGCAGCGCGGTGACAGCCGATGCCGCCGTAGGCCAGCCCGCATAAAACGCCAGTTGAGTGATGACCTCGACCAGCTCTGCATGGGTGATGCCGTTGTCCAACGCGCGCTGTATGTGAAAGGGCAATTGCTCGCTGCGGTTCAGCGCAATCAGGGTGGCAACCGTGATCAGACTGCGTTCACGCGCGGCCAGGCCCGGCCTTTGCCAGATGTCATCGAATAAAACAGTGTCGGTCAGCTCGGCAAACTTGGGGGCGATGTCACCCATGAGTTCGCGGGCGATGGTGCTGGGGATTTGCATGGTGCGACTCCAAAAGCGTTATTGACAAGTACAAGATACCCGACTATCTTCATCCATAAAATCAGATAATTTCAAACCCATCATTCCAAAAATCGGGATGGACAAAAGATAAACAAAAGGAGCAAGCCAGTGAGTAAGATCACCTTTGACCTTGATGTCATGCGCACCTTTGTGACTGGCATAGAGCTGGGCAGCTTTGCCAAGGCGGCAGACAGGCTGGGCCGTTCCACCTCTGCAGTCAGCGCCCAGCTCAAGAAACTCGAAGACCAGGTCGGCAGCCCTATCCTGCGCAAGTCTGGCCGTGGCATGCTGCCCACGGCTGCGGGCGAAACCCTGCTGGCCTATGGCCGCCGCCTGCTTGAACTTAATGATGAAGCTGCCGCCGCCGTGCGTGGGGTTGATCTCGAAGGCTGGATCAGGCTGGGCATACCTGAAGACTTTGGCGAGCGCATACTCACTGATGTGCTGGGCCGCTTCGCCCGCGCCCACCCCAGGGTCAGGATAGAAGCCAAAATCGCCCGCAACGCCACCCTGCTTGACCTCATCACCGGCGGCCAGTTAGACCTGGCGCTGACCTGGGATGGCGGCATCAGCACCCCGCACAGCGAACACCTGCGCAACTTTGCCATGCACTGGATAGGCGCGGCAGACCCGCAACTGCAAGCCAGCTATCCCTGTGATGAACCCCTGCCACTGGTCGCCTTTGAAGCCCCCTGCCTCATGCGCAGCTGCGCCACCAGTGCACTCGACCATGCCAACATCCCCTGGCGCTTGTCCTTCACCAGCCCCAGCCTGTCCGGCATCTGGGCCGCCGTCGCCGCAGGTCTGGGTGTCACCGTGCGCACCGCCGCTGGCCTGCCCAAACACCTGCGCATTATCGACAACCCCGCCCTGCCCGCCTTGCCCATGCTGGGCCTGAGCCTGCACCGCCTTGAGGCTGAACCGCACATGGCCGTGCAGCGTTTGCGTGAGATTATGGTGGAGACGCTGATGGAAGAAGAGATGGGGCAGCAGCTCAGGGCGGCGTGAAGGCCGTACCGGGCTGAACGCCAGCTATTGCAGCACTGCTCCATGACGCAACACCGCCAGTTTATGAATTAAATCAACCTTCAAATCTATAGCACCATGCTCACAGCAATTGAACTCGTCACAATGATACGATCCGCCTGGGAAAATGCGACGCCACCTGAGCCCGGCAATATCTCCCAGCCTACTTACGACGACGAAGGCGTGGCCGCCTACTTTACCGGCAAATCATGGCAAGGCCACAATGCGGCACAACTGCGGCGTCTGACTCATGCGCTCACATTTTTTACCGATGAGGCATTTGCCTACTATCTGTCATCCTACATGATTGCCGACATCGAAGAGCCTGAGGTATCGGATGTCAATGTTGAGGGAATGCTGTACAGACTCGATCGCTATCAGACTCAATCTATTGTTACCATGTTGAACGCCAAGCAGAGAAACGCATTGCGCTCTTATATCGTATTTGTTAAAGCAAGGGAGCTGGGCATGCTCAGCAGGGAATGCGCAACCATTCTAAATTTCCTGGATGAAGCGCATAGACATGATTAGCTTGCGATCCGATATCGCTTCGTTTTGAGTTTATCGCTTTTGGCAACAGCTTGCTCGACATGCCTGGAAGATTTTTGGCCTAAATCAAGAATTTGATAAATCCCGTTTTCAAATTCAGATATGATGTACGTTTTGCATCTTTTACCATCTGCCCATGCCTATTCTCAAACTGCGCCCAGTCTCTGCCTTGATACTTGCCTCCGGCCTTTTGCTGGCTGCAGCCAGCCAGGCACAATTGCCCGCCACCTACACGCTGGACGATAAAAAACTGCTATGGGCAGAAGCCATCTCTTATTTCAACGGTACTGAATATCAATACGAATTGCTGCGTTTTGACAGTGAAGCGGCAGCACTTGCCTGTGACAAAAATCCATATGCCTGCGTCGGTAACAAAGCTATCAGCAAACAAAGTTTCCGCTTGCCTTTGCCTGCTGTTCCGCTTTACCTGAAAGACATCGTCAACAACCAGCGCAACTCCACCATCAGCAAGCCCGTACTTGATCCTGCCAGCAAGACCTGGGTCATGGTGCTCATGAAATCAACAGGGCCTAGCGATTTCCCCAAAAACATCAATCCGCAAAACTGGCTGGACCAGTATGCTCTGACAGCCTTGCCCGGCTTGAATGATCTAAAAACCGACAATACCCTGACTACCCGGCGCGAACTGAGCCGTATCTACGACCCGGCAGCGCTGGATGCAGCCTTAAAAGCTGGCATAGTCAACAGCAGTAACATCAACATCAAACTGGCAGATGGCTCTACCCTTTTGCGCAGGGCCGCCATTTTCAAAGAATCAGAAATGATCGATACACTGCTCAAGAACGGTGCCCGTGCAGACGTATGCACGCCCTTGTGCCCCTTGAACAGCGCCATTCAAACACAGGATATCGCCCTCATCAAAAAACTGCTTGATGCAGGCGCCAACCCCAATGGCGGCAATGATGTTTATCGCCCACTATCGTTAGCTGCCTTATTAGCCAACAAAGACATTGTCGAGCTCTTGCTGGCCAGAGGTGCAGACCCGCTCTTGCCGCAGAAAGAAGTCATATTTGGCGGTGACATACACAAAGCCTTGCTGCAATACGCGCCTGCAGACAATCCCGCATTTACCAGCTGGCTACAAACAAAAATAGACCAGGCGCTGGAAAAGACAGGCAACTACAAATGGTCTGCCTGGATAGAGCAAAACGGCCAGAGGACAAAACTCACCGACAATGCCGTCATCAAGCTCAAAACAACACCATTCAAGATTGTCATGCAAATCAACCCCGAGCATTCATTCAGGTTGATTTGTGCCGAGGACAAAAGCCTGTTTGAACATGCCAAAGACATCCACTTCAGGACTGACACCCTCAGCCCTTTCAATGTTGGCGCGTCAGCCGACGACAGCAAATACCTGTCCTGCGGAAAAATTGCTCAGGAACGAGGCAAATGGCTATTCGACGGTGCAACCAAAGAACTGAGCTATACCGAGAAAGCCGATGAAAAGACCGGTACGCAACGCACAAAAGGCACTAACGGAAATGAATACAGCTACAACGTCACCGAATTTATCAACGACCGTAACCCAGTCCCCCTGGCACAGTACAAAGGCAAGGAACTAGCCATGATGATAGGCACCGTGCCCAGATCAGGCATGGGCGCAGACTACTTCCGCCCGGCCAGTTTTACGATCAAGTTTCAGTGATGTGAATTACCGAACGAGACAATATCGTGAAACTGCACTTTGTACGCGCAAAAGCATGGGATGAGAACGACGAGCTGATGGAAGAACTACAGCCATATGCCAGTGCTCAATTAGAAAACCCCACCGTCAACGGGTATTGGGACCCAAGAGGTTTGTTTGCCATACATATCACCAATGTCATTCAAAGTATCAGTGATTGTGATAACGCAATTAGAATTATTAATTTGATCAAAAAAGAAGAATCCACATCAAAAATTCTTTCCGACAAATATGAAATACGCAAAGCACGTATCGAATCGACTGGAGTTACTTTTTTTATTCAATGTAATAAAACGGATCAAGAAATCTATACAGGCTTGATAAGTTTAGATAAATATATGGTTGCAATTTTGCATTGGAAAGATTTTATATCCGAAAAAAATTGCATCGAGCGCATAGTTGACATACCAGACTACTAGCGTCCGTTTAATCAGACGCTTTGGCTGGGTCGATAACTATGAATCCCTTTCCATGCAAATCCCATCGTAAATTTTATGCCGATCTCTTGTGGCCCGATTTGCGTAGGATTAGATGCTCATGTAGTATCTTTGGGGGGAGACAGTTTAATTCATTCAATTCTATTTCAAAAATCCATCCTCAGGAGGCAATATGAAACGTGTTGTTGGCATAGGCGGTGTGTTTTTCAAGGCAAAAGACCCGCAAGCATTAAGCGCCTGGTACCAGGATCATCTCGGTTTTGAACTCAGCCCCTGGGGCGGTGCCGTATTCAAGGCCAATGGCGACGGCACAGAAAAAACTGCCTGGTCATTGTTCCCGGCAGACTCCACCTACTTTGCCCCCAGCACCCAGCCCTTCATGATCAACTACCGCGTCGATGACCTGCACGCCCTGCTCGCCGCCTTGCGCGCCGAAGGCTGCGATGTCGATGCCAAAGTAGATGAATCAGAATACGGCAAGTTCGGCTGGGTCATGGACCCTGAGGGTAACCGTGTGGAGTTGTGGGAACCGCCAAAAAGTTAATGCTGCAGAACCCGGTTTCTATCTTGCTAACGGCAAACCCAGCACATAGGCGCATTCAGTAGGGTGCGCCGTGCGCACCGGCTAGTCTCGCGGGCAATAATAATGATGTCAAAACCGCGTGCCTGTATCACAGCAATGTCAGCAAGGAGATAAGCGTAGGGCGCATTGCAATGCGCCGTATGACATCATCGCATGGAGGGAAGCATATTTGCTCTTGAAAAGCCAAGCGCGGAGGAAATTAGCAAAGTTGTTTCAGGCCAGACATAAATGCAGCATACCGTATTTGAAAATACATGCGGCGCATTACAATGCGCCCTACATTACGGAACTGAACAAGCTGCAATCCATTTTAACCACTCCCCTCAAACCCGTCATGCCAGACTTGATCTGGCATCTAGTGTCTTTACACCCAGACTTCAAATTGCTGATGATCTATGCAAAACCGTGCGCAGCTTCTCATTCCTGAATACCTGCATCCGTACATAACCAAAGCCGCAGGATGCCAGATCAAGTCAGGCATGACGGGTTTGAGGTCTTAGTCAGCAATAAGCTCAAGGTCTTTTAAGCGAACAACAAATCAGCCCTGGAGTACGCAGCTCAGTTCATTAGCACAATGACGCCCTGCCAGGCACACTTGCGCCTGATGGCAATATCAATTGAGCCAAACGATGCTATATTGCGTTTTTTTCCTGTTGCCTGCCATGTGTCAAGCCATGCATGTGCATGCAAAGGCGATCAACTTAATCTGTCCCATGACCAGCATACCCACATCACCAACTGGCACCAGGCGCAAACATCTGCTCCCGTGGATCAGAATATCCCTGCTGTGCTGTCTCATGCTCTATTCACTGGAACGCGCCATCGATTATCTGCATCAGGCAGGCTGCGCGCAAAACCCGGGGGTGGGCGCGACGATAGCATCAATTGACCTGGGTATGATCTCTGCCGGTTTTCAATGGCTGTTCATGTTATCAGGTGCGTTCATACTCGGCACCTGGCCGGGTGTGAGCAAATGGCGCAGGCTGGGGCAGGCATCTGTGTTTTTGGTGCTCAGCTTTTGTCTGTCTATCGTGCTGTCAGTCTGGTATGAGGATGAGGTGGCAGAAACTTGCGCCCGGCCAGGTGTAACCCAGCCTGCCAATGCGAAAACACCTTGAGCCGCTTGTCTGTCTTTGCCATTCAAGTGTATAGTTTTTCACTCTTAAAAATTCCACACCATGCCCACGCTGATTTTCACCCCGCGCTATACCGACGACTCACAAGCCTTGTGGAAAGCAGCAGGTGCATTGGGCTGGCAGGTGCAGCGCCTGACGAACTGGCGGGTACCTGAGCACTTGCAAAACCTTGAGCAAGCGGTATTGTATGGCGAGGCCCTGTTTGGCCCGACGCTGGCAGAGCAACTGGGCATACGCCTGCTGAGCCCGCCAGAAGACTGGCTGGTGCGCCTGCCCATGGAATACAAACACCGTCAGATCAGCATGCAAACTCTGGGGCAGGCACGCCAACTGACAAAGCCTGCTTTTATCAAGCCACCCAATGACAAGAGTTTTCCGGCAGAGGTATATACCGGTGCCAGCCTGCCGCTTGAGTATGATGACGACATGCCGGTGCTGGTGTCAGAGGTCGTCCAGTGGGAAAAAGAATTTCGCTGTTTTATATTGCAGCGCCAATTAGTCACCTACTCTCTCTATTCCCGCTTTGGTGATGTTCAGCGGGAAACAGAGTTCGCCAGCACGATGGATGAAGACAACGCGCTAAAGGCATTCATGCACACCCTGCTGGCAGATGAACGCGTCGATTTACCCGATGCCTGCGTCATCGATGCCGGCATGCTGGCTGGCGGTGCATGGGCCTGCGTGGAACAAAATGCGGCATGGGGTGCGGGCATTTATGGTTGCGATCCTGCCAGGGTGCTGGAAGTATTGCGGCATGCTTCTGTCAAGATTTAAGCTCTCAAGTCAAATCCCAACATACTTCGCGGCCAAAGCTGCTCCTGCGTGCATGCCTGACATCACTTGCACTGCCCTGTCACCGCGTTATAGGCCAGCGCAGCGGCGGCGAAATAGCCTTTGTAGGTAGTCTGACCTATGGTGATGCCTTCGGGATTGGGCTTGATGCAATCAGTGATTTGAGCCTTGCTAACTTCGTGTCCGAATTTGCGTATGGGGCTGCGCTCTGTGGCTTCCAGCGGCTGGCCGGAGCGGCTAGCCAGTTTTTGCAGGTCGCTACGGCTATCGGCATAGGCACGGGCAATGGCGTCTTTATCTGTGCGCAAGCCCGATGATGCCGTCGATTTTTCTTCGGTGAATACATCTTTGCCAAGGTCTTGCCTTGACGGTTCTGCTGCCGGTAGCGTAATGGCTTGCGCAGCTTGCTGCGCGCTGGGGCTGGCCCGCTGCCGGGTTTGCCGGGTTTCGCGTTCCCGCATTTTGGAGATGTCGGTTTTTTTGCTGACAGGCCCGGCGTCTGCACTTGGGGTCTTGGGAATAGCCTTGGGCATGAATGATAAGTCGAGAGTGATGTAGCCAGTTTCTGACATTGGTTTTTTGTGCCAGGGCCGCACAAGCTGGAACAATAACAAGGCGGTGATCAGACAGGCAATGACGAAAGAGAACACTGACTGCCAGGCAGCCTGATTCGGCAGGATAAGCTTACGTTCTTGCATCAACTCGTCTTCAACATGGAAACAGGGTGTTGGACATTGGCTATGACAAAACAGTTCCATTGAACTTATTTTTCTTGCATGCAGAAATCATACGACAATAGTAGCGCGTGCTATATTAGTATTCCATCCATTTCCTGAGTCAAGTGCAAATCAAATGCACCAAGGTGACACCATGTTCGACCAATTAAAAACTCTGCTGCAAACCCACAATGCCCGCTTCCGTGTTGTTGAGCACCCTGCCGAGGGCCAATCTGAAAAAGTCGCTGCCATACGTGGTACAGAAGTTGGCCAGGGTGCCAAGGCCATGCTGTGCCAGAGCAAGGATGAATCTGCGAAACTGATTTTGGCTATTCTGCCTGGTGACCAGAAGATCGATTTCAAAAAACTGGCGGCCGTCATGCAGGTCAGGAAAACCAGCTTTGCTGCACCTGAAGCAGCGATGGAAAAAACCGGCTGCGTCATCGGTGCGATACCGCCTTTTGTATTTTCTGATGACATTGCACTGGTGCTGGACCCTACTCTGGTCGCACGTTATGCAGAGATCGCTTTCAATGCGGGGCGGCTGGATACCTCCATCATTTTGAATACAGAAGATTATCTGCGCATAGCCAAACCGATGCTGCATGATATTTGTGCGGCTTGATGCAATGCAGCTCACCCGGCTTGCGCCTTTGTGGTCACTGATCAAGCGTCATCCTTATCTGATCGCGATATGGGTGCTTATCACTTGGTTCTGCAGCCAGGACTACTTTGGCTTCGCAATATATCTGCTTGCTTTACCCAGCCTGCTATACGCCATCGTCCAATGCGCCTTCAACTGGCGCACGAGCAAACTGCGTCATAAATATATCCTCCTTTGTGTCCTGATCGTGTTGGCCTTCATGACCATTAACATGGTGCATAAATACAAAGATGATAAAGCCAGGGTGTATGCCGATCACATCGCCGGTGAACTGGAACAATATTACAAATTGCATGGAAAACTGCCTCTCAGCCTGAACGATATTCCAGCACTGGCGCATCAAGGTAAGCGTCCCCATATGCTTTTTTACCTGAATGGAAAAAACGGACCTTTTCTATTCTATGCAACTAGCTTTGCGCCTTTTTCGGGTTGGAATTACGATTTCGAGAAAAGACAATGGCTTTATCAACACGACTGAACATCATTATCACGTTTTTAAATTTTCTACTCTCCCCCAAGGACAAGCAATGCAACAAACCACCTGGACTGCAGTTGATGATTATTTTTGTGAACGCCTGATCCCTGGCGACCCTGTGCTGAATGCATCGCTACAAGACAGTGATGCAGGCGATTTGCCGCAGCATCATGTGGCACCAAATCAGGGCAAATTTTTGCACTTGCTGGCCAAACTGCAGGGTGCAAAGACGGTGCTGGAATTTGGTACCCTCGGTGGCTACAGCACGATTTGGCTGGCGCGTGCCCTGCCAGAAGATGGGCGGGTCGTGTCGCTGGAATTCAACCCGCACAATGCGGCGATTGCGCAAAAGAATATAGAACGTGCCGGCCTCTCGCACAAGGTGGATATACGCGTGGGCAAGGCGCTCGACACGCTGCCGCAACTGGAGGCAGAAGGCATACATCCGTTTGACCTGATCTTTATCGATGCCGACAAACCGAACAACCCGCATTATCTCGACTGGTCGATCAAGCTCTCGCGCCCCGGCACCCTCATCATCGGTGATAATGTGGTGCGCAATGGTGCGGTGGCTGATCCTGCCAGCACAGACGCCAATGTACAGGGCGTGCGCAGTTTTTTTGACTTGATGGCGAACAACCCGCGCCTGTCTGCCACGGCCTTGCAGACGGTGGGCAGCAAAGGCTATGATGGCTTCTCGATGGCGCTGGTGATTGCTTGACCATTGCCTGATCGTTTGTAGGGTGCGCCGTGCGCACCGTTTTAGCAATTTACGTAAAGATAAAAGCGGTGCGCATGGCGCACCCTACAGCACGCTATCAACATCATCCTCCATGAAACGCATCGTCACAATGTCACTCCCGCTCATCCTCATCTTCGCGGCTTATATGGGCCTGAAGCCCGTGCCCATCACGCCCGTCGCCTGGCAGGCTCCTGTCAGCCAGGGTTACACTGGCGTGCATGCAGCCAATACCAAACTGCAAGACTTGCACACGATAGACCTGCAAGGCGAAGTGGGGCCGGAACATGTCGTCATCGGCCCCGATGGCAAGCTCTACACCGGTGTTGAAAGCGGCAAGATTTTGCGCATGCAGCCAGACGGCAGCGCGCAGGAAGTATTTTGCACTACCGGCGGCAGGCCGCTGGGCATGGCCTTTGATGCAGACGGCCAGCTCGTCGTGGCGGATGCCTGGAAGGGTTTATTGTCCATCGCTGCCAACGGCAATATCAGCGTTTTGTTGGGTATTGCCAAAGACGGGCCATTACATTTCCCGGATGCTGTGGTCGTTGCCAGGACAGGCAAGATTTATCTGACAGATTCATCGACCCGCTTCACGCCCAGGCAATGGGGCAGCACCAACGAGGCCGCCATGCTGGATATTTTTGAACAGTCATCGACCGGCCGGGTGCTGGAATATGATCCGGTGAAAAAGTCTGCGCGCGTCATCGCCGAGGGCCTGAGCTTCGCCAATGGCATAGCCCTCAGCGGTGATGAAAGCAGCCTGCTCGTTGCCGAGAGCGGCAAATTCAGGGTATGGAAGATCACGACTGCAGCCCAACAACTGGACCTGGCCCAACCCTCGCCACAAGCAACCATCCTGTTTGATAACCTGCCCGGCTACCCGGACAATCTCACGCGCGGCAAAGACGACAAGCTGTGGCTGGGCTTAGCCGGCCAACGCAACTTCCTCGACCAGACCGCCCAACGCCCCTACCTGCGTAGCATGGCCTTGCGCATCCCGCGCCTGTTCTGGAAAATGCCACCAGCCTATGGCCACGTCATTGCCTTTACCGAAGACGGCAAAGTCATCAACGACCTGCAAGACCCCAGCGGCAATTCACCCACCGTTACTGGCGTGACAGAAACCGCGAACCGGCTGTATATTCATAATGTCAGTGGCAAGGGTTTGGGATGGATGGGGAAGTAAAGTAAAATGGCAACTTACAATACACCTCTTCTTTCGCCTGTCCTCATTCAGGATCAATAAATCTGCCTGGGTACGGATAAGCGCATTGTCATTTGTCGTTTCATATTCAAATTTCTGGCTGTCCACAGTCAATGGAAGGCTATAGCATCCACCGCTTTCGACAAATTCGAGACCGTATTGATCTGCAACATCCCACAATAAACCAACATTGGCAGGTATGCCCAAAGGTATAAAGAAGTAAATATCAAGCTTGTTTGTCATGACTCAGCATTTTACGTTGCTAATGAGTGCCGCCAGCTTTATGACCCCCGGCCATATGCGAAACTACTCCGTTTTACCATTCCCTTTTATTTCTTCATGAAGAATAGAAAAAAATAACCTTGGCGGCACATCTTCAATATATGGATATTCATCCATATGTATTTCTTCCCACGCAACATTATCGTCTGCTAAAAGCTTCTCAAGGTAATTTAAATATCCCTCTTTGAATGATTCTGAACAAGCCAAATAATATGGAAGTACATAATTCCTAACCAAGGTACGAATTCCATCTGTTTTAGTGATATCTAAACTGGCTATATCGTCCCAAGCTTCTTTTCCTAAACTTGCCTCGGGGCCAATAACTTCTAACAAAACCTCAATTGTTTCAAGCATTTGATTTTTTGGTTTTTTATTTTTCATAATTGAATTCAGCCAGTAGGGTGCGTCTTGACGCACCACATGCCCAGCACCATATTCCATAGCGCAAGAGACCGAAGAAATGGCAATAAGAGCGGTGCATTACAACGCACCCTACTGATTGAATTTTTGGTGAATACTCCAATCAAAAAATCTCATCCAGCTCAATCCACCAGCCCCCACTGCCCCAGCATCCATGCCTGTTGAAATGCGTGTTCGCGCAGGCTGTCGTAGCGGCCTGATGCACCTGAGTGGCCTGCATGCATATTGGTTTTGAATAGCAACTGGCGCTGGTCGGTTTTGAGGCTGCGCAGTTTGGCGACGTATTTGGCGGGTTCCCAGTAGTGTACTTGGCTGTCGTTGAGACCAGCGAGCACCAGCATGGCCGGATAAGCCTGCGGCTTCAGATTGTCATACGGTGCATAACTGCGCAGGTAGTCATACACGGCCTTGTTATTGGGATTGCCCCATTCCAGGTATTCGCCCGTAGTCAGTGGCAGTTTGGGGTTCATCATGGTGTTGAGGCTATCGACGAAAGGTACCTCAAGCACGGCGGCGTGAAATAAGTCCGGGCGCTCATTGAGGACTGCACCTATCAGTAAACCGCCAGCGCTGGCACCATGGATGATGAGTTTGCCGGGGCTGGTCCAGCCTTGTGCGATCAGATATTCAGAGGCCGCGATAAAGTCGCTGAAGCTGTTTTTCTTTTTCATGAGCATGCCGTCAGCCCGCCATTGCTCGCCGAGGTCATTGCCGCCCCTGATGCCAGCTTCTACATAGATGACGCCACGATCCAGCAGATTGATGCGGCCTACATCAAACTGGGCGTCTGAAGCTTCACCATAGGCACCATAGCCATACAGCAGCAATGGCGCACTGCCATCAAGGGCTATCCCTTTTTTATACACGGCCCACAAAGGGATTCGCGCCCCGTCGTGGGCAGTGGCCCACAGACGCTTGCTTTCATAGTGTTGTGGATCATACTTGCCAAGTATTTCATAGCGCTTTAACACCTTGCGCTGGCCGCTGGTAACATCAACTTCAAAGATCACGGGTGGTGTCAGTGGAGATTGATATGAGATACGATAAGAAGACGATTCGTAACCGTCGCCATCCATGCCAGCGACAAAATAGACTGCCTCATCAAAGTCCAGCGTTTGCCAGCGCTGTTGGGCAAAGAGATAAATCCGCATGCGCGTGGCTGCCTGCTTTTTTTCGGTAACGACCATAAAATCACGATAGACATCCAGTTTCTCGATCCGGACTTCAGGGTCATAGTCAGCAAAATTTTTCCAGTAACGTGCTGATGGCTGGGTCACGCTAGCGGTGACAATGCGAAAATTGATTGCGTCCAGATTGGTGGTGATATACAGCCTGCCCTCACGATGGGCAACGCTGTAGCGCAAGCCCTTTTGCCTGGTCTGTATCATCTGCCAGGGTACTTGCGGCGTGGCAGCGGGCAGCATCCGGGTTTCATTGCTGTCGTAGGATGAAGCGTCGAGGAAAATCAGTTTTTCATCACTGGAGGGATAAACCGCGAGATTGAATTCCTGCGCAGCTTCATGGTATTGCAGCACAGGTTTACCACCGAGTCGCTGGCGGTAGAGGCGATCCGGGCGCAGAGTGACGGCATCGCCACTGACATAGAACAAGGTTTGATTGTCTGCCGCCCAGGCCAAGGATGACACTCGCTGCGCACGGTCCTGCAAGAGCTGGCCACTGCCAAGGTCTTTAACAAACAGCTCAAACCTGAGGTCACCGGAAAAATCCAGTGTATAAGCGAGTTTGCTGCCGTCAGGGCTGACCTGGAATTCGCCAAGCGCCACATAGCGGTGCTGGCGTGCCAACTGGTTAAGATCAAGCAGGATTTCTTCTGTTGCCGCTTCATCCCATTTCGTGACGCCATCCACCACTTGCGCAGCGCGGCGGCACAGCAAGGGATGCTGCTGTCCGGCCTCAATGCGTGAATAATAATAAAACTGCCCATGTCGCTTTGGCAAATTCATATCGACTTCTTTGACCCTGGCCTTGCTGGCCTCAAACAGGCGCGTCGCCAGCGGCTGCAAAGGCTGCATCTGTTTTTCTGTATAGGCATTTTCTTGCTGCAGGTAAGCCATAACCCTGGGGTCTTGCTTGTTGCTAAGCCAGTGGTAGTGATCGATGTAAGCCTGACCGTGGTAGGTTTTTTTGTTGGCCTGTCTTTTGGCAATGGGCACACTATCAGTGTCTTGCGCTGACAATGGCAAAGGATGGATAAGGAAAATCGCCAACAATAACAACAGACGCAGCATGTCAAAACCTGTTCAGATCAGTTTGTGTGAAGAGCAGAAAAATACGCATTGGTTCAGCGGGAACGCAATGAAAGTATTTTCATTATGACATGCTTTAAGTGAGTATCAGCAGTATCAACTGCGGACAGTGATGCAGGGCCATTGCAGTACGCCGTCTGCATGAGATGATCCCTGAGAACTTCTAGACCTCTCAATACAGAGGCTCCGGGACACAGAGTGGGCACTGAGAGGTACACTTCAAAGATATTTGCATGAGTGCGTAAAGCAAGACGCATATGCATTAAAGTCTCAGTGCAATTTTTTTGGTTCAAGAATTGTGAATGGTACGCTTTTTTCCTGCGGATAAAGACCTGTAGGGTGCGCCATGCGCACCGCATTCACGTCTATGCGGATTGCACAGATGGTGCGCACGGCGCACCCTACTAAATACACCTTAGCTGATCACAGCCTCCAAAGATCAAGCATACTGATACTTCATCGCCGCCCGCACCATGAGGCTGATGATGTCTCTGGTAGGGAAATCCATGAGCACGGTGCCGAAGTAGGCGCCCCAGGGGTCTTGGGGCTGGGTGATGAAATTGGTATAGATATCGTCCCGCACCTTGGGTAACAGGTAGGCGGCATAGTCGCCAGGAAAATAGCCCAGATCAGGCACGCGACTGGCCGAGGTATAAGTGACAAACCAGATCACAGACGCGGTGCCGCTACTTAGCGCTTTGTCCAGGTGTTTTTCTATTTTGTCCCATTTGGCGTCCTTAATATCTTTCCAGTGGTTTTCTACATCCAGGCCGGGTTGCTGACCTGACTGTACGTGCCGCCAGTCAACCTGGTAATCGATATTGCCCCAGTACAGGCCACGGTCTGGTGCGGTCAGTTGGTAGTTGGTGCCATCATCGCCATCGACAAAGGCGAAGATGATCTTACCTCTGGCATCTTTCAATGTGGGGACAGTGTGGTCCTTGTAGAATAACTGGTCGAGGGTCTTACCGTTGTAGCCATTGCGCTTGTTAATGATTTTCCAGAAGGCGTCGTAGAAGACTGAACGTACCTGCGCATCTTTTTCCTGCTTGATCAATAACACTACGCATTCTGTAGGGTTGTCTTTTAAAAATTGCAGACAATCGTCGAGCACAAAATACTTGGTTCCCTGGTCGTGGGGAGTATTGGAATCAAAAAAGGCTTCCTGGTAATAACTGGCATGATGGATAGAGAAATTGACTTCGTTATTGGCAACCGGTAAATAGCGCAGGCGTATGTCAAACACGCGCAGGCCTTGCCGCAATTGTTCTGCCAGTGTCCATTGCTGACATTCGCAGCCATAGCCAAAACGTGACATCGATTCATGCGTACCAGGCAGGTTGATCATGGACAGCAGGGCCTTGTCGTCTATCGCAGACATCCAGCCTTGCGGGTAGGCATAAAAGGCAATGACGCCTTCGCTCCAGCCTGAGTGGTTTTCCTTGCTGGTGTCGTAATAATAGCGGTCCGGGTCGGGGGCGTTGTGGCGATAAATGGCGACCGTGCCTTTCTGCTCGCTGGTATAGGCGTAAAACGCGACCGTGCCTTCACTCCAGCCCGCATTGTTTTCTTTGTTGGTGTCGTAGTAAAAGCGGTCGGGGTCTTTGGCAAAATGGCTGTAGATGGGGACGGTGCCGGGCGCCTGGTCCTTATACGCCTGGAAGAAAATCTCGCCTTCAGACCAGCCAGGGTAACTGGCCACATTGGTGTCGTAGTAATAGCGTACCGGCTTGTCTATGCTGTGCAAAAAAACTGGCGTGAGTTCTGCCATGCTGCTCTCCTGAATGTTGGACGATGGTGAAAAAAGGGGGCGATGCGAAAAAATCTGGAGCGATGGCAGGCGAATACGTCTGCCGTGGTCAATTCATGCGTACATCGATAATGTGGTTAATTTAGCATCAATAATAGCTTTTTTATCAATATCAGGAAATGTTTTTTGTATCATTTTGTCATGACAAATACATAAAACCCTTGATGTCGTATAATTTTGCGACCAGCTATTTTTTGTCTTCATGCTTTTTTACCTCCATGATCAATAAACACTACGGCGTCCTTTTGGCTGCGGCCAGTCTCTTGCTTGCTGTTCCTGGTCAGGCTGCTGATACGGCTGACAATGCGGTTGCAGCGACGCCCTTAAAAATCCAGCAAGGACAGCAGCTGCAACAACTACAGCAACTCGCCAGCAAACACCAGGTCTGCACGGCTGCGCTGGTATACATCCGCAATCAACAGATACAGGAACCATTGTTTGCCAAGGGCTGTGAAGATGCTGTGATGCCTGACGCCAGCAGCATTTTTCAGGCAGCATCCCTTTCCAAGCCGCTGTTTGCCTATGCGGTGCTGAAGCTGGCTGCGCAGGGCAAGCTGGCGCTGGATGAGCCGCTGATGCAATACCTGCCGCAGGGTTACCAGCATTTGACAAAACCTGGAGAAGTGAACAGCCCGCGTGAGCCATTCACTGACCCGCGCCTGCAAAAAGTCACTGCGCGCATGGTCTTGCAGCACACTGCAGGCTTGCCCAACTGGGCAAGCGGCAAGCTGGCATTTGAATCAGAACCGGGCACGCGCTGGCAATACTCTGGTGAAGGCTATGTGTTGTTGCAAGCCGCGATTGAATCCATCACCGGCATGGGCTTGCAGGCCTGGATGCAACAAGCCGTATTTGCGCCACTGGACATGCAGCACAGCAGTTATGAACCACCTAAAGAATGGCAAAACCAGCTCATCGCTGGCAGCCTGCAGGGCAAAGCCCTGCCCTCGCGGCTTCGCTCTGATCGGAGAGGGGTAGCTGCGGCCAGCCTGCATACCAGCATTGGCGACTATGCGCGTTTTGTGCAGGCGGTATTAAAAGATACTGATCTGCAAAAGCAGATATTCGATCACCCCGTCATGGCAGACCAGCGCAGCAACACGGAATGGGGTCTGGGCTGGGGGATTGCACATACCAGCACAACAGACCGCGCGCCCCTGCTCTGGCACTGGGGCAATAACTATGGCTACCGCGCCTTTGTGATTGCCGCCCCGGCAACGGGCGACGCCATGATATTGCTGACCGGCAGTGACCAGGGCCTGAAACTGGCGCAGGCACTAACGGCAAATATCATCCCCGGCCAGCTTGAGCTATTCCAGTTCCCCATGCTGGGGCTGAAGTCTGGCTTTTTATGTCAGGCCCTCAGCATCTGCTGATCATGCATTGATGGGGCTTATGCATCGCCAGCCGTAATGAATTCATCAATGATCTCGAAGGTTTTTACAGGCTGTTCCAGATGCGGCAAGTGGCCTGCCAGCGGCACGGGTGCAAAGCGGCTGTGGGCAAAGGCAGCGGCAAAAGCCTGCCCATAAGCGGTGGTCACGACCCTGTCGCTCTCACCCCATACTACCAGCACTGGGAAGCTGATCTGCTGCAGGCGGGCACGCAAATGCGGGTCATGCATGAAGGGTGCGCCGGCGATGATACGCATGGTCGCCATGTTGGCACGCTGCATGGCTTGTTGCTCTGCAGGCAGGCTGGACGGATCGATAAAGAATTTGTCTGGTTCATGAAAAGCATGTTCAGCCAGGCCACGCGGGCCAAGTACAAAGGGGTCAGCAACAGGCTCGCCATCAACATGAATGCCTACGGCATTCACCAGTACCAGACGGGCAATGCGCGGCTCGCCACCGTCAGCAGTATCTTGCAAGGCCATTTCTGAGGCTATCCAGCCACCTATCGATGAACCGATGATGACGACCTTGCGCAGGTCCAGCTTATCCAGTAGGGCCAGATACGCCTTGGCGACATCAGCGACAGTCTGTATATCGTCTGGGCGGGCAGTGCCGTTCCAGCCAGGGTGGGTAGGCAGGATGCTCAGTGCATTTACAGATACATGACGGGCTATACCGGCCACCGTGGCGGTGCCGCCGCCACCATGCAAGATCAATACAGGCTGCCCCTGACCTGCCTGTTCATAAGTGATGGAAAGGCCGGGGCGCAACTCTGCAATATGGGTTTCTGGTGCGTAGGACATGGTGAATACTCCGAAAGCAAAATGATGATCGTATGAAGCGACTTAATTATAAACATATTTATAAACACATTTATATAAATATGCTTATATAAATTGATTTATATCAGTATATTTACATCTATGCTAGACTGGCCGCATGCTAAATCACATCCAATACCTGGGCCGCGCCGTCAAGCAAGCCCAATACCGCCAGCACCGCGCACTCGAAACAGCTTTGGTTGCGGCAGGCAGCACGCTCGCCCAATGGGATGCCCTGCGCGCCATAGGCCGCATGCCGGGCGCATCATCGCATGACCTGGCGCTGGCCACCTTCCAGACTGACCAGGCCTTTGGCACCCTGGCCAACCGCCTCGTCACGCAAGGCCTTATAGAGCGCCGCCCCGGCGAAGGGCGGCGCATAGAACACTTCCTCAACAAGCAAGGCGAACGCATGCTCGTCACCGCCAATGAGGTCGCCATGCAGGTGCTGACAGACAAATTTGCCGTACTCAATGCGACAGAGCAAAAGCAGTTGCTTAAGCTGCTGAGCAAGCTGGTTGAGGCAGAGGATACGGGTCTGGAGTAAGATGGGCTAAGATACAGTGGCGCTGCCCCTTCTCTTTTAGCACAAACAGAAAATCATGACTGCACACGCAAGCACCCATGCAATGCGCATCCTCAAGGTCAATCATGCGAGTGAGTATGGAGCAATACACATCTATGCAGGGCAAATTCTTGTTGCCCGCTTCACCGCTACCGCCATGCTCGCCGAGTTGCGCGAGTTCAAAGCTCATGAAGAAAAACACCGCGCCCTGTTTGCAGCAGAATTGCAGCGCCGTGCCTGCCCGCCATGCCGCAGCGCTTTTTTATGTGCAGCAGGCGGCTTTGTACTGGGATTCATCACTGGCCTGTTTGGCCGCAACGCCATTGCCGCCACCACGGTAGCAGTTGAGCGCGTTGTGTTGCGCCACTTGCAGGCGCAACTCGTGGCGCTGGCAACAATAGACGAGGCGGCAAGCAAGGTCGTTGCCTCCATTGTCGCTGAAGAACAATTGCATCATGATCAGTCAGCCACGCACATGGATACGAAGTCGTTTTGCACAAAACCCCTGCAAGCCCTTGTATCTGGCGCGACCGAAGCGGTTATCTGGACAGGCATGCGTGTTTAATGGTGTCTAATGGTGTGTAATGGTGTGTAATGCCGCAGGCTGCGCGATACAGCCGACCGCAAAACATCCACAAGCCTGTATCAGATCAGGCTAAAAACGCATAAAAACCAGCATATGGTTTATGACATTGATTGCATATTTACAACGCCACCCCTGCTGTCATGACCGCCCCCGCCTATCTTCTCAGAACCCTGTATATGCCGGCACAATATGCGCTTTTACCTATGACAGTAACCTGCATTACTGCCAGACAAGGCTAGGCAAATTGATGAGGCAGGCTAACAAAATAGCATCATCCACAATAATTTTAATTAAGCTTTTGACAAATAGTTGATATATTTACTTAAAGGCAACATAATGCAGTAAATTGCTTTTTGGATAGATCATTATCTTGATACAAGCAGAGGCTGATATGCACAACCCTATTTCTACAAGTGGCACTGCTGGAGACACAGCCAATACTGACCAGTTGCTCGGCGCCTGGGCACATGGCTGGACGATTTCGCGTGGCACTGATGCCCCCATACCGCTGGCCGATTTTGGCTATCGCATACAGGTAGGCCTGCCCGGCCATCTGGAGCGCTATGTCTTGCAGGGCCATGTCCTGAGTGCCATACAAAAACTCGCGCAAGAGCTCGATACGCCAGATACCTGGCTCAAGGTATGCGCTCCGCACAGCAGCGTCGCGGGCATCTTGACGCCACGCTGGAAGGTCAAACCGCTGGAATATTTGATGAGCAAACCCATCGCCCCGACGGCAGTCACCATGCCTGAGGCTTATCACATCAACCTCATTGAAGATGGCGATGCTGTCACCGCCCGCGCCTGCAGCAGCGAAGGCCACCATGCCGCGACGGGCCGCATGGCCATCTACAAGCAATATGCCGTGTTTGACCAGATCGTCACCGAACCCGCGCACCGCCGCCGTGGCCTGGCCTTTGCCATCATGCAAAGCCTGGCCAACCATGCGTGCAGCAAAGCGGCATCCACCGGCATTCTGGTGGCGACCGATGAAGGCCGTGCGCTCTACACCGCCATGGGCTGGACACTGGCTTCTGAAATGACGGCGGCTGTGCTGGTGGAGTGAGCGTGGGCTAGCAACAATGAATGGAGACGAGACACCAGCAGAATGGCGCAAGTAAATGCAAAACCTGAAACAGCATCCGTTTTTTTTCTGGACAAATGGCATTTGCGCCAGTGTTTTTGCGCTATTGCTGGGCCTGGCCGGGACTTTTTTTGTTCCCGCATTTCGTGATGTGCATATCTATTTCCCCCGGGAGCAAATGAATGCATTCACACGCCTGTTTGAAAGCTATCCACAGTTGTTGTGGTGTGCGGTCATTCCATGTCTGGCGATATGGCTGTTTTGTACTTTCAACTTCACGCATCCGCATGCAAGGCGCCAAGGCAGCATCGCATTTGCTGCGCTGGCTATGATCGAATTCATGATCCTCATCCTGCTCATTTGGTCCATGTATGCTCCTGCCATACAAATCAGGGAACATACGGTCGGCTCACACGGCATCAAAACCCTTATCACCAGGCCTGTATAGACACTATAGATGAGAGCTTACTGCTGGCGGCGTATCCCAATTATCGTTGATACCATCGACATAGGTCACCGGTGCTGCCGCCAGTTCTGCAATGCTGGCATCATCAAGACAGCTCACGCTGACGCCATAGAATTTGCCGCGTCGGGGTGAATGAGCAATGCCAAACGGACGCACGCCGCAATGCTTGCAAAAAAAGTGTTGTTCGTTCTTTGCGCCAAATTGATATTCACTGAGCTCAGATTCACCTGCCAGCAGGCGAAAAGACTCTGGTTTTACGACTGTTGCCCAGCAACGTATCTTCAGGCAAAAACTGCAATTGCAACGCATGCTGCCATCGGCCAGATCGATGTCCGCTTCAAAACGTATGGCCTTGCAATGGCAACTGCCGTGATAGGTTTTCATGATGTTTTATTTGTGTAGGTGGCCTGTTATTGTACACAGACTTTATTGAAGTGCAGTTCATTGGTGCGCGGTTATAATCTGCCTGCTATCCACTTAGGAGACTTATCATGCCCGCCTTTAACCAGGTCACGTTAGACAGCCCCCGCCTGCACCTGCGCCCCCTGTGCATGGACGATGCCGCCGCCATCCTGCGCATGCGTTCCAAAGCCAAGGTCATGCGCTATATGACCACCGCACCATGGACAGAACTTGCCCAGGCCACTGGCATGGTCGAACGGGATCAGGCCGCCATGGTCAGGGGCGATTTGCTGCGCCTGGCCTTGATACGCAAGACTGACAAGGTGTTTCTGGGCAGTTGCATCCTGTTCCATTTTGACGAAGGCTGCCGCCGCGCCGAGATTGGCTACGACATGGATGAAACTTACTGGGGCCAGGGCTATATGAACGAAGCCCTGGTGACCCTGCTTAATTATGGCTTCAATGAATTAAACCTCAACCGCATCGACGCCGACATCCACCCGGACAATATCAACTCCGCCCGCTCACTCGAAAGATTGGGTTTCATCCGCGAAGGCTATCTGCGCGAACGCTGGATCATCGACGACGTCGTGTCGGATTCGGCGATTTATGGCTTGCTGCGTAGTGATTGGGTGAAGCGGGGCGAGGACCAATAATTAGGTTTGCGCGTGCGGCGCCTAAATATCGGCTGAGTATCATTGTCGTACCAGATGGAGGTGAGCAGCTTGTAGATCCTGCTCATTAATAGCGCATGGTGACTACACACTTATTTTGATTAATTCAAATGAATCATATTTATTATCCTTGCTGGTATCGCCTTGCAGGAAAAGATGCCTACCTCTTGTGGTATGACTCACCAAAAAATCATGTAGTCACCAGTGCCTTTAAAAAAGCACTGCGCTTCAAAACAATTGCAGAGATAGAGAGTTACACCCATCAACATGAATTGAGCCTTCAGGTCAATGAACCGTTGTTGTTTGACCTTGACGCAATGACCGCAGAGTTAACTGGCGCAATAACGACACCGACGGCCTGTCAAGATATGTTAAATGCATGGAACTTATTTGACGATGTAGCCCGCTCTTGCAACCAACGGTTCGACCGTAACCAGCGATTAAGCAACCGTATTTATCTCAAGTTAGTATGGGGAAGTAATTTGTCTGCGTTGACACCTCCCAACAAAGAATATCTACCATTCTGGACTAAGGGTCAGTTAAAAATTATACGCAAGACGCTACGTAAGGGTCTGAGGTTATTTAAAGAATCTGTCCTTGCGTAGTTTTCACCATCGTACGGTACTCTAATACCCAAATCATCGCCGTGATGTAGGGCGCATTGTAATGCGCCGTATGAGGTCACCGCATTCGGGGGGGAATATTTGTGCCGTACAACACGCACACATGCGGCGCATTGCAATGCGCCCTACGCTTATCCTTTTACGGCCATCGCGGTACAACTCACGGCTACTCGCTCGCCGCCTTCAAGGCCAGCAGCAAATAAGCATGTACATGTTTATCGCTGATGTCCTGCTCAGAAGTCAGTTTGATATGGCGGCGGTACTTGCCCTCGCCTTCGAGCTTCTTGTATTTATCAGGCAGGGATGCGCCCAGGCCAAATTCCAACGTCACATGGTTTTTGTAAGAAAAAACACCGCAAAATGACCGCGCTGCTGAAAACAGCAGACCACCGTATTTGACATCTTCGCTCACGCCCTCATCAAGCTTAAGGATCATTTCGCGCAGGCTTTGTACCAGCGCATAATTCTCTTCATTAAGCATGCGTATGTCTTGCAGCAGCTTGTCGATTCTTTCTGTACTCATGAGGTCTGCTCCCTATTCATGTGCGGTGTCAGGATTGCCGCAATTGATGCACGTGGTGCATATGGTTTATATGGTGCACACGGCGCACCATACAAAATATGCCAAATGATCGCGCAATACACTCTGGTATCCATGCGCAATCAAGAATCTAAGCAACATTAAAAACACCGCCTGAGTAGCTGTATTTATGAACCGCCACAAACCAATTTCTTGTGTACCGAGTGCTTAATCACGGCCACCAGGTTTGTCAAATACAAGTCATCTTTTTCACTCATGGATACGCGATCGCTGACTATGACTGTAGCATGACCTGATATACCGCATTTTTTTCCTTTGATACGAGTGGGAATGCCAAGCATTTTCTTTGATGCTACTTCATTTTTGAAACAAAACCAGCTTACTGGCATATCGTCAGGCGAGTGCAAGAGTGTGGATGATGCTGTTGAGGGATAAAAGCAAACCAGCCCACCCAGCGTTTCCAGGCTTTGTGTATCGGTCTTGAATTCGTAACGACCAAAAAGTGAGGCCTCATTGGCGGCCATACTGGTAGCGCTGATGAAAAGTGTAGCCATTAACGGCAGTACAGATATCTTGAAACGCATATCAGGCCGGATGCAGGTGTTTGTGTTGGAGCAGCATCATCAACTTCTCAGAAATAAGTCTGGGTTTGTCATTACTGTCATTGTAGCTTGCACAGCCCTCAGACAGCAGTTGCTCCTTGCCTTTACCTGCTCTTGAAAAATACAGTTGATCACCACCACAACGCAAACGCGCCCTAACCTGGCGGGTGGATTTTTTGCGCACCTCGGCGACCCAGCAGGCATCTGCGCAGCCGCTGGAATGATAGGCCAGTAGTTCGCCGCGCACTGGCCAATTGAGGGTGTATTCGCCGGTGCCGCCAGATGCCCATGCGATAGCGCTGCATGTGAGCAGTGCTATCAGGGTAATTTGAGTAAGTTGGCGTACAGTGTGGTTCATCAGGGAGAATTAAAATCCATCAAGATCAACATTTTGTTTTGAAGTGTTGGCAGCTTGTATAGGTATATGCTTGGGAATAACATTTTACTTATCCCAAATCTTCACAACCAGGTTAAGAGGTTTGAGTGCCATGGCGTCTGCCTTGAATTTACTGCCATCCAGCACATTGGCATCCTGCGTGCTTGTCTGCGATACTGGCACGGCACTTTCATTCCTCCTGCGCAGTATTTCGCTTTTTACGAAGGTCTCTACGTCTGGCGGCTGCTGCAGCGATTTTCCGCCCTTATGCGGGTATTGCACATAATTTTCTGGCGGCGTTGGCAATTGTTCTTCACAGTGCGTTGAACAGGCATTGACCAGCAAAGGGACGGTATCAGTGCCAATTCTCAGGCTGATCCATAGTTGATTCGTTTCTGCATAGCTGATCGTTTTTTTACAGATACTGCATTTCAGCATATCGCCGTCATATCTGACAGGATTGTGATCCAGACGAGGAAATGGCGTTCTGAACTTATAATTCCCATACAAGGCTCGCGTACTGATGCGGCTCGATACCAGGTTTTTGCACTGCGTTATCTCATATGGAAACCAGTGCAGGTCATATGAAGTGTAAGGATCGAAAAATTCAAGGGCGGTCATGCCACCTATTTCTGGAGGAATTCTTTTCAGTTTGCTGCCATAGAGCCAGATTTTTTTGACCTTGTCCAGTTTGGCGATAGTTGCAGGCAAGGTATGTATCTGGGAAAAAAGCTCAGCGCCTAAAAAGTCACGTGGAGAAAACTCATCATGCCCGCTCATCGCCAATTCATCAACATAGTCGCAAAGCTTTTTCCAAGCCAGAGAATTTTTATCTTGAACGTCGTTTTCCATACTTGAAATAAATTGCTTCACGCTTACTCCTCATCATAATCATGAACATCCACAATCTCATTTTGACACTCGCTCAGTATGTCTGAGGTATTGCGGGTTTGCCCGGCATTCTAATTGACCAGCACCTCTTCCACCTGCCTGGTTTGTCTGATCGCTTCCAGCGTACTATCAAAATTAGCAGAGCTGCCGGGAATAATAATGGAAAACCCATTGACTAGGACCAGTTTCAGGCATTGCACTTCCATGCCTATGATCTGGTCCCAATTATCATCACTGACCAGGACAATTTTCTTGACGGCATTGAGGTCAATCACGGTGCGCCCCCATACTGCATTGATGTTGATTGTCGCATGCCCGAATGCCAGTTGCCATTGCCGCCTTGGGGTATCGATCAGGCCCTTTGAATATGCAGAGATAAACCAGGCCAGGTAGGCCAGTGCCAGCCCGGCTGACGCGAAAATAATGAAGATGGTATCAAGCAGTTTGCCTATCAGCAGGTAACTGCCCAGCATGATCAGCAAGAATACGGCAAGTGGGATAGCCCTGTACAGCAACTGGCGCAAGGCAAATATGGTGGGTGTATATGCTTTCATTGCTTGGTCTGTGCTTGCACTTCAGTTTCAGTATCCGCCAGTTTCCCCCTGTACAAAGCCGCGACAAGGTCGGATTGCGTGAGCATGCCCGTCAAACGGCGTTCTTCATTGATGATGGGGACATGGTGCAGTCCCTGGTCAGACAGCAGCGGTACCAGCTCGACGATGTGCATGTCATGGCGGGCGGTACGCACCGGGTGGCTCATGATCTGGCCAACGACTTCTGGCTTGGTCGAGTGCATGAGGCGGGTGCGGCGCAATACCTGGCGCAGTTTTTCATCAAACTTTTCATAGACGTCGAGGTTGGCATTTTTCATGAAATCGACCAGGGTGACGATACCGATGACGCGGCGTGCCTTGTCGATGACGGGCAAGGCCTTGATCCTGTGTTTGCGCAGCAACGTCCAGGCTTCTTCGAGCGTGGTGCCGTACTCTACTGTGACGAGGTCTTTGGACATGATGTCGGCGCAAGTGATTTCGCCAAAGCGGCGGCGGTAGGCATGCATCTCAGTTTGCAGGAACAGGGATTCAAGATCATCACGGCTGATATCAAGCACCTGATTGTATTTTTGCAGCACTTCATCAAGGTCGCGCGACTGAAAACCGAGGCGGTCTATTGGCCGCACATCGCCGGTGCCATGTTTACTGGAATGATCAGGCTGTGCCGCATGCGGGTAGCGGCGACCTGTGGCATTGTTATACGCCAGCGCGAACAGCGCAAGCAAGATAGAGTTGATACCGGTAGGAATCAGCACAAACTGGTAACCAAGGCCGAGTATCACCGGCCCGCCGAGCACAGCGGTGAGCGCCACCGCTCCACCGGGCGGATGCAGGCAGCGCAGCAGGAACATCGCCGCCACTGCCAGCGCAGTCGCCAGTGCCGCCGTCGCCATCGACGGCCCGAACAGATGTACGCACAACATCCCCACGAGGGCCGACAACATATTGCCACCGACAACAGACCACGGCTGCGCCAGCGGGCTGGCAGGCACGCCAAACAACAGGACGGCAGAAGCACCTATCGGTGCCAGCAACATGGGGATGGCGGCAAGCTTGTCGATTGAACCCAGCATGGCCCTGGTCGCCAGCCCCGTCAGTAACAGCCCGGCCAGCATGCCGGCACAGGCGCGCAGGCGTTCGCGATTGTCGGTACCTATTTGCGCAGGCGCAAAAGTTTTGAGCCAGGCTAGCAGGCTCTCCAGAGTAGACCATTTTCTTTGCATGGCGTGTAGAACTCATTTCATAATTAGGAGTGAGGTGCGTTTGCCTCATAACTTTAACCGACAAGACGTACGTAGCTGCGAAATCATTCGCCTGTTTGCCGCGGGCCACAGCAATCTGACCAGCGTTACGAGGCAAACCCTACGGGAACGGGCGATTCGGGCGCATTGCTGCGTTGTGCCTTTTGCTAAGGCGCCCAGCCTTAGCTGCACAAGGTACACACCTAAGGCCTTGCACTGCATCCCGACTCACATCGTTCGCACTCACTCCCAATCATGAAATGAGTCCTCATTTTATTTTGCAACAAAGTGCAAAGTGTATAGGGAAAATAATTGCTTTGTTGGAGTATGTTAACACCGTGCTTTTGCAATGCACAAATACCTGCTTCATGCCCTGTCATTTCTGGAGAATACAATGAACAAAGACTTATCCCGTGCCCTGGTCATACTCGGCGTCTTGCTGGCCCTGGGCATGTCGGCTGCGGCTTTTATCTTTGGCATGCAGGCCAGGCATATCGGTGCGGGCAAGCAAAGTATCTCGGTCAAAGGTCTGGCAGAAAAACCTGTGCAAGCTGATTATGCGGAATGGCGTATAGGCGTAACGGTAGTGGCACCCAGCTTTGCCGAGGCATTGGCCAAGTTGCGCAAATCACGCCCTGTGCTTGATGAATTCCTGGGTAAGCAAGGCTTTGAAAAAACTGCGCTGAAAGAATCAGAAGAAGCCGTAGAGCCCAATATGGTTACAGAAGATTTGCCCGATGGCCGCAACCGCCAGGTGCAGCGCGGCTACAAGGCCACGCAAAGCATACTGGTCACATCGAAGGACTTGACCAAGGTAACGAACGTCAGCCGCGCTGCCCTGCAACTCGAAGCGGATGGCCAGCCAGTATTCCACAGCGCACCGCAATACCTGGTATCAAAACTCGAAGACATCAAGATGTCACTGATAGGTGCCGCCACCGAAAACGCCAACAAGCGCGCCTCTGAATTTGCCAAGTATGGTGCAGTCAAGGTAGGCAGCATGCGCTCTGCCTCGCAGGGGGCGTTTTATATCCTGCCAGTCGGCACAGAAACCAGTGCAGATGAATACGGCGGTACCTATGATAAGACCACGATAGACAAGGTCGCGCGGGTGGTGGTGACGATAGAATATGGGATAGAGCGTTGATATAAAATTGGTCAGGATGCGGTGCGCATGGCGCACCCTACTGGATAGGGCTATTTCGAAATGTCTCAAATACACCCAATTTAATACCAAGAATCTCGCCATAGAGTAACTGAGCCACAGAGATGGCACAGAAAATAAATTCGCTCACTCAATCAGACAATGCATGGCAGCCAGTAGGGTGCGCCGTGCGCACCGTTTTTTGTATCAAATGCCCGGTCTGACGCTATGCAGGGAATTTTCGCAAAATTATCGACATCTGCTCACGCTTTCCACACCACTAAAACAATTCATCCAACTGCATATAAAACTCCCGCTTCGCTGGCGCATCTGCGTAACCTAACGAGGCAAGTGAAGCCAGGAATTCATCCGCCACTTTGTCAGACACTTCTTCACGCAGATTGCGGTGGGCAAAGGCGATGTCCATCCAGCGGTCGGCAAGGCCTGCGCGGCCCAGGTCGATGAAATAGAGCTGGTCGTGCTCATCGACAAACACATTGCTGTCACCGAGATCACCATGGGCAAAAACCAGGTCTTGCGGATTTTCTGCTGGCAGGGTCGCGTGCAGCAAGTTGATCAGGTCTTGCACGCTGTGCAGGCCCGGCCATTGATCAAGCTCATACTCTTGCGCATGCAGGTTTTGGCTGACCAGGTATTCAAGCTCGCGCAAGCGCATGGCGGCGCCTGCATGCAGCGGGCAACCATGCGTGGGCAAGGCTTGCAACTGACGCAGGGCTTCGATAAATAAATGGCTGACTGGCTGCCCGGCTTCTATCCGCGCTGACAAGGGCACGCCAGGCACGGCGCGGGTGATCATGGCTTCGCCGTGTTCATTGTCAGCCACCGCCACCAGTTCAGGCACACCTAGGCGCCCGCTCAGCCATTGCAGCGCCTGCGCTTCGCGTTTGATGCTATAAGTGGTGGATGCCAGCACAGGTGACGAAGTCTTGAGGAAGAAGTGTTCGCCGCCTTTGCTGAAGCGATATACATTGCTGGGGGATTCGCCAATGTCATCAGCAATCAGGGTGGCGTTGGCGATGAAATGAGTGATGGTGGGTGGTAGCTGGTGCATAGGGTGCATGGGCTGCTGTTCTGGTTTACTGGTGTCCATGATCTTTGGGCGGCACAGCTTATTTCAAGTTTCTTATTCAAATTTGCTTTGCCCTGCCATCCAGGGTCTCGCCATCTGTCTGCGATTTTTGCATTTCATTCCCCTGCTTTTACAATCCATCTTTTCTCCATAGCCGCCTGTTTTACTTGGCAATAAAGTAAGCCTGCACTTGTCGGCAGACAAGAAAAAACAGCGCAAAGGCGATATGGCAAACCTTGCCCGCCAGCGTGAAAATCAAACTAGGAGAAATCAATGCAATCAATACCATCCGTACAATCAATACTGCGTTCTGCACCATCCCTGTTCCCCACATACCGTGTTCTTGCCGCCAGCCTGGCCTTGCTGGGTGGCTTGGCTGCCTGCCCCATGCAGGCACATGCCGACACTGTCGATGATTATGTCCGTGCTGAAATGCAAAAGCGGCATATCCCCGGCATGACAGTGGCTGTGTTGCGTGATAACAAGCTCATCAAGGAAAGCGCTTATGGCCTGGCCAGCCTGGAACACAATGTGGCAACGAAAACAGAAACGGTCTATACACTGGCCTCGATGACCAAGACCTTTACCGCCAGCGCCATCATGTTGCTGGTGCAGGATGGCCGTATTACCCTCGACGACTCCATCACAAAAATCCTGCCGCAACTGCCTGCGGCCTGGTCTGGCATCACGCTGCGTCATTGCCTCTCACATACCTCGGGCTTGCCGGATGCGATTACCGATGACGTCAACATCACCACCATCAGCGGCGACCGTGACATCCTGATTCAGGAGCTGGCAAAATTGCCGCTGCAGCCCGCAGGTGAAAAATCTGTGTATAACCAGACTGGCTATATGCTGCTGGGCATGGTCATAGAAAAAATCAGTGGCATGCCGTATGAGCAGTTTGTGCAAACCCGCTTGTTCCAGCCCATGGGCATCACTGGCGCAAAGTTTGGTGATGCCTGGTCCATCATCCCTGGCCGCAGTGACCTATATACTTCACTCGATATCAGCAAAGACCATAGCAAGCTGGAGATGAAGAATGGCCGCCCCGTGGTTATGAAAGACAAGATTTACCACTATGGCGCAAAGTTCATGCCCGATTACCTGGCCCCGGCCGGCCTCTTGAATGGCAATATCCACGACCTCGTCAGTTTTGAGCAGGCACTGGCCAGCGGCAAGCTCATCAAACCTGCGCTGATCAAAGAAATGAACACGCCCTACAAGTTGCGCAATGGTCAGGACGGTGATTATGGCCTGGGCTTTATCTTCATGCCCTTTGGCAAACAGGCTGCGATTTCTTACGGTGGCGGTGCTGCCACCTGGCGTGTACACCTGCCTGAGAAGCATTTGACCGTGGTTGTACTGACCAATCTGCAGGGATCACAACCACATGCGCTGGCGGGCGGCATTGCAGCACTCTACGACGACGGGGCTAAGTAATCTGACGGGGGCAGGCGCAGGGATAATGAGCCGGAGCCGCAAGCTGGCGCATTTGTTACCTTGGGTAAAAACACTGGCAATGCCAGGGCTGCTCGTATAATTTGGCGGGTCTTGTCATTGCTTGTGTTTGCCGGTATGAATCAATCCCAATTGCGTTTTATTTTCATCGCTGCCGCGCTCATGGTGGCGGTATTTGCCTGGCTGTTCTGGCATCAGGATGGGCCTGTTGCCGGTGCTAATGCAAGTGCCAGCGCAAGTGCTGATGCAATCGCCAGCGCCGCAGCTTCTGCCCCTGCGCAGTCAGCAGCCAGTGCACCGCTTGTGACAAAACTGCCAGGCGTCAGGGATGAACCCGGCATGCTGCCCGCCCCCACAGCCGAAAAGTTTGATATAGCCGTACTCGAAGACCGTGCCCTGCTCTCGCAATACCTGAACCCGGCCCAGCGCCAGCAAGCTCTGGCCCAGCTGAAAAACCAGCATTGCGAGAGTCAAAAAATAAGCGTGTATTTCAAGAAGGATGTTGCCGAAAAGCTGCTGGTCAGCGATTGCTATTACCTGGTATCGCCCGGCCAAGACGGTAACCCAGGCTGGTACGACACCGACTACGGCATCATGCTGGCCGTCGATAAGACCGGCGTCGTGGAATTGAAAGACATCACACAGTTCAAGTTCATGTATGAAAGCAGCAAGCTCAGTGCCGTCACCAGCCTCAACAAAAATGGTCGTCTGCAACTGTGGCTGGATGGGCTCATCTGTGAGAACGATGGCGCAGATGATAATGATGATGAGGGGGATGCTGCTGCCAGCAATGCCGCAAGTACTCCAGCCAGCGCAGCAAGTCAGCATAAGAGTTCACTGGCAGGCTGCTGGTCCACTACCGTCGTAGAAGTTAATGGTGACAAGCTCGAAATGTTCAGGCACTGAGCAAGTGCTTCACCGTCCAGCGATCATTACACGTCTGCGTGTCAAAAGTGCCTTTATCAGCACAGACAATGAAATATACCAGCCTAGAAAAAACGGATTAAGGAGCAGCGTGCCCACTACGACATGCCACCCGCCCTGCTTCTGAAAACCATGCTTCTTGAGGGCAACTTGAATCTTGTAGGCCCTCGTCGTCAGGAAAATGAAATTAAACGAAGCAAAGAGCATGAAAAACAAGCTCACTAGCGGATTGACTGGCCTACCTGTCACTACCGAATACCAAAAAATACCGAGGGTAAGCAAATAAATCACAAGGCAGACACCAAGCTGTTTGATATACTTGTCCAGGCCAATTTCGCCCCAAATCTGCGCATGTGCAGCGGTGAACGTTACTGCTTCACTTTTCCTGCTATCCCTGTATTCAGTCTTGATGTCGAATACCGGCCCCATAGTTTCCATAATTATCCTGATGTTGTCATGTTTGGGAAAACACCCTGCTCAGGGCGCATTGCATTGCACCGCGTAGTGTATCCGAGCGGCTGCCAGATTGTCACTGGGCTTTTCTTCTTTTTAAGGACAGGAGACAGAAATTGCATACGTCCCGGTTCCATACATGAATGCAGATGCGAAGGGCAAGTTGGCTCGGGTTCCCTTTGATTTTAAGCATATAATTCTTCACTGACCAATATCAGGTACAAGCAGAACCATGTTTGAAAAAATTTTATCCAGACTGTGGAAGAAAAACATTACGCCAGCCAAGAAAGAAAGTGATGCTGCCCCCAGGGACTTAAGCCCCCAGCAGCCGGAAAATACGTCTTTCGCACCAAGATGGATGGATGCCACAGACCCGGGAAATCCATTTGGCATTGCAGGCTGCGACTGCTTTGCCTACACACAATCACTGAGATCGACCACCAGCCAGCAAAACGTAGAATCCTACTTCAATCTGCGGGGTGATTTTGGTAAAAGGCTGATAGGACTCCTTCCTGACAACTGCATGGAAATACCATGCTCGCTTGAATACCCGTATGCCGGGGAAATTGCTGATGGTGCCTTATTCAAGTCACAGGCTATGGAAGAAAAATGGGATATTTACCTTTACCAATCCAGGATTTATTTCTGCCGTAGCTGGACTGGCGTCCTGGCGTATGTAGGTGAAATCGAATTTAATGATGGTAAAGTACGTATCCATAAAATTTATGCTCCCCGTGAAATTGCTGAAGACGACACTGAATACGCTATCAGGCAAGTTGACTATCTCAACAAAAACCATCTCTTCAAATCAGTCGAACCACATCCATTACCCAAAAATTTTCCTTTGGATTTGGACAAAATCGCAGCCTTTTCATTTAGCCAGTATGGAAGCAAATGCTGCTTCGCGACTTATGAAGACACGATCAATTTTAAATGCCCGCCACGAAAACCAGTCTGACTCAGAGGCAAAGGCGGCAAAAATTCTCCTTAACACAAGGGTAGCGCAGCCTTGTACTACAATGACATTCATCATCTTTTCTTAGCATCCCATGCCTGACACCCCCATCAACGCCCTCTTCGTCTGCAGCCGCAACCAGTGGCGCAGCCCGACTGCCGAGCAGGTCTGGCGCAAGCACCCCATGGTGCGCGCCCGCTCTGGCGGCACCAGCCCGAATGCCCGCCACCCGGTCTCTGCCGCTGACATAGAATGGGCAGAAGTCATTTTTGTGATGGAAGAAAAGCACAAGTCCCGCCTCATGGCCAGCTACCGCAACCTCATAGGACACAAGCCTGTGCATGTGCTGGATATTCCTGACGAATACAAGTACATGGATGCAGAACTGGTGGAACAATTACAACAAGCTATAGGCGACATCCTGGGTTTAAACTGATTTTTAAATTATTTAAAAAAATCTGAATCCTTTTACGCATCTGAACACTCTTGGTCTATGTCATTCATTACAAAGAGGAGTTCACCATGTTTCATTTCAAACGTAATCTGCCCCATTGGGAACGCGCCCTGCGCATCATCAGCGGCCTGTTGCTGTTCTGGCTCGCATACAGTGGTCAAGTTGGCGGCATGCTGAACTGGGTTATCATCGCCAGCGCTGTTACCATGATCATGACCGCCTTTGTCGGTTTTTGCCCCGCCTGCGCAATACTGGCGAACTACAACAGTAGGAAATAGAGTGCCTTCCACTTGCGCGACGATCATGACTGTGTTGCAAATGCTCGTGATAGCTTGCTATCACTGTGCTTTGCGCCTTGTCCTGATCGCCGGGCAAGCGTCTTTCACTTCTATCTCCTACTGTTATAGTCCGCCAGGGCGCAAATACCTGGATAACTGAGATGAGCCTGTCCCGCCCTCAATTACTGGAAGCCGCCCGGCAAGGTGATGGTAAAGCCATTGCCACATTGCTGGAAGTCTGCCAGCCCGATCTCAAGCGCTTTGCCCGCCGCACCTGCTCAAATGCCGAGGATGCCGAAGACGCGGTGCAAATGGCCTTGTGGTCGCTGTACCGCAAGGTAGGCGCGCTGCGCTGTGCGGCGACCTTTGCCACCTGGATGTTCCGCATCGTTGAACGTGAGTGTTACCGCCTGTTCCGCGTCAAGAAATACCATGAAGCCCTGGATGAGCTCAATGAACACGACATGCCCATGGCCAATATGGTGCCGACTGACTTGCGCATGGACCTGGTACGCGCGATGGAAAGGCTGTCGCCTCCTTACCGCGAAGTGTTGATACTGCGTGACGTGCATGAACTGACCGCCCCCGAAGTCGCCGCCCAACTGGGCCTGAGCCTGGAAGCGGTCAAAAGCCGCCTGCACCGCGCCCGTGCACAGGTGCGCGAGCAATTGCTCAGCAGTGGTTACTGGCTCAAGGATGGTGCACCTGAGGTTGCCAACGCTGCCGGAGTTACCGGAGTTGCTGAACGAGATGGAGGCAATCATGTTTTGTAGCACATCTGTGACGGTGCACTTGCTGCGCGGTCTTGGTGCGCTGGTACTGGTGATCGCCGCTTTATTGCTTGAACCATTTGGCATGCTCTGGTCAGGCCTGGCACTCATAGCTGCATTTTTGTTGATGCGCGGCTGCCCCATGTGCTGGATGATGGGTTTGATTGAGACGATTTATGAGAGACGAAACAAGGGCTAACCGTAAGCTGAATTTCCTGTAGGTTGGGCTACGGGGTATCAGCCCAACACTCGGCCTTTGATAGACGTATACGTTATTTAAGCGCCGAGTGTTGGGCTGGTAAGACGTAGCCCAACCTACACATTGAGCGCAAGTGCTACAGTGAATAAGCAGGAGAGTATTCAAAAGCAATCACCAAACTGACAGTATCAACGCCTCTTTCAACTGTTCACAAGAAAGAAGTTCTTCTGGAACGTTTTCAAAGATCGCATGCCATTTACGACAAAAATCATAAGCCAGTTCATAATAAGATTGTGGAATTGTATCTCGGCCAAAATCAAAAAATATGCTTGCTTTTGGCTTTGTGCCTAATTTTTCTTGAATTTTTTGTAGATGAACTATATCACTATCGTCCCATATCTCTTCTTTGTAGATCAAATCCATGAATATGTGAGCATGTCCTTCTAGAAATGGTAAAAAGAACTGTACCGCATCTTTTGAATTCGACTGGACCTCCCAGCCACCACGGTCAAGAATAAAGCCGCGCAAATTTGCATAGGAAAATGTCTCTGCTATATATAAATGGGCGTTCAAACTCATGACGGAGCCTCGTTTTTTTGTGATAGCTAATAATTGCAATATAAGTTGAGCGTAACAATAACTTGTCTTGGTACACAGAATATACGAATTAGAACCTCCCTTCCAACCCAATTCTGGCACTTGTGATAACTCCGCGAATCATGGATACTTCAAGATACCTACCCCACAGTGAGGCTATCCATGACCCCAGATCAGGCAAGCTCAACCACGACTGCACAGTTGAAACCCACGCTGGGCAGTTTGCAGTTGTGGGGCATTGCGGTGGGTCTGGTCATCTCTGGTGAATATTTTGGCTGGAGTTATGGCTGGGCCTCTGCCGGTACGCTGGGTTTCACGGTCACGGCGCTGTTCATTGCGGCGATGTACACCAGTTTCATCTTCAGCTTCACTGAACTGACCACGGCGATACCGCATGCGGGCGGGCCATTTGCGTATAGCAGGCGGGCTTTTGGGCCTCTCGGTGGTTTCTTAGCCGGGGCTGCGACTCTCATCGAATTTGTATTTGCACCGCCCGCCATTGCGCTGGCGATAGGTGCCTACCTGAATGTGCAATTTCCTGAAATTAATCCCAAGACGGCGGCGGTGGGGGCTTATCTGGTGTTCATGACACTGAATATTCTGGGCATACAGATCGCGGCCAATTTTGAGCTGGCCGTCACCCTGCTGGCGATATTTGAATTGCTGGTCTTCATGGGCGTGGTGTCTCCGGGTTTTAGCATGAGCAATTTCACCAAGGGTGGCTGGGCCGGACAAGATCATTTCAGCATCGCTTCGCTGCCCGGTATGTTTGCGGCTATCCCGTTTGCGATCTGGTTCTTTCTGGCGATAGAAGGTGTCGCTATGGCGGCAGAAGAATCGCGCAACCCGCAACGATCCATCCCCATAGCTTACATAGGCGGCATCATCACCCTGGTGGTGCTGGCGATAGGTGTCATGGTGTTTGCTGGTGGCGTGGGTGACTGGACCAAGCTGTCGAATATCAATGACCCATTGCCGCAGGCGATGAAGCTGGTGGTTGGTAATAACAGCAACTGGCTGCACATGCTGGTGTGGCTGGGCCTGTTTGGTTTGATTGCTTCTTTTCACGGCATCATACTTGGCTATTCACGGCAGATATTTGCGCTGGCGCGTGAGAATTATCTGCCGCATTTTTTTGCCAAAATACACCCGCGCTTCAAGACACCGCACCGGGCAATTCTGGCGGGCGGTGCCATCGGTATTGCTGCGATTTATAGCGATGAACTGATCAAGATAGGCGGCCAGAGCCTGACAGCGAATATACTCACGATGAGCGTGTTTGGTGCGTTGCTGATGTATATCGTCAGCATGCTGGCCCTGTTCAAACTGCGCCGCACAGAGCCGGATACCGTGCGGCCATTCCGTGCGCCGTTTTACCCTTACTCACCAGCGTTTGCATTGATCAGCGCCTGCATCTGCATGGCGACCATGATTTATTATAATCTGCTGATATTCGGGATTTTTTGTCTCTTCCTGGGGCTGGCTTATGTTTATCATGCGATGACAGTGGGCAGGCGTTCGCCATTGCAGCATGGAGCAGACAACAATCCCATGACCACAGAAACCGCAGCACGATGAGCATAAGGCCTGCACAATTCAGCCACATCGTCGGCACGCGCACTTACCAGTTCCGCGACCTTAAAGACTTGCTGGCCAAAGCCACGCCGCTGAGGTCTGGCGATTTGCTGGCAGGTGTCGCCGCAAGCACGGCAGAAGAGCGCGTGGTCGCGCAAATGTGTCTGGCAGAGTTACCACTGAAAACCTTTCTCAATGAAGCACTGGTGCCTTATGAAAGTGATGAAGTGACGCGCCTCATCATTGACGAACATGATGCCGCTGCGTTTGCCAGCATCAGCCATTTGAGCGTGGGAGATTTTCGTAACTGGCTGTTGTCAGATGCAGCAGATACTGCAACGCTGACCGCACTGGCACCTGGCATCACACCAGAAATGGCTGCCGCCGTCAGCAAGCTCATGCGCGTACAGGATTTGATTTTGGTAGCTAAGAAATGTCGCGTGGTCACGGCATTTCGCAATACCCTGGGTCTGGAAAACCGTATCGCCACGCGCCTGCAACCCAACCATCCTACTGACGATACGACAGGCATCGCAGCCAGCATACTCGACGGCTTATTGTATGGCAGTGGTGATGCCGTGATAGGCATCAACCCCGCTAGCGACAATGTGCCGCAAGTGATCAAGCTGCTGCACATGCTGGACGCCATCATAGAACAATATGCTATACCCACCCAGTCTTGCGTGCTCACCCATGTGACCAATACCATGGCGGCAATCGAGCGTGGGGCACCAGTCGATCTGGTGTTCCAGTCGATCGCGGGCACCGAGGCAGCCAATAGCAGCTTTGGCATCAACCTCGCCTTGCTGGCTGAAGCACGCAGTGCCGCCCTGTCACTGGGGCGAGGCACGGTGGGCCAGAATGTCATGTATTTTGAAACCGGCCAGGGCAGTGCCCTGTCAGCCAACGCACATCATGGCATGGACCAGCAAACCTGCGAGGCACGTGCCTATGCAGTGGCACGCAAATTCCAACCGCTGCTGGTAAATTCTGTCGTCGGCTTCATCGGGCCTGAATATCTCTATGATGGCAAGCAGATCATACGTGCTGGCCTCGAAGACCATTTCTGCGCCAAGCTGCTGGGCCTGCCCATGGGTTGCGATGTCTGCTACACCAACCATGCCGAGGCTGACCAGGACGACATGGATATCCTGCTGACATCACTCGCCACCGCAGGCTGTAATTTCATCATGGGCGTGCCAGGGTCGGATGACATCATGCTCAATTACCAAAGCACGTCTTTCCATGACGCGCTGTATTTGCGGCGTGTGTTGGGCTTGCGGGCTGCGCCTGAGTTTGAAGCATGGCTCAAGCAGATGGAGATATATAAGTACGATGATAAGCACGACGATAAGCACGATGAGCAATTACAATTACATGATGCCCTGCCGCGGGGTTTTGCACCTGCGCTGCGAAGACTGAGATGAGTACAGTCAAGCCTCCTGTCCATGCCAACCCATGGCAAGCCCTGCGCCAGTTCACCCAGGCGCGCATTGCCCTGGGCCGTGCTGGCGTCAGCGTACCTACCGGTGCGCAACTGGCCTTCCAGCTCGCCCATGCACAGGCTCGTGATGCCGTGCATCAGGCGCTGGATGTCGCTGCACTGGCGCAGGCTTTGCAAGCTGCTGGATATGCGAGCATGCATGTCAACAGCGCGGCGCATGACCGTCATACCTATCTCCAGCGGCCAGACCTGGGCCGCCGATTGAATGAAGAAGCACGCCAGCATCTGGGCCAATTGCCATCCCCGGTTAGCGATCTCGCCATCGTCATTGCCGATGGTTTATCAGCCCCTGCCGTCGCGCAAAATGCCCTGCCCTTGCTGTCAAGTTTGCAGGCCAGACTCACGCCTGACAACTGGAGCCTGACACCCATCGTCATCGCCACCCAGGCCAGGGTTGCCATAGGAGATGAAACAGGTGCGCTGCTGAATGCGCGTGCCGTACTCGTCTTGATAGGAGAAAGACCTGGCCTGAGTTCCCCCGACAGCATGGGAGCCTACCTGAGCTGGGCACCGCAACCAGGTTTGACTGATGCTGCGCGCAACTGCATCTCCAACATACGGCCCGATGGCCTTAGTTACGATACCGCCGCTTACAAGATGCATTACCTGCTGACAGAAGCACGCAAGAGAGGGCTAACGGGAGTGGCTTTGAAGGATGAAACAGACGCACCGGTTCAGCTTGGCAGCCAGGCCGTGTCGAATTTTTTGCTGGAAAAGTAGGGTGCGCCATGCGCACCGCTTCATGCTTATGTAATTTGTATGTGAAAATAAAGCGGTGCGCACGGCGCACCCTACCCGTTATTCAACATCCATCGCAATTGCCGTCACGTAGAGCGCATTATAATGCACCCTACGTCACGGCTACGCTTGAGTTTAGTAGGGTGCGTTACAACGCACCACTCAAGCCACCGGATAAGTTAATTGCTTTTGCAGATGTGAAAGCTGAATTGCTCCATGTCTCTCACAACACCAACAAGTCCAAGGACTTTTTAAAACCTTGCTTTAACATACAGCGACGGCCCATTCAGGCGCAGGTTCAATTGTGCACTGTCATCACGGCCAATGTCACGTGTGAGGCTGATTCTGGATATGCCATAGTCTGCCACGATACCGATGTTCTCCACCGGGAACCACTCTGCACCTATCGTCGCTGTATAGATATGGCCATTGATGCTGCCGCCATTTTTCTTCACGCCAGAAGCCTCGACGAACATGCGCGTAGCTGGTGTGAACGAATGGCGCCAGCCCAGCTCCAGCAAGGGTGCAAAGGTGCTACGCTCAAAACTATCTGCGCCACTATTACTTATGCCAGCTACCGAGCCTGTCACCGTGCCACCCACAGTCGCCCGATAATAGGCTGCCCCCAGCCCCAAGCCCACCACATCAGATCCCTGACCCATCCACCAACGGTAAGCCACCTGGCCTATCTCCAGCCGCGCATCCGCCGCCAGTGCAGCAGTGCCGTTCAATGGCTGACCATTCAGGGTCGTGCTGCCGTTGAGACTGGAGGAATAAGATTTATCGTAGCGATAATAATCAAAAGAAATACCCTGGCTGTGGCCCAGCAAAAAATCTGCCTTGATCCTGGGTATGGTCACTCTTTCGCCATCATAAGACGGGGTTTCGTAACGGCCCGATGTGGTGTTGACGCCAAGTTGAAAGCTGGTATCGGCATTGATAGCACCGAACGACACACTGGCACGGTCAAGCGCAGGCGATACCGTGGTATCTGCCGCAGATGCCGTAGATACTGTTGATGCGGCTGCTGCCATGCAACTCATGAGCAGCATTGCGCGGGCAGGTTTTGCAAGCTGCGTACGCAAGTTAAATTGTTTGAATTGTGGAATAAATTCTAGTGTATATCCAGCCATGGAGTGCTCCTGATGATCAATTGTTCTTCAAAAATTGTGCGTGCACTTTTATATTTTTTTGTGCATCGCGAATAAGAGAAGGATAACAATCCGGCACAGCAAATTAAATGGCGGAATTCTCAAAATTGGGTCGGCGGTGTCCTACATGCAAGATAATGTCAGGTATGGAAATCGATTGTTAGCGTGCGATACTGCCACACTGCGCTTGCACGACTATCAATGGCGATGCACAGTCGTATCTACGCTCAATCAGGGATATTTTCAGGAACGTTTACCAGAACTCATGTCATCAACGGGATGAGATGCATTCTTTAAAATTCACCAGACCCACACAGTCTCAGTGCAGGCCCGGCAAAAAATCACTCAGGCAAAAACCGCATTCAGGCTAGCAATGATCGCCGTCTGGCTGCCATCTGCCAGGGGAACCGTTACAGTGCTGCCTTTGAAAGCAACCACGCTTTGTCCTGACGAGGCCGATTGCGTGAAAGGAGTGCGGGAACTGGCGTGGGCCATGCTGCCGTAGGGGCCATAAGTGGTGCCGCTTTTTCCGGTCAGGGTCAGTTGCAGGACGCATTGCCAGCCAAACCATGTGCCGGTATAGCCAGAGACGGACACTATCGGATCGTTATACGGGATGTTGGCGACCTGGCTGGCCCCGCTATTGCCGCCATGCTGCAGGGTGGTGAAGATACCGGTTTCCTTGTTCTGGGTGCCGATGTTGTAAGGGCCGGTGCCGGTATTGACGGACTGTATGGCGTTGAGCACATCACCGGAGCGCACCGTCACTTGCGTGATATTCGGGTTACCCGCTGCTGCGATAATCGCGGTGTCGTCAAAGGCATTGCCAGCGGGCGGGTTCGCCAGTTGATCAAGGATCATTAACTGCGCCTGCTCGAACTGGAAGTTGCCTGAGTTCAGGCGCCACATGAAAATATCCTGATAATTGTACTGCTTGCCACCGCTGTTAAAGCCTGTGGAAACGGCATTCCATACCTGTTGTGCGCTGGCGTTAGGTGCTGAATTACCTGGTTCAAACTGCGCGCCATAACCGATCACGGACGGGGAAAAACCGGCATTGATGAAGCTGGATAAAGGAGTGCCGTCGTAGAATTGCGGCGAGACAAAATCGAAGGCGCTGTTGACGGTGGGATAGTCGATGGAATCAGTCGGCCATGCAGGTGTGAATGACAAGAAATATTTGACAGGCTGCTCATCAAACACCTGGCGTATCGTGGAGAACAGTATCTTGAACTGGTCCTGGGTCATGTCGTCAGAGACATCGCCTTCCCAGTCTATATCAAGGCCATTCATGCCATTGCCTTGCAGATAGCTGACAAGATTATTGGCAAATTGCGTTGCCTGTGTCTGCGGGTCGCCTGTCTTGGAAAAAATCGCGGCCAGGGTATTGGCGCCTGAATACACCATCGTCGCCAGAAACTTGATGCCGGGGTTAACCTGGCGCGCATCATGCAGCACAGAGTTCAGATAATCCTGATTGCTGAGCCCGCCTTCATGCGTTGAACTGCCAATTTCTATGGTGTCACCATTCACAGCCGGGGTGACCGCGAAAAAAGCGATGCCGAGAAAGTTTGCGCTGTTATAGGTTTTATTGCTGATCAGTGTTTGAAAGCAACTGTTTGTGCTGTCGTAGTTGGTGCCGGGTGGTTCATCTTCATTCAGAAAGATCCACGCATTGATGCCATTTGCCAGGTCTGCCATGTTGATACTCCTTTGGATTGATGTGATAGTTTGCCTATCCTCAATATGCAGCCATCAGCATGATGGCCGTAAAGGCCATAAAGTCGGCGTAGCACCTCATGCCATCTGCATATCTTCATAAAGAAATCGGACTGGGTGAGCTTTGCAATCGCGCTAAAAAGCGGATTGACGTTAACAATTCCGGTATCAATTCCTATGCCAGGAGCAGCATGAGAGATTGCTGAAAAGTTAACATTTTTATTATATCAAAAAAACAATTTATTGCCAGTTTTTTTGCTTTTTAAATATGATCTATAGGCCCCAAGCCTTTTGATGAGAACAACTGAGTTGCTGCATCAAAGGCGGGCTCCAGTCCACCACAATAGCCAAGTGCGCCAAAAGTATGAGCGAGGTCTTTCAACCAGACAAAAAAGTCTGAGGCTAACACCAGGCCTGCGTCGCTGCAGTCTTTGGTGGATAAAAGTATGACTACATCAAAAGCACTTTCGCCATAGATAATCTGCACGCTTGGATTTTTCAACATTTGCTGATCAATCTTCATTTCATGAAGATTTAAGAAAAAGCTGCTGTAGTTTTCGCCTTTGAATATCTGCGCCCAAAAGCTTTGACTAAAGACGTTTTGAAATTCAAGTTCTCCAAGACCACTTTGCTCAAAGTTTCGCACATTAGAAATATCGATAGCGAGCCTGGACATCAAAGATGCAAGCTGATTTACAGGAACTGATTCCAGCAAAAATTCTAGTAGCCCATTCAATCTGTAGCCTTTACAAGTTTTATCCGTGTGGTTCTTGTAGCGCGATCTTCAGAAACGCAGTCGCGATATCGCCTCAAGTATAAACTACGCGCATGCTCAATTAGCGTGCGAAAGCCGCAGAATATACTGGTAGCCCATTCCTCAAAAAATCCCCAGTCCGTTTCTGGCGAGACTGTCCAGGTCTGAACATCAATACTGCCTGCTCTTGTCCAACACCATATAGACACCTTAAAGAGGAAGAGCATGATAGAACTGAACAATAAAGTCGCCATCATCACCGGGGCAAGCTCAGGCATAGGGCGGGCTGCGGCCTTGCTGTTTGCCAGCGCAGGGGCAAGCGTGATTGTTGCTGCGCGGCGGCAGCCTGAGCTGGATAGTCTGGTAACACAGATACGGCAGGCGGGTGGCCGTGCTGCAGGCATCGCGGGCGATGTCAGGCAGGAAGCCTATGCGCAAACCCTGGTTGAATTTGCCGTACAAGAATTTAGCGGCCTCGACATTGCCTTCAATAATGCAGGCACCATGGGTGAAATGGGGGCAACACCACAAGTGTCTGCCGATGGCTGGCAAGATACGCTGGATACCAATTTGAACAGTGCATTTTTTGGCGCGAAATATCAGATACCTGCAATGCTCAAACGCGGTGGCGGCAGCCTGATTTTTACATCTAGCTTTGTCGGTCATACAGTGGGTTTTCCTGGTGTGGCCGCCTATGCCGCCAGCAAGGCGGGGTTGAATGGCTTGACGCAGGCACTGGCAACAGAATTTGGCGCACAAGGCATACGCGTGAATGCGATCTTGCCTGGTGGCACAGAGACACCGATGGCACATCAAATGAATCACACGCCAGAGGCCATGGCCCAGGTCGCCAGCTTGCATGCATTGAAACGTCTGGCACAGCCGGAAGAAATTGCGCGCGCAGCACTGTTCCTGGCGTCGGATGCATCTTCATTCATGACGGGTACAGCGATGCTGGTGGATGGCGGGGTGTCAGTGAACAGGACTTGAGGCGGGTTCCTTACCTGTACTGACATTCCACTGGTAGGGTGCGCCGTGCGCACCGTTTTTTAATTTTACTGATACCTGTAACGGTGCGCATGGCGTACCCTACGCACCCTACTCACCTTGCTGGCACCTGCATATATACAAGTTCCTGTTTTTTTGCGATGATGCTGACTCTTTTGGCAAGGCATTGCCCCACTCCCGCTCAGCAACAAGGTTTTTACATGGCTACCGAAGTCGAGATTCAGAATTTGTACATCGCTTATTTCAACCGCCCTGCCGACAAGGCTGGTCTCGCTTACTGGAAGGATGTCAGCCTGAGCCTCTTGCAGATCGCGCAGAGTTTTTCTGAACAAAAGGAATATGCAAGCGCCTTTGCCGGGTTCACAGCAGAACAAACCATCAATGCCCTGTACAACAACCTGTTCAACCACAAGGCTGACACTGATGGCTTGGCGTACTGGAGTGGCCAGATCAAATTTGGCAAGGTCAGCATAGGGGCAGCAGCGATTGCGATTTTGAACGGTGCCACAGGTGCAGACCAGATGGCGGTGCAATCCAAGAATGCAGCGGCGATTGCATTCACAAAAAAACTGGTCACTGACCCTTTGGCAGATTATGCCTATAACCTCGGTGGCGCAGCATTCAACACAGCCAAGAGCTGGCTGGCCCCTGTGGTTGATATCTCCAGCGGTATTGATGCCATCAACAGCCTGGTCAGCATCACTGAAAAATTAACGTCGAACGCAGCCTACGGTAACGACAAACTGGCAAACGCAGTCCTCGTACCTGTGCTGGCGGGCCAGAACAATACAGGTAGCAAGACCGGGGACTTTTATTTCACCGCAGACGATAGCCAGTTGCTGACATCGAATACCAGGCTGACAGGCAACGGCGCGGCAGTGGCGCTCAATGTCAACAGCTTTTTTACGCCAACCTCGCACAGCGGTGCAGTTGTTAGCGCCGTGCAGACACTGAACCTGCAAGCGGGTGCTGACACCAGCAATGCGGGCAATGATTTCCTCAACAGTTTCACGGTTATCAATGCCAACCGCATCAGTGGCGGTGACAATATCGTACTTGGCAATCTGTCTGGCCAGACCGTGAACCTGAATAACCAGAGCGGTACATCGACAGTCACGCTGGGCGGCATCAACCAGAGTGTCACCCAGGCTGCAGCGCAGGCTAACTCTATCATCAAAAGCAGCAGTGCCAACCTCAAAGGGGCGAGCTTCAATTTCAGTAATACCGGTACGGGCGACCATACACTGGAACTGACTGACAGCAGTGGTTTCAAACTGGATCGTGTCAACATGATAGGCCTCAATAAGATCATCGTACGCGGAACCGACGACACCAGCCTGGACGTCACCCCATCGCGCGATCTTGCCATCAGCCTGTCCAGCAGCAAAAATGTCACTATCGCTGCAAAGGGCGGACAAAATGTGAGTATCACCGGCGCCAAGGCATACGGGCTGACGCTGTATGGCAACAGCAAATTTACGATAGAAAACAGTCAGTTTTCCAGCATCGACCTTTCCGACAAAGGTGGCACGCTGACGGTCAAAGATATCAACACCGAAGACCACACTATCTACAGCTCCGTGCCTACCAAACTTGACATGAGCAATGGTGGCGGTGGCACGATCAAATTCTCTGGTGCCGGTAGTTTTGACATCACGGGCGCGGGCAGCAAGCCCAAGGCGTATTTTTATGAATTTGGCGCAACTGGCGACATCAACCTGACCACGGCCGGTACCAATTCCGTGGGCTTTTACGAGTTCCTGGGAACCGGGGCAGTCACCGTCAATCTTGGTGGTACAGGCATGCTGTTCCTGGGAGCTTACTCAACACATAGCTCAACTACAGTAAATGTCTATCAACCAGGTTCCAGCATATTTATAACGGGCAACGGTGCACTGGTGAATGTGCAGGAGACAGAAGGCAAGACTGGTAACTTTAACTTGACGACCAGCAGTTCCACGCCAACCAATATCAAGCTTGCCAGGACGGGCGGCGGAAATGACAAGATGGAGATTAAATATTCGACAGTAGAAACCATCAAGACTGCGCTGTGCACCATCAGCAATTTCAATGTCACTGGCAACGATAAATTCGCTACAGGTACAGCAGCGACATCGCTGAGTAAAATCAGTATCAACAGTTCTGACTTTGCCAGCCTCGCCAGCAATATTGCCAGCAGCGCGGCCGCAGCCGGACAGGCACTATCGGCAACTGCGGGGCAGGCATACCTGATCACCATCGGCAGTGGCGAGGCCGCAGGTACTTATCTGTATGAACACACTTCTACAATCGCCAATACTGTTGCGGGCACAGATGTCATCGTCAAACTGCTTGGTGCCAGCCAGTTTGGTGCAGCAGATATTGTCGATTACGCGTATTGACAGATAGTAGGGATGCAGGGACATGCTTGTCCCTGCATCTCTACTGCCAGGTGCCTGCACGTACACTTGACGCCCCCGCCTACTACTGGCACACTACAGCTTCCATCAACCACCACAGGAGACAACATCATGAGAACCACGGATATTGCCCTCTTGTCGGCTGCCTGATCTGCTCACATCGCTGCCTTTATCGCCGCACACATCTTTTCTTGGCGTCTTAAAAAATTTATCGCTAGTGTGCTGATGCGCGCCTAAAATCGCGTCTGCTTGTGCGTCTGCTTGTGCGTCTGATCGCGCGCCGACTTCCATTTTCTTTTTTCGTTCCTGCTCGCCCCGGCTTTTTTATTATTTGCCGTGCCTGCGGGATGGTTCAGTGTATCCAAAAACGATGCACGCCCATGAATATGGACAGACACACTTATCATGATCAATTTTGATTTCACATCCCTGCGCCTGATCGGCCTGACACCGGCTATCGCCAACCAGTTACACGCACTGGCAGCAGATAATGACGACGATGCCAGCCTGCAAATGGCACGTATTACTGAAGTACACCGCGACAGCCTGGTCGTCCACAATGGCAGCCAGAGCATGCAGGTGCGCGCCCTGCCGCGTCTCTTGCATGAGCTGGCGGCAGATGACAGCAACCTGGCCGTAGGCGACTGGGGCCTGTTGAGCAATAATGGCGATACCGGCGCTGACTACAGGTTCATCGCCCGCATGCCGCCATTCACGCATCTGGCACGCCGCAATAATGAAGGGCGTTTGCAAGCACTGGCCAGCAACGTCGATACCGCCCTGCTCGTCATGGGCCTGGACAGCGACTTCAAGCTGCGCAGGCTGGAACGTTACCTGGCACTGGTGCAAGCCGCCGGGGTCGCCCCCATCATCGTGCTGACCAAGGCCGATGTGCACGAAGATACGCAGGCGCGCCTGGCCGAGGTAGAACAACGCTTGTCGGCCAGTGTGCCTGTGCTTGCCGTCAACGGCAAGAGCAGCACGACAGCAGATTTGCTGGCACCCTGGATGGCGGCTGGCCAGACTCTGATCTTGCTCGGCTCATCCGGCGCGGGCAAATCGACGCTGACCAATACCCTGGCAAGTAGCGCGCAAGATACCGGTGCCGTGCGATCCACTGATGGCCGCGGCCAGCACACCACCACCGCACGTTCGCTGCACCTGTGCCCCGGCGGTGCCTGCATCATCGACACCCCCGGCCTGCGCACTCTGCAACTCAATCTCGACGAGCAGGAACTCAGCGCCAGCTTTGCCGACATTGATGCACTGGCCGCAGAGTGCCAGTTCCGCGACTGCAGCCACCAAAGTGAGCCCGGTTGCGCCGTGCGCGATGCCATTGATGCAGACAGGCTCAGCAACTTCCAGAAACTGCAACGCGAAACCCGCCGCCACCAGCAAACCCCGCTGGAACGGATAGCAGCAAGGTCAAAGTGGAAGGTGTTGATGCGTTCAGTGAAGGAGAAGGACAGGATGAAGCGGAGCTAGCCAATATAAATCAAAGGAGCGCCACACGTACAAATAGCTGCGCACACATTCTCGTGCGTCATTGCTCGCTACAGTTTTTTAGGAAATTTTGTGGTACTGTTAATTTCATGTGATATCGGCTACGACTATCTCATCTGACGATATAGCGAGGATTGTCTGCGTTAATAGGGATGCGTAAAATTTTGCCTGGCTGGGCGTGATCTCGCAGGGCTGTTCACTTCGCGTAGGGCTATTGACCACCAGCGCCGCCAGACAGAGCGCTGATGGTCAGCCAAGCTCAGTTGCTCAGTTTTATTATTTGCTTTGGCGAGTAAACAAAATAATTAAACTGCAATTACGCTGACACAGCATCTTAGTCCCGCCATTTCGGGGAAACACAGCTCGCCATTTTTATCAGCCATTTTCCAGTAAGAAACTACCAAAGCCGGTGTATCAGGAGCAATAAATTCAACCTCGAGTGTCGCAGAGTTACCTGGTAATGTGTTCGGAACAGTTATTTCCTGATATTGAGGCACCAATGAATAGCTTAATTGCACATAAGAATCACCTTGTTTTCTATAAATAATAAAGTTTTGATCCTGGCAAACGAGTTTACGGTCTATCCAGGGTAATTCTCCCCGATTTGCGATTTTCCATACTTTGAGAAATTTCTGCCCAATTAACACGATATCGCCGTCAGGGAAAGTGACATCTTTAACGAAGTGACTGGTGTCATTCCGCCTGCTTCTACGCCAGGTGCCTCTTTCTGGTGAAGATGTTCCTGCCAGATATAAGCTGACCAGATGATGTGGATTATGATCAAGTGCATAGGCGAGATTGGCCAATGTCCTGACAGTTGGTTGTTGGACTTCTCCATTCAGTATTTTCAATAGCGCGGTTCTGCTGATATTAGCTCGTCTTGCCAACTCAGAATCACTGATTAGCTGTTTTCTTGCTTCTACTCTAAGAAAATTTCCCAAGTCCAAACTACTCATATATGCCCCTACATTAATCAGTAAAATTCTGGGCATGAATGGAGCAAGTAATGCAGCCGCATCATGACCTAGGACGAAAATACGAAACCAGACTTGATCAGGGTTTCGCTGAAAATTGATTTGCTCAAAAGATTAAAAACTACGTTCTCAATCATACAATTAAGTTATTAATTAATCATTCTATTTCTGACTTTAACGTCAAACATACGGACTGCCATGATTGACACTTCCATCGCAAGCTAAGGCATAAGAAGATCAGGACAGTGGGAGAAAGTTATCCTGGGCTATTTTTAACTGGATTTGAATATCAAATTTTTCATCGCTATAATCGTGTTCTTGCATATAAACGGTGGGACTAATTCCCAGTTACATTTTTTTGAAATATCAATGCAAAACGCCCCATTTTATTGGGGCGTTTTTTGCGGATGAGGAAAAGACAATACTCATCAAGAAAGGCAGATTCAATTCGCAAGCCAAAGTTTTTGATAGACTCAAAAAAACTACACTGTCATCGATGATACCTTTATGGTTAAAATATTTAGAGCGGCAACTTCAAGAGACATACCCAAAATATGACCACTTGCTACCGTCATACCAATACAACTCTCTGGTAGAAACAAACATAGCGATGATCTTGCCGCCGCCAAAATTCTGACATAAATAGCTAGTGAAACATGCATAGTTTCCACCAGATTTAAAACCGAAGTATCCCTGGTATTTAGCATACATGGCATCAATTGGATTAGAAGTAACATTGATGCCGTTCGTGTTGTTTGTCGAAATTTTTTCAAACTTGACGGCATCAACTGCAACATCTTCAGAAATTGTTATTCCTTTATTTCTATCATCACTTGCTGCCCCCAAAGACAATCCCACATAACCAAGCGAGTTAAAATCAAAGACATCTGTATTATCTTCTGCTACTAATTGGACCCATTTATTGCCATTATTTTTTTGATCGACTGGCTTTGATATCAACACTTTGGAGCCATCAGGTTTGATTTTATAATAAACCGATTTGGCAATTGGTCCCCGCTCAGGGATGTGCACATAAATCTTGTACTTGGCCGCAGTACCGGGCTTCCATTGAGCAAATGCCTCGCTTCTGCCCTTGAAGAGATAAGCAGTCAGATAATAACCAGGTACCTTGCCAGCGCTAGAATTCGAAGGTTTTGTTCCATCAAAGAATGATCCAACCGATACCCCATTTTTTGTATTGAGCTGATCGTTATCGACGATAATATCGCCGTCATTGACAATGGAAAATTTCAAAGGATATCCGTAGCGGGAATCACTACTATCCGTGGGATCTAAAAAAGGCAGAAACATATAGTCACCAACGTCATAACCATCACTTGCAACGCCTGAAATACCTGAAGAAGGAACGGCACCAACAGTATTACCAAGAAATTTCTGTTTTTCAGTCAGGCCACTCGATTTTGTGGAATCCTCGGCTTCGCTACGTTTGCCAGTTTTCCGCACCAATATACTTGAGCGCTTATGATTTCCCTGAATTGGAAGAAAGCCATACAACGCCTTTTTGGTAACGCCATATACATCAAAATCTGATTCAGATGTTGTACTGCTTCGGCCAACAAATGGAAGTAGTTCACGCTTGTTTGCCACAAAAACCAAAGGATCGTAATAGCGCAAATTAGCATCTGTTGTAGAGTAATGCGCAGTTAAAGATGCTTTAGAATACAAACTAATATCTGCGGCCAGCTCACCTGGGCGGGCATAGGTTGTGTAAATCCATGCCAAGCTTACGGTGTCGGCAATCTCTACATGCAAATGCGGACTGAATACAGTGACTCCACCCGCTCCTATCCCGCCTTTTTTTCCAACATACTGGCCTTTGGCTATATAGTCGCGTTCCGCGATCGCTTCGGACAAATCGGAACTATGCAATAAATTTACCTGAAAATATTCACCAGACCTTATCAAGTTCCGGATGCTTACCTGACCATACGAATCCTTTTTTTTCCCCATTACCTTGCCAAACCCGTATGACATAACTGCATCTTTATAGTCCGGATTATTGACCGAGTAGTCCATACCAGTATGGGTAGCCGTATTAAATCGGCACCCGTCAAAACGGCATTCGTCCCGCGACTTAGCAGGATTCCAGTATCGATGAGTCCAGAAGTTACTGGAACCACCCCAACCGGATGAGCCATACTCCTTAAAGCTATAGGTACTGAATGGCTCTTCAGCTTGTACGTTTAAAGAGACTGCGAGCGATATGATCAATAGACGTTTCACGTTCAACTCCTATTAAACGGATTTATATTAAATGCAATTTTCTGCACAGACATCAGCTTCTTTCTTCTATCAGCCAATGAAATCAGTCTATTCAGAAAGATGTAATCTCCAGTTGTCATATTTTGATTTTGTCCCCTTGAACTCATTGGTATTAAGTAAGAGTTACAGAGAAATAGCATCAGCTTATTTGTGGATTTGCCGCTCAGGGAAGTCCCATGTATTGAGGTGGAAAGCGAGAGTCAATCGAGAATCCGCTTGTAGAAAACATGCTTGCATCAACAAAAAAACTGGGAATGCACCTTGAGTCGATCAACCAGGTTTTCCCTTTGTCAGTTTCCCCACTATGCATAGCGGACGGGCAGTCGGCAAGCTACCACTCTCTCACAGAAACTGCAGCTCAATAGCACGATTGACTGACGCAGGATAAACCGGCATCTTAAATAAAATTCACAACCAAGTTAGTTGCAATTTAAAAATAAGTATTTTATAGTGTGAGCACTACAACCCCAAACTGAACGCATCATGACTACGCACAACATCACCACCGTCACACTCTACCGTCCTACGGGCCCAGAAGAGCTGGCACTGGTGCGCGACAGTGGCAACAAAAAATGGCCGCCCCGTCTGCCTGAGCAACCTATCTTTTACCCGGTGACCAATGTGGAATACGCGATACAGATTGCCAGAGACTGGAATGTGCCAGCAAGCGGCTCTGGCTATGTCACGCGCTTTGAGGTCAGCAAGAGTTTCATGGACAATTACCCAGTCCAGACCGTTGGTGGTGCCATACATACTGAGTGGTGGATACCGGCGGAAGATGTGGAACTCATGAATGCCAATATCCTTGGCGAGATTGAGCTCATCCATAGTTTTACTGCCTGAGGCAAGATTCAAACTTGATAAAATGCAGGGCGAAAACGGCATGCCCTGCATTTTATTTTTAAGCTTATTAGCTTTCCCTGAGAAATTCCTCATACCGCAATTGTTCACGCACCATCCGGCGTACGCTGCGCACGACGCTCATACTGCCTATCACGCAGATAGTCATCACAACTAATATCAACCTGTAATCAAGCCCCATGTGGTAGCGGCCGATGGAGAACAGATACGCAGTAATTGCATAATAAAGTGTTGGCAAAGACCAGTAAATGATGCCAGACCCCACCCACAGCAATTTGCTCTTTTTGGCGACTTCTAGCAGATGCTTAAGGATGTGCAGATGCCAGATAAAAGCCGGGAAAGCAATAAAATATAAAGGCGCATGGGCTTTATCGAAGAAGGTGTAAAAACTGATGAGCCATGGCTTTATCGGGAGCCAGTGCAAACACATTACGATCAAATACAGTGCCCCTGGCAATAACATCAGCAGGCAACTTAGTACCAGGTTTCGCATAAGCTCAGGCACATCTCTCAATGGCTGATATTCACGCGCCCTGCCCAAAACCAGCCGCGTAAACAAGAAACCAGCAAGCGCTGAAGATAACAAGACATGGAGAGTCAGGAAACCGCCATAGCGTAAATATGGAGATAATAAGGACTTGTCTGCAAAAAACATGTAAAAAACGAGGCGCAGAAATAAGGCAGTTACCACCGTCAGGATAATCGAAGGCGCAATCCAATTGCGCCTGGAATCAGAAAACGCCCCCGCTTGCGCAAAGATAATGATTTGCAGCAAAACAACCACAAGCAAAGATGGCAAAGACAGGAAAGCAAAAATGGGAAACAGGTCCGTCATGAACCTGGACAAAGGCATGGAAACACCTAGCGCGACAATATTCATTGATTTATCTGTATATTGGAATAAACGCATCTTACACTGACTCATGCTGCATTTTCCTGAGAACAGAAGACTAAAGAGCCTTGAATAAAGTGCCGTCATCCCTCACGGCAGGCGGTATGCATACAGAGGTATATGTCAAGACGCAAAACATCGTCATGAGCAAGCCGCATGCTATAGTCGCATCGCCATCAAGTTTCCTTACTTATGCCACATGCAAATACGTACAAAACTGCGGACAATATCTTGAGCAATACAAAAACCTGCAATACGACCAGTTTAATTTCTTCATGCGGCAAGCATTGCACAGGCCAGCTGAGCCGCCTGTTTTTCACAGTATTCTGTTTCTCGTTCACCAGCCCGGCCTTTGCTTTTTCACCCACATCCAATCTCGAAGAGCTGATCTATGCAGCCATTGGCAGTGCGATAGTCAGCCTGATTGCCATGGTCGTGGTGTTGATCAAATTGAAGATCAGTTTATTGCCACGTTTGCTTGCCATGTTGGTGACGCCTGTGCTGGTTTTCCCGCTGTGCATGGCGGGCAGCATGGGCATGGGTTACATTGCGCATGAAATCAAGCAGTACCAGCAAGAACAGGATGCGGCACACATCGCCAGCGTAGAAGAAGACGCCTGGCAGCATAATTTCTTGCGCATCAATGCCTGTGAGGGCAATCATGCCTTGCTGCAATCAGAACTGGCCTCGGGCAGGCATCAGATAGAAAACAAGTTACGCGCCTTGAATGAATGTGTGCTGCCGCAGGCCGATGCGCAGGCATTGCGCATCCTGTTGCAGGATGCGGTGAGCAATGACAAGGATGGACGCGCCTATTGCACTTACCTGCCACCGGTCTTGCAGAGCATGAATACCGTTTTGCTGGATGTATTTGTCGAGCAAAAGCTGTCGCTCGCCTGCACTTCGCCCAAATATGCTTATGTCCCCGACACAAGCAAAGTCGCGCCAGCATGGTGGGATATTCTGAACGATGGGCAAATCACATCAGACACCAAAGACACAGATCGCCTGTTGACTATTTTGCGCTATTTGCAGGCGCATAATGTGGATATGAAAATCGTCGCGAATGACCGTTCGCTGCTGACTATCGCCATGGAAAGTGGCAAGGTCGATCTTGTCCTGTTTGCCCTGGATGCAGGTGTCGATCCTTACGCCATCCCTGAGAACGATAGCATGCTGTCGCCACAGCAAATCTGGACCCTGCAAAGATTTGGCTATGCCGATGCGGGGCCAATAGCGTACAGCGAAGCAGACCAGAAACGCATACAGTCACACCTGCGTGAAATGAATAGCAAGGAGGCGGCATCACTGGCACAGAAGCTGCCGCTTAAAGGCGGCCTGGCAGCGGCCAAAGATGGCGGTGCCGGGTTACTGGCCTACCTGATCAAAAGCAGCAACAATATGCGCGAGCTTAACCGCGCTGGCCGCGATCTCATCGACGTATATGCCCAGACATCACCGGCGGTATTGGACGTGCTTGACCGTCTTAACGATCAACAGTTGCGCGATTTTATCTGCCCGGATGCCAGCAACAGGGGCGACGACATTGACAATAGCAATGGCCATGCACTGTATGCACGTGCAGTCAGCGCCGAGAATCAGGCGCTGGTCAATTTCTTCAAACGACGCAAGATGCCTGAGACTTGCCCGGGCATGCCCAGGCAAGAGCAGTAACACAGACACAGCACTTGCGTTGACCTGATGGCAAACCCGTGCTGACCTGCTATCAAGTCAATGCAGGTGCCGGTTTGATATTTGGCAGCGGCACGTTCTTGCCATCGACAGTCAGGCTGAATGTCGCCCCATTGTGCACCAGCCGCACTTTCAGCACGCCCTTCTTTTTATAGACAACGGTACCATTGAGGCTGAGCTCGCCATCCTTGAGTTCAAGGATATTACCGCTTTCATTGGCAATGCCTGCCACGCCATCGATGGTCGAAACTTTGGTATCGCCGTCTATCTTGACGCTACTGCTATTGGTATCGGGTGCTGCAACGGCGGGGATATTTGCCGACAAGGCTGCCAGCATACTGAGCAAGACGAGTGTGGATTTCATTTTTGATCGTGTCATCACAAAGAAATTAAAGAAGCACTACCCTAAGACATATCAATTACTTTGTCAAATAGGCAATGCAAGCCAGGCTCATATGCATGGCCGCTGCGCTGCCTTGAAGCCGACACGCATCTATCTTCATGAGTATCTTCATGACTATCTTCATGACTATCTTCATGAGCACCGGCACTGGCATGAGTGTCGGCAACAATGTAGGCACGGATGTAGGCACCAATCTAGCAATAAAGCAGAACGAAAAAAAACCTGCCAGTGGCAGGTTCTTTTAAAGTCACCCAAGCCGGAATAAACGCCCTTACTATCTGTAAAGTGAATCTATATCCCAGGATGACATGTTATGTATGCCGTGCTTATCCCTGCTCCCTGGCTTATCTGCCAGGTGATACAGTTCTTTGCAACGTGAAGACATTCTAAACACTCCAGACACGCAAGTCTGTACGCTGACACACACACTTTCATTTCCACCGGGTTTTACCAAATGTAATTAAAGCTGAATCTGACCCGTAACTCCTTATACTCGCGGCTTATAGAATAATTAAGCTTATTTGACATGACATTTTGCCGCGCTGATTTATCCTGCTATTTACACAAAGCCTCGTTGCTGACAACGCTGCTCGGCATCGCCCTGGTGACGCCGGCATTGCAAGCCATGCCTGTTGAAGTGCATACCCGCATCGCTACGCCCGCCATCACAAGCAAAAAAATAGCACTGACACTGGATGCATGCTCGGGCAAGTTTGATGCTGAGTTGCTCGATTTTTTGATACGCAAGCGCATACCCGCGACCATCTTTGTGACCAAAAAATGGCTGGACAAAAACCCGCAAGGCGTTGCCATCATCAAGGCTAATCTTGATCTGTTTGATGTTGAAGACCACGGCGAAAAACACATCCCCGCCATCATAGGCCCGGGCAAAAAAGTCTATGGTATGGCAGGTGAACCCGACATCGCCAGCCTGCAACGTGAAGTCACCGAAGGTGCCAAAGCCATCACCAGCGCCATGGGCACGACACCGCAATGGTACCGCGGTGCCAGTGCCAAATATGACCCGCAAGCCATGGACGAAATCAAGCGCATGGGTTACAAGATCGCCGGTTTCTCCCTGAACGCCGACCAGGGCGCGACCCTGCGCAAGCATGCCATCATCAAGCAATTCAAACGCCTGCAGGCTGGTGACGTCATCATAGCCCACATGAACAAGCCAGCCTCTGACTCTGCGGAAGGTTTGGCAGTGGCACTGGAAGAGACATTGAAACAAGGCTTTGTGTTTGTACGGCTGGATCAGGTAGAGTTGCAGAGAGTGGATTTGCAGAAGCAGCAGAACGCGAAGCGTAGTCTGGCTTTGGCGAATTGAAGTGGTTTCAGCCTTCGTCTTCTGAGGCAGAGAATCAGAGGTTTTTGTAGGGTGCGTTTGAACGCACCGATTCTACGTAAAGTAAAACGGAGATCGACCAACTTTTCCGCTTTAGAGATTGCTAAATAAATGGTGCGTTGAAACGCACCCTACGAGGCTGATCGTTTTTACGCAGGCTATTCAGGTGCAAGCTCAAACGCGACTTTCGCCCCTGCTTTCGTCAAAGGCATTGATCGAAGCATAAGCTCCTGCTTCGTGGCAACTTCCACCGTTGGGCGCGGCTGTTTCAGCAGTTCCGCGACTTCCTTCAAACTTTTTCCAGTCATTTGCCGAATCTCAAAAAAAACTCGCTCAAATGAAGGACCCATATCGGTGATGACCATACAATACCTGTCGCGATGAATTTCTTCTTTGATTTCCATTACTACCAAGCTCCCTAAAAACGATAGAGTGTAGGTGCGATTAGCTTGCGTAATCGCACGCATGCATGCCGTCAAACTACCTTGCCTGCATTAGATGCCGCACTATGCCTGTGCCCGCGTTTGCAATACTCACAATTGGTACACATGCAGCCCATACCAAAACCAAAGCACATAAAGAAGATGTCAAACGCCCTCTCTTCAAGTCAATTCGAGGCCAAAGGCGCCAAAGAATTCCACGCCGCCTGCGTCAGATGCTCGCGGTATTTTTTGGGTGAGGTATTTACCCGGCCAGACAACCAGGCGCGGCAGTAGTTTTCTGCCTGGCCTATCAATAGCGATGGCAACAAATCATCTGGTATGTGCTTGATCAAATCACGCCTGCCGGGTGCGGCCCACCAGGCGTGCATGTTTTTATTGCGGGCGCGGTTACGGCTTGCCAGTTCATCGGCCTGCGGCCCTTTGGCAATTGCTGCGCGTGCCTGGTACTGGAAGCGTGCCAGCTCTGGTTGCTCAGTCACCCAATCGACGTAGGCGCAGACGATGGCGGCCACGCCTTCTTGCGCGGTCTGGGCTTTGCCCAGGTAGTCTGCCAGCAGACGCGCCTGGTCTTCGAGCGCGCTGAAGAACAGCGCTGCCACCAGGCCTTCTTTGCTGCCAAAGTGGTGATAGATATTACCGACACTGGTGTCGCAATGCTGCTTGATGATTTCTATCGTGGTCAGGTCCAGGCCATGTTCATTAAAACAGGCGAGTGCACCCAGCAGGATATCGCGCTTTAACTGCGCACGCCTGCCGGGGTAATTGCGTTCGAGTACGTCTGCTGTTGCCAAGTCTATGCTGCCTGAAAATGAGTAAGAAGCTAAATGAGCGTGACCGTTTAATGTCGATGATACCGCAGCTCGCCCGGGAGTAAACCGCTTGACACCGAAAAATGTTCTAGAATAATATTCTTAAACAGAATTTAATTCTATTTAAGAATATTATTCTAATTTAAGGTTTTTCTTATTTACTTCAGGAGACAATCAATGAGCCAGGCATTAGAGATGTTCAAACTCGGCGGCCCCGAGCAGTTCAGTAAAATGGTTTGCCAGATGGCCCCTTACTTCAGCACCATCAACCCCACACTGACTGAACTGCGCCCCGGCTATGCATCTGCCAGCGTGCCTTTTCGCCGCGAGATCACCAATCACCTGGGCACCATCCATGCGATTGCCCTGTGCAATGCAGCTGAACTGGTGGCTGGCACGATGACCGATGTCACTGTCCCCGCAGGTGCGCGCTGGATACCCAAAGGCATGACGGTGGAATATTTGGCCAAGGCCAAGACCGATGTCACGGCAGTAGCAGATGGCAGCGGCCTGGACTGGAGCACGGCGGGCGACAAGATCGTGACCGTGGATGTGGTCGATGGCGGCGGCGTTAAAGTTTTTACGGCGCGCATCACCATGAATGTGAAGCTGGCGGAGTAAACAGACTGCGACATTAATGTTAGCCGCCGCCGTAACGTAGTGCGCATTATAATGCGCCCTACGTTTATCCCTATGCCAAGGTTGCCGTGATCAAGTTGCAGGCAAGCTGCAGAGTGCGCTGCTACCTACCCTGCGCACTCTCAACTGGTGGTCAATTCAATAAAACCCGATCTTCACCGATAATCTATACGTGTAATGTCTTTGACAGACCCACGGTACAGGTGGGCACGGGTATGCATATCGAATATGCCTTCTATCAAAACACGTTTGCGATTGAAGGCTGACTTCAGTTGTTTTTCCTTTTTTTGATAACGCATGAAATCATTTTCCGTTTCCATCTGCCCTTCTTGTATAGACAGCCATACAGATTCGGCAGGCGAGCTGTCTTTGCTCAATTGCAGCGCAATGGTTTCGTCAGCAATCAAGAGGTATCCTGTGACACTGATTTTCTTGCCATGAAAACGCTCAGGCGCGGTGATCAGATTAATGATGGAAACCGCATAGCGTTCGCATTGACTATCTGCAGCACGGCTATGGCAATAGAATTGATCAATATCCGCATCGCTTGCATTTGCAGCAGAAAATGCAAACATCAACATCAACATCAACATCAGTTTCAGACCTGGAATTTTCAAAGCGATTCCTCTTTCACATATGAACTGGAGCTTGATTCGCTCAAGAATTCCGCAGGCAAGTATCCGGCACATAGGCTTACTCTGCTAAACTACATTATGGCACTACCATCTGCACAAGATGATATCTTTGACCAACGCCTGGCCCTTCTCCCGCTATCGGACATTCCTCATGGACTTCATACTGGAATTCTTTTTCGAAATCCTGTTTCAAGTGATCCTCTATGGCACGGGTCGCGTGCTGATTCCTGCCCTGACTTTGGGTATCATGCGCGGTGAAGGATTCAAGAGCAAAACACCGGCGGGCAAATCCTATTACTGGCGCGACAGCAAGGGCCTGGTCCTGAGCACCAATGTGACCATCTTTATTGGCCTCTTGTTCTGGGTAGGCGTTGCTATTGCAGCGGTGGTCTATTTCAATCGCTGATCAAGTCAGGCTTACGCCCTGATCCAGCCCTTGGCAATAGGCCAGGCCAGCAGATAGCGGTAAAGTTTTTCCACCGCCTGCATGAACGGCTTACCCCATCTTGCCCACACCGGCAACAGCAACAAATAGGCAAACAACGACACCGCAAGAGCACCCAGCATATCCAGCGGAAAATGCACACCCAAGAATATCCTTGACCAAGCAACCGCAATACCCACAACAGCCGTTACCATGCCCCACAGCAGCTCACCTGTCAGCAGCAGGCTGCAAGCCATGCTGGCAAAGACGATGCCGTGGTCGCTAGGGAAAGAGGGGTCAGCAGCATGCGCTATCCAGGTATGCCCCAGTCCTATCATGAAGGGTCTCGGATGTGGCCAGAACAAAGCCAGCAACTGGCCTATGCCAAGAGCGACACAACAAACCAGGCAGGCCCGGAGTGCCAGTTGACGGCGCTGTGGCAGCCACAGCCAGGCTAGCACGAGGACCAGCGGAATCAGGTAAATCAGCACATCGGCTATAAACCTTGCGGTGCTGATCAGACTGGCACCCGTTTGATCACCGGCATTCAATTGTAAAAACAGGCTACGGTTCAATACTTCCAGTGCATTCATCAACTTCGTCCTTTTGATCCTGTATGGGGTTCATGTATGAATTGTATATGACATTCATAGACGGGAATTTTGGATAGTAAGCAAAATGATTTACGTGAATAATCAGGCAAAAAATAGAGCAACGGCCATGTTTCCGTCAGATGCTATTTTTTCCTTTGGATGAAAAACCACAATCCCGGCGTGTTTTATCCTCGTCGCATGTGGTTTGAATGTATTCAGATTTCGATACAAAATCCCTTCCACTTTGTTTTTTCAGCATGCTTTTCACTGTCTTTCCACTCTCTTTTCACTCTCTTTTCACTCTGCATCGCATGATGTCACTGAGCAGTTTTTACATTGCTTCACACATTTGAAAAAACCTGCGTCGCACAAGAAAGCACGATGTAGTGCCGAAACGGCACAAGGGAGAATTTGTCGCAAAACTATACTCGGTCAAGCCCAGAGAAATTTGCTTGTTACTATGAAGGATGTGGGAACCAGCAAGTTTTTTTGACATGATTAAATGTGTTTCGCAGTATCTCCCATACTGATGAGACCTGATAAAAATACCGGAGTCTGTATATGTCAGCACAACTGCAATCCCTTGCTGTTGAACCCAACATCACCGCGCCACGCCAGCCGTGGAAAGAAATCTGCGCTGCCAGTATCGGCAATGCGCTGGAATTTTATGACCTGCTGATCTATGGCTATTTCGCCATCATCATTGGCAAACTGTTTTTTCCGGCAGAAAGTGAAACCACGTCCTTGCTGCTCAGCGTTGGTACCTTTGGGATTTCCTTTGTCATGCGCCCGCTGGGTGCCATCATGCTGGGGTCGTATGCTGATCGCGCCGGTCGCAAGCCTTCGCTGACATTGTCGATCACCATCATGATGATAGGCACAGGCATGATCGCCTTTGCACCGACATATGCGCAGATTGGCATCGCCTCGCCTATCATCATTATCGTTGCACGCATGTTGCAGGGCTTTTCTACCGGTGGTGAATTTGGTGCTGCCACGGCTTATATGGTGGAACATGCTGACGGCAAACGCCGTGGCTTTTTCGCCAGCTGGCAGTTGTCTACCCAAGGGCTGGCGACGGTGCTGGCTGCCGGTATCAGTGCGCTGCTCAGCTATACGCTCACGGATGCGCAGTTGAGCGACTGGGGCTGGCGTCTGGCGTTTGCCTTTGGTTTATTGGTCGGGCCTGTGGGGCTGTATATACGCAACCAGATTGATGAAACACCAGAGTTCAAAAAAGTAAAAGACGTCAAGGCAGAACGCTCCCCCCTACGCACTGTGCTACTGCATGAGACCACCAACCTGCTGCTGGGCATAGGTGTAGTGTCGGGTGCGACGGCATTCAATTATGTGCACAAACTGTACATGCCCACTTACGCCTTGAAGCAATTGCACATACCCGCCACCTCTTCATTTTTGGGTGCGATGATCACGGGCGTGGTGCTGATGATTACGGCCCCTATCTTTGGCGCGATGTCTGACCGCTTTGGCCGCTTCCGTGTATTGTCGATTGCCCTGATGCTGATCGGCCTGACGTCTTACCCGCTGTTTTTGATCTTGAACACCTGGCCAACGGTGACGACGCTGATCGCCGTGCAATTTCTGGTGGGCTTATTGATCGCTGCCTGTCTGGGCCCGATACCGGCAATGCTGTCTGACATCTTCCCGACCACATCACGCGGTACTGGTCTGGCCTTGAGCTATAACTTCTCTGTCACCATCTTTGGCGGTTTTGCACCTCTGCTGGTGACGTGGATGATCTCTGCCACTGACAACAAGATGGCTCCTAGTTTTTATGTCATGGCGACGTCTGCCATCAGTGTCATCGCCGTGCTGGCGCTTGGCCGACGCATGAAACGCAGGCCGCAGAGCTAACACTCACCTCGCTTTTTTCCCCATTTTTTTACCGCTCTCCTGCATGGCAGGCTGGGTCACCCTTTGTCTTTTTTTGGAATTATTTACATGAAAACCCTGGATCAGATTCGTGCCGGATTACCTGTTTATCCTATCGAGGTCGATTTCCCTGACATTTCCAGATGGCAGAAAAGTAATACCGGCGTCGATTACATCCACACTTTCGACAGCGGCATCGCTGGCCCGCATGTCATGGTGATGGCGCTCACGCATGGCAATGAAGTCAGCGGCGCAATTGCTGTCGATGCCCTGTTGCAGATGCGGCCCAAGCCTTTGCAGGGCCGCATCACGCTGGGCTTTGCCAATGTGGATGCCTACCTGAAGTTTGACATCAACAACCCGGATGCAACCCGCTACATTGATGAAGACATGAACCGTGTCTGGTCAGCAGCCAGGCTCTATGATAAGGGCGGCAGGGACGACAGCGTGGAATTGCGGCGCGCCCGTGCGCTGCGGCCCATCATCGACAGCGTCGATTACCTGCTCGACATCCATTCCATGCATGAAGAATCGCCACCGCTGATGATGAGTGGCCCGCTGGAAAAAGGCTTGCGCTTTGCCGCGCAAATTGGCGTGCCAACCAATGTGATTGCGGATGCAGGACACCCAAATGGCAAACGCATGCGTGACTATGGCGGCTTTGGCGATATCAACAGCCCAAAGAATGCCTTGCTGGTGGAAACCGGCCAGCATTTTTCTGCGCGCAGCCGCGATGTAGCGCTGGATACGGCCAGCCGTTTTCTGGCAGCCACCGGTGTCATGGACATCATGCAACTGTCGCACTTTTTGAAACTGGCTTACCCGGTCACGCAACGCTTTTTGCAAGTCACGCAACCGGTCGTCGCCAAAACCATGGACTTTGCATTCAGCCGCGATTTCCGTGGGCTGGAACTGATCAAGACTGCTGGCACCACGATAGCCACAGACAACGGTACAGACATCGTCACACCGTATGACGATTGCGTCATCGTCCAGCCTTCATTGCGACACCTGGGGCCGAATGTCACCGTCATGCGGCTGGCAAAAAAAATACCGGATGGCCATGCAGACAACGAAGGACATGCTTGATTTTTTACCTGATTGATTTATCCGTTTTTTCCATCAAAACCTTGCAAGGATTTACCATGAAAACCCCACTCTTGAGCATCGCCACATTGCTTTCTGCCATGTCAGCCATATCAGTCACGGGCCTGGCGCAGGCACAATCCAGTGTCACCGTGTATGGTGTTGTCGATGCTGGTATCGTATATGAAAACAATGGCAGCACCACCGTCACCCGCATGGACAGCGGCATCTTGAACAGCAGCCGCCTGGGTTTTAAAGGGACAGAAGACCTGGGCAATGGCCTGAACGCTATCTTCCTGCTCGAAAGCGGCTTCAATGTCGATACCGGTGCGCAATCTGACGCGGCCAGGCTGTTCAACCGCCAGGCCTTTGTTGGCCTTACCGGTGCATTTGGTGCAGTGCGCATGGGTCGCCAGGTCAATCCTGTGTATGCCAACAATGCGACTTTTGATCCTTTTCGCATCGGCATGGCGGGTGATTCTTCCCGCCTGATCAGCTTTAACGGCAGCCGTACCGACAACCTGCTGACCTATAGCTATGCCGCCAATGGCTTGCGGGGTGAATTGCAATATGGTGCCGGCGAAGTGGCGGGCAACAACAGCGCCAACCGCACCCTTGCTGGCTTTGCCGGTTACCAGGCCGGGCCTGTGGATGTCGTCATCACGCACCAGAACATCAGGAACGCAGCTGACACCAATGCCACCAAGATGACCCTGATCGGTGGCAATGTGCAAATCGACTGGGCCACTCTGTACGCCGCCTATGGCTGGGAAAAAGGCGTGATACTCGGCACCACCAGCCCGCTCGATCAACGCGACTTGTTGCTGGGCGTGCGCGCCAAGGCAGGCGAAGCTGGCACTGTAGTTTTCTCCTACATCCGCAAGACTGACAAGGCGGTGGCGAATGCGGATGCAACACAAGTGGCGATAGGCTATATCCATGATCTGTCAAAACGCACTGCGCTATATACCAGTTACGGGCAAATCCGCAATGACGGTGCGGCCAAATACAAGGTGCTGGTTGGTGGCGCGACGGACAAGGTATTGAACATGGGTGTGCGTCACTATTTTTGAATATTCCTGCCGGGCAGAGTGACATGAGTCTGCCCTGTTGTTCCTGTTGTCGCTGACGTCGCTGGTGTTCCTGCTCTCCCCTCTCCGATAAATTTTCCAAGGAATATGATCATGAAAACATTGAAATTGCTTGCCTTGTCCCTGCTAATGCTTTGTTTCACTCCTGCTTTTGCAGTAGATACACCTGAAGACGCCATCGCCATTGTCAACAAAGGCCTGGCCTATGTCGATGCACATGGCAAGGACGCGCTGATCAAGGAAGTCAATAATAAAAACCCGGCCTTCATCAAAGGCAATGTCTATCTTGCCCTGCGCTCTATGGATGGCACCACCATCGCCCATCCAGTCAACCCGCGTGCGGTGGGCAAGAACATGGTGGTCTTTGCGGATGCAGATGGCAAATTCTATCGCAAGGAAATCATTGACATCGCCAAAACCAAGGGCAAGGGATGGGTGGAATATCGCTACAATAATCCCGAAACCAAGGAATTGGAAAAGAAAGCAACCTATTTCGTGCGCAGCGGCGATATGATATTGGAAGCGGGAATTTACAAAGGCAAGTAAGCCAAATAAGCTCACCATCAACCTGCCATAAGCGATTGCTACCAAGAGGGCATCAACATGCAACTGACATGGCTGGAAGATTTTGTCGAACTGGCACGCACGCGCAGCTTTTCGCGTGCGGCTGAAAACCGCTTTGTGACCCACCCTGCATTTGGGCGGCGCATACGTGCGCTGGAAGAATGGGTCGGTGCCAGCCTGGTAGAACGCCAGCAACCGGTGTCGCTTACCCCGGCAGGCCTGCTTTTTCTGGATGCAGCCATCCACACGCTGGATGTGCTGAACGCCACCAGGGCACAAGTGCAGGATACCGCTTACCGCCAGGACGACACCCTCAGGATAGCCACCGGCCGCACGCTGGCCAATACTTTTTTCCCTGACTGGTATGAATCGGTGAACCGCCGCTATGGGCCGTTCTCTGCTTCCATCACCACCAGCGGTGCGCAAGAAGCGATCAAGCATTTATCGGCTGGGGATGTTGATCTGGTGGTCAGCTATTCCAGCCCGGCCACACGGCTGCTGCTGGACCCACGACAGTTTGAAACCATGGCGCTGGAACGCGAAGTGCTGGTGCCTGTCAGCGCGCCAGATGCGCAGGGGCGGCCAAAATTTCGCATCTCGGTGTCAGGCAATGCGCCGACGCCGTGGCTGGCGTATTCCACCTCTCTCACCTTGCGCGGCGTGCTGGCCAGGCACCTGTCTGAATTGCCGCGCAAGCTGGCCTTGCAAACCGTGTTCCAGGCGGATTCATATGAATCGATACTGGAAATGGCCAAGCGCGGCACCGGCCTGGCCTGGTTGCCCCAGCGCCTGATACAGGACGACTGGAAGCAGGGCAAACTGATGATCGTCGGTGATGCCAGCATGCGCGTCAGCTTCGACATCTGCCTGTGCCGTCTGCGCGGCAGTAACAATGCCATCGCCGATAAAATCTGGAATGGTTTGCTGGCGGATACTGGACAGAGTGGCGGTCAGGGCGGATAAATCTCTTTTGCGCCGGCTAAAGCAGGGCATCACCTCATTCAATGAAATGCCCGCCAGCACCAATCACGGTCACCGTCACAAAGCCTGACCCATTGTGCTTACCAGCAGAAAAACTGACCGGGAAATCACCAGCATTCCAGTCATGCATGGATTCCAGCGCGGCCAGCAAGGCCGGTCTGGTCAGCTTGTTGCCAGTGCGTTTCAGCGCTTCTGTCATGACCTTGGCGGCGATAAAACCTTCCAGCGAAATATGGCTGGGTGTGGTCTTCAATGCAGGCGTGGTCGTGGTGTTGAGCGTGGCCTGGTATTCGCGGGCGATCTGGGTCTTGCCATTGAAGGGCGATGGCACCACCTGTGACAAGACCAGGCCACGGCTTTCTTCACCCAGTTCAGCCACCAGTTGATGCCCGGCGATCAGGCTGCGGGCAAAGTATTGTATGGGTTTTACCAGCGCGGCCTTGTTGAATTGCTGGATAAACTGCACCGCATCTTTTCCCGACACGCCCAGCACCACCGCATCCGGGCGCGCCTGTGCCAGCACACCCAGGTTTTTGGAAAAGTCACTGGACTGTAAAGAAATTACCGTGCTGACCAGCGGTGTCAGTTTCAGCGTCTGCACCTTGCCTGCCAGTTCTTTTTCCAGCGCAGCGCCTGAAGAACTGTCATAGCGTATCAGCGCCACCCGCTTCAAACCCATGACAGCAAATTGTTTGATCAGGGTATCAAGCTCTGCAGAAAAACTGGCACGTGTCATGAACAGATAAGGGTTGGCAGTCGCATACAATTCATCATTGCCCGCATAAGGTGCCACATAGGGTACTTGCGCTGCCGTGGCGATGGGCAAAGACACTTTAACCGTATTGGTAAACATATGCCCGAACAGCGCCAGCACATGATGTTGCGCTATTAGCTTGCGGGTATTGTCTTCTGCTTGCTTTGGTACATAAGCATCATCAAAGGTCAGCAATTTGATGGCGCGGCCATTGATGCCACCCTGGCGGTTTATCTTATCAAAATACAGTAGCGCACCATCACGGTAAGCCTTGCCAAGCTCACTGAAACTGCCAGTCAAAGGAGCTGACTGACCAAGGACGATATCTGCAGCACCCTGATTATCTGCCCATGCATTGATGGTTACGGCGCATGACAGAGAGCAAAATAACGAGCAAGCCAGCACGACTTTGTTCAGTATGAATCTTGAGCGCACGTCGAACTCCAACAATGTAAGAGCATGGTCAGAACCAGGGATAAGATTCCCTTATTCTGCATGTCCGGCCTGGAAATAAAAACAGAATTCAATGCGCACTCAACTGCGCGAATTCTTGACTTGCCAGATCGTTGCTGTGTCTGGTTACTGGAAAGTATATGAGGCAGCTAAGCCATGCTCATGCTGATTCGGCACATACTATTGCTGATTTGAGATGGTCGTGAATGATTGCAGCAATGCTGGCCTTGCTGACCTTAAGTGCATGTTAAGCAATTCAGATTTTCCAGACTTTTTCCAGCATCGCATAGCCCTGCGCATCGTATTGCCTGAGCTCGGCACGGTGATACGGAAAAAAATCATTCTCTCCAAAATAAGCTTCACTGAGTTCTGCAAAATATTCGCGATGATTGCTGATGGCATAGGCCTCTTGCAGCTCAGGCCTGTGGTCGCGGGTGACCTTGCGGTACAGCCCGGCAGCTTTGGCATTGTCGTAGGCGCGCTGGATAATGGCATCAAGCTCGGGATGCTGGAAATGGTAGGCATGCGCCATTTCATGCAGCAGTGCATAGGGCTGGCTGTTGACTATGGTGGTGAATTCTTTCCAGTTGCAGATTTCTATATTGCCGGCAAATTCAACGGGGTAGCCATGCTCTTGCAGCCATTGTGCAGAAGGATGGTATTGCGCACCAAAGGCGCGGTAAGTGCCACTGGAAACATAGATGCTGACCTTGCGCAACCCGGCTTGGGCATGGATGGGCAACTTATTGAGTTTGCTCAGTTGATCGTTCAATGCACTGATGAAGGCAGACCTCAATGCAGCATCTGCCGTTTGCAAACCCTGGTCAAGCATCAGTGTCCAGCCATCTGTCTGGCTTTTCTGGTAAGTGGGGGCAGCACGCACACGGGGAGTATTCAACAAGAGTAAAGCTGGGCTGAACAATAGCGCCCGGCGGCGGCTGTTGATGTGGGTGCTGGGCATGAAATCTGTCTGTTGTATGTTGAGTATGAATAAATCAGCAGGATTAAAACATGCCCTCCCGCGATGGCGCAAGCCCATGCGCCATCGCGACCAGCAGGAACAGATCAGCGGCGGTGCGGTGCCCAGTAGCCTTCCCTGAAATGCCAGGAATGGCCTACCTGCTCCCAGTGATGCCCGACCCAGTAATGACCAGAGCGTGGTGCTGACCAGTAGCCGCGGTGCCACACATGGCGGCCACCTTCCCAGAACCAGGCGCCGCCTATCCAGATATATCCGGGGCTGGGGGCTACGCCTATGACTTCAGAATACGGTGCAGGCGGTGCAGCTTCCACCACGACCACACCAGGTGCATAGGCAGGCTGGGCATACACCGGCTGAACCACGGGTACAGGCTGCACCACAGGCACAGGCTGCGCATGATAGTAAGGGCGAGGTGCCACGACACAGCCTGTCATGGCGGTGGCAGCTGCCAGGGCTGCCAGAGTAAGAGGGATTGCTTTCATTTTTATAACTCCAGTTTGATAGGCGCATGGTGACGCACCAAGCACACAGGCATGCTCCAGGCTGCCTTGTGTAGAGTTAACGGCTATCTTAAAAACCATGTTGACCGGGTTTTGTAATGATTTGTAGCAGCCAGATTGCAAGCCCGTAGCACTGGTAAGCAAATGAAACTGCCATGTGTATCAAAAGCACTTGCCCGGCACCGTTTTGTATTGCACACTTGATATGGTTCCCTACCCTGCCCTGCAAACCCACCTATCTGGAGACATCATGCGCATCAACAAAAACTTCGCCATTGCCGCTGCTTTTTTTGCAGGCCTGATTGCCTCACCCCTGATGCAGCATATGGTCAGCGATGCCCATGCCGATGCACCTGGCCTGACTGCCAGCATCATAGACTTGCTGGCGATCAAGCATGATGACTTGCCCAAGACTGGTAATCCAGATTTGAATGCCCGCCCACTGGTGGTCACGGACAATGCCACGGTCGGCATACAATCCGGCAATGTTGCGAAGCACATACACCCACAGACTGACGAAATCCAGTACATCATCGAAGGCAGCGGCAGCATGTGGCTGGGTAAAGAACGCAAAGATTTCAAACCCGGCAGCCTCATCGTCATCCCCAAAGGTACAGCCCACGCTGGCAGCATCGTCAGCAACGGCCCGGTCAAAGCCATCGCCATCAAGATCCCGCCTCAGGGCAAGACGGATACGGTGTTTGTGGATTGATGTTTGATCGCGGTGATTTGGTGACAGCAGTTTGTTGACAGCAGCGTGCCACAATTCGTAAGGTGCGCCATGCGCACCGTTTTTATCATGTGCCAATTCGTGACAGTAAACTTGCTCAGTGAAAATCAAAAAGAAATACACTCGCGTCATCCTGGAAGAACTAAAGCTGGGTCGTGAGCACATTGAAAATCTCGATTTGCTCGAAGAGCTGGTATTTGACTGCCTGTCACTCAGCAAAGCCGGGTTACAAGAGCGCTGGCTTGGTATAGGAAAAATTTTATATGCCAATGCAATACGTCTGGAACTTGATGAAGACATTGATCAGTTGACCAGTTTCGCGAGATCTGTTGCTGGCGAGATCATATCTCCCAAAGCACACCGGGATTGGTGGGGCAATGGTTCAAGCTGGGAAAGTCAAAACTATCACAACTTCCCGCCATTTATCAAAAAAGGCAGTGGTGTCAGGATGTCGCCGGACGGCATACTTAGCCCGGAAGAATCACAGCATTATATGGCTGGTATGTTTTTGTGGGTTGTGCGTACCGACAAGGATATGCATGCAGATGCACAGGCAATACTGGATGCGGCCCCAATGAAGCTGCTCCTGCTGGAGCGTTTGTAAAATGACATTCGCTGGCAATCGACATTGCCTAAGATTGGCGTTTGCATGGTGCGCACGGCGTACTGACAGTAAAATGCCATCATTTGTAGAGTGCGTCATGCGCACCGTTTTTTTTACCGCATCGATTATGTGATCAAGTTAAGTTGACACTTGAACGGTGCGCACGGCGCACCCTACTGCTGTATTTGCCTATTTTATTGATCCCTGCCCTACTCGCTTTAAATGAAACTTACCATGCGCTCATCCGATGTTGAAAACAAAGTTACCTCGGGCAAGTCAATGCCAGCATTTTTGTTATTTGGCCTGACATGTTGCCTGCCCAGCCTTGCCATGGCGAGCGACTATAGCGGGATCCTGGGTTTACTTATCGTAATGCTTTCATTTCCCGTCGCAGCTATCAGTCTGGTGGTGAGTCTGGTGCTGGTCACCAAGGGCAAGTTCAGAAAACCTGGATTTTTCAAAAAGTATGCAGCCAGCTTTATTCTTGTTGCCGCCATACTCGTCTTGACCACCTATGTGGGAAATGATAAAAAATCACAGCTTTATGCACTGCAGGGTGAATCTTTACTGCTGCTCATCATCCTGCTACCGGGGTTCATACAATATCTGCGGCGGCATCTGTATGATGACAATACGCAAGAAGAGTGAAGTGCATTTGTAGCAGCGTGCATTTTGTAGTAGCGTACATTTACAGGAGCGGGCTGTGCTTAACCACAACAAAGCGAGAATCAAGAGAGGAACCATGATAACGCCAAGTGGGCCAAATGAAGGAGCATGGAAGAAATTGGGTCCAGAGGAGAAGACCTCCCATCACGCATTTGCGATCATGTTTTGGGTGGTTTTTTGTGCGTGATGGTGTGTAGTTACATGGGATACATTTGACGCTTAATTTGAAGTTCTAATGCCATGCATTGCATAAAAATGTTATTTTTCCAAAATCGTAACTCCAGGTATCTGCACCAAAAAAGCCTTCAACTCATTTATTGGAAGTCCTACATCCTGCGCTAGAAACTCTGCATTGGAAACAATGGCGGTACACTCGGGATCTGTGTCGGTAAACACATTCAATGTAACTCGCAGTTTCTTTGGCCAAGTTCCCCGTAAGAAAAATCGCGTGCATCAACAGGAGAATGAAGTGAAAAATGTGGCCATGCAGGTAAGCTGATGGTCCGCATGTCTGTATTAAGAAAGCGGCAATCATTCATATTCGCGTCTACAAAATCGCAATTCACAATTGAAGATTTGTCAGAGTTATCCCAGTCTCCAAAATCACAGCCTGCAAAATCTCCGCAGAATTTCACCTTGTTAAAATGAGCCTTCTCAAAATGAAAATTCTCAAGCCGCGGGCCTTGTTCAAAAAACCCTTCTGTCATTTCCACGCCTGAAAAAAATATATTTCTTGCAATTGCATTTGAAACGATTTTGCAGTTCAACAATCGCAAATTCGGGCCCAGAAAATAATCTACATTTGGTTCAAGTGTAATCACTTGGTCCAGCACTGACTTATCTTTCATTAATTTCCTTACTTAAAACCGGTCATTCAAAAATTCAAGCAAAGCCGCTCACTTATAGGGTAACCCATCAGCACTCCAATACATCCACTCACCGGCTTCAACTCCATCCAGATACTCGCCTTCAGCGGCAATGTGGCCATTGTCATGATAATCGCGCCACAGCCCATTTTCCTGACCATCAGTATATGAACCCTCTGAGGACAAGTTTCCATTTGGATGGTATGCGCGAAACAATCCATGTCTTATCCAGCGCGTACCGTCGGCAGACATATATCTTGAATACCTGAAATGAATTCCACCATTCTCATAGGGGATTTCGGCGATATTTAATTCTGTATGCATCAATTTTAGCCAAAAATACAACGAGATTAATAAATAAACAAGACCAGAGATATTCGACATTCTGGCAATATCAGCTGGCTTATGCAAGCTTAATCAGGCAAGCTTAAAATCCAGACCGTTTGTGCTATCCTTACAAATAGACAATATACAACAGCTACAAACACCAACAATAAGCCATCAGCTCCGATGATGCACCTGCCACTGCCAAGGCTTTATGGATAATTCACCTGACAAAAAGCCCATCTACGTCACGCAACCTCATTTGCCTCCGCTTGAGGAATTTATTCCTTATCTGGAGCAAATTTGGGGCAATAAGATACTGACCAATGGCGGGCCTTTCCATCAACAGCTGGAAGCTGCGCTGTGCGAATACCTCGGTGTTGAGCACCTGGCGCTGTTCACCAATGGTACGCTGGCGCTGGTCACGGCCTTGCAGGCCTTGCGCATTACTGGCGAGGTGATAACTACCCCTTATTCATTTGTGGCAACCGCGCATTCGCTGCTGTGGAATGGTATCAAGCCAGTGTTTGCGGATATAGACCCGCATAGCCTGAATCTTGACCCGACAAAAATCGAGGCGGCCATCACCCCGCAGACCACGGCCATCATGCCTGTGCATTGCTATGGTCACCCTTGCGATGTCGAGGCGATACAGTCGATTGCTGACCGTTACAATTTGAAGATTATCTACGATGCGGCCCATGCTTTTGCGGTCAAGGACAGGGGCGCGAGCATCATGCGTCATGGTGATCTGTCAGTATTGAGTTTTCATGCGACCAAGGTATTCAATACCTTTGAGGGTGGTGCCATCATATGCCCTGACGCCAAGACCAAGAACCATATAGATCATTTGAAGAACTTTGGTTTTGTCGATGAAACCACGGTCACGGCACCCGGCATTAACGGCAAAATGAGTGAGTTTAATGCCGCACTGGGCTTGCTGCAGTTAAAGCATATAGACCAGGCACTGGCGCGACGCCGCGAGATTGATGCGCTCTACCGTGAATTGCTGAAGGATGTGCCAGGCCTGCGCTGTGTGCAGGGCGGTGGCAATGAGGTGGCGAACTGTGCTTACTTCCCTATCCTGATCAACGAGGCTTATCCTGTCAGCCGCGATGCGTTGTATGAATCATTGCGGGCGCAAAAGATCATGGTGCGGCGTTATTTTTACCCACTGATTTCTGACTTCCCCATGTATCGTGGCTTGCCATCGGCACAAAAAGATAACCTGCCAGTCGCCCGCGTGGCGGCACAGCAGGTATTATGCCTGCCGATTTATCCTGAGCTCAGCGATGCGCAGGTCAGCATGATCGTTGAGCACATCGCCAGTCAATAATGGAAGCGGCTCCTACTGTTGCAGATGCCGGCCCCGATACCGGCTCAGGGACTGGCCTCAAGGTTGCCATCATGCAGCCTTATTTTTTTCCCTATATAGGCTACTTCCAGCTCGTCAATGCGGTGGATTTGTTCATCGTGTATGACAATATCAAATATACCAAAAAAGGCTGGATCAACCGTAACCGCTTTTTGCAAAACGACCAGGACTGCATGTTTTCGCTGCCGCTGAAAAGTGATTCGGATATGCTGGATATTGTTGAGCGCGAACTGGCCGCCGACTTCAACCCGCGCAAACTCTTGCAGCAGCTCAGCGGCGCTTATCGCCGTGCGCCTTATTTTGCACAAACCCTGCCTTTGCTGGAGGCGGTATTACTGCATGATGACAAGAATCTGTTCCGCTTTCTGGAGCATGCCTTGCGCAAGACTTGCGCGCATCTGGGTATAGCAACTGAGTTCAAGGTGTCATCGACCATCCCCATCGCCCATGAGCTCAAGGGCAAGCATAAAGTCATGGCCATGTGCCAGGCTGTTGGTGCGCATACCTATGTCAATGCGATAGGCGGTATGGACTTGTACGAACCGCAAGAGTTCAGCCAGCATGGGCTGGAGCTTAAATTCATACGCTCGAAACCGTTTGAATATGCACAGGCTGGCGCGGACTTTGTACCCTGGCTATCGATCATTGATGTGATGATGTTCAACCCGCCTGAAACCATACAAAGCACTCTGGACCAGGGTTTTGACTTGATTTGAGCCGGCCTCGCGTAAAATGCGCTTATGAAGCATGAATAACTGCATGAATAATTGCATGAATAACTGCATGAATGACAGCGTGAGTGACAGCATGAAGGAAGCATCCATGTTCAAATGGAAAAAACTGGGCAAGATATTTGATCCGGCGCTCATCAAAGACCGGCCATGGATATCGGCCTTTGCACAAGCACCCAGCACCTTGATCTTTGAAGACAGAATCAGAGTGTATTTTGCCTGCCGCCCGCCGGTGGATAACCAGGGCAATTATGTCAGCTTGTCGGCCTATGCCGACTTCAGGCGGGATGACCCTAGCCAGCTGATCAGTGTATGCGAAGCGCCTTTGCTACCCCTGGGTGGCCCTGGTAGCTTTGATGAGTTTGGGGCTTACTTCACTTCAGTAATACGTAAGGATGAAGACATACTGGCCTATTATGTCGGTTATTCGCGCTGTGAGTCTGTACCATTTACGATCAATATCGGTGCCGCCATCAGCCATGACGGTGGCGATAGCTTTGCCCGGCTTGGCCCTGGCCCGGTCTTGCCCTGTACGCTGGATGAACCATTTTTTTTGACGGTACCAAGAATCCGCCGCTTCAATGGCCGCTGGTATCTGTTCTATAGTGCCGGGCAACGCTGGTTGCAGACGCCCAGCCGCGCAGAGCCGGTGTATCAGATCAGGATGGCGACCTCGGATGACGGCATCAACTGGGTCAAGCATGGCCGCAACCTGGTCGAATGCAGGATAGGCGAAAATGAATGCCAGGCCTGCCCCGATGTCTTTGAATATGGTGGCAGATACCACATGCTCTTCAGCTACCGTGCCAGTACCAATTACCATGGCAAGGAAGGCGGTTACCGCATGGGCTATGCCAGTTCTGATGATTTGTTCAACTGGGTGCGCGATGATGACAAGGCGGGGCTGGAGATTTCTGAAGAAGGCTGGGATTCAGAAATGGTATCCTTCCCCCATGTATTTGCCGTTGATGGCGCAGTTTATCTGCTCTACCTGGGTAACCAGATGGGCAGGCATGGGTTTGGCCTGGCCAGGCTGGAAAGCTGAACTGATAAAATCCTTGCCGCTTGCTGCTTGATTTCAGCAAGGGCAACTTAATAAATGAGATGAATAAGATGACAGTGAATCCTCTGCTCGACAAAGAAAAAGGCTTGCTGGAAGCCTATGCCGCCAACTACATTACCTCCGACGATTCCAGCCAGCAAAGGCTGATGCGTGAACTGGAGATCCGTGTCTTCAAACAATTCATGAAGCGCGGCAAGGCGCTGGAGCTGGGTTGCGAGATCGGCTATATGTCCGAGCTATTGAGCCCGCTGGTAGATACGCTGGATATTGTCGATGCTTCACAAGAATTCCTGGATAGGACCAAGTCTCGCAATCTGCCGAACGCGAATTATTTTTGCTCGCTATTTGAGCATTATGAAGCGCCCCATCAATATGATGCCGTCATCGCTTCCCATGTTCTCGAACATTTATTGGATGTGCAGGAAGTCTTGAAGATGGTGCACAAGTCACTGAGCAAAGACGGCCTGCTGTTTGTTGCGGTACCGAATGCGCGTGCCTTGTCGCGCCAGTTGGCCAGGCACATGGGCCTGCTTGACAGCCTGTATGAACTGACACCGAATGATTTGCGTGGCGGCCACCGCCGCGTGTATGACCGCGTCACCCTCAATCGTGAACTGGAAACTGCCGGTTTTGAGATCGTCGCCCAGGGCGGCATTTTCTTCAAATACCTGGCGGATTTCCAGATGGATAAAATGATCGATTCCGGCATACTCGGTGAGCCACAACTCGAGGGTTTGTTCAGCCTTGGTAATGAATATCCCGACATGTGCGCAGACGTGTATGCCGTCGTGCGCAAGAAAACCACGGCTGACGCTGAATGAAGAGCAGCACCATGAGATGGAAAAAACTGGGCAAGATATTTGACCCTACCCAACACCAGTTGCCGAATGACTGCGTGGCATTTGCCCAGTCACCGCAGGCGCTGGTGTTTGATGATTTCATCCGTATTTATTTTTCTACCCGCGCGCTCGAACAAAAAACCGGCAAATACCTGAGCCATATTGCCTTTGTTGATATGGACAAGGAATTAAAAACCACCTTGCGGGTATCACAGCAAACCGTGATACCGCTAGGGGACTTGGGTAGTTTTGATGAGCATGGTATTTTCCCCATGAATGTGCTGCGCCACGAAGGCCGTATCTATGGCTATACCTGTGGCTGGAGCAGGCGTGTGTCAGTGTCTGTGGAAACGGCGGTTGGTCTCGCAAGCAGCGATGATGATGGCCTGACTTTCCAGCGCATGGGGCCAGGCCCGGTATTGTCAGCATCCTTGCATGAACCCTGCCTGGTGGGTGATGGCTTTGTCAAAGTCATCGGCAATACTTTTCATATGTGGTATATCTTTGGCACAGGCTGGACACAGTTTGCTGCTGATGCCGCACCAGACCGCATTTACAAGATAGGCCATGCCACATCTGCCGATGGCATAAGCTGGCAAAAAGAAGAAGCGCGCCAGATCATTGCTGACCAGATAGGCGAGCATGAATGCCAGGCCCTGCCGACGGTGGTAGAAATTGATGGCCGTTACCATATGTTTTTTTGCTACCGCCATGCCTATGACTTCAGGACCAATACTGAGCGCGGCTACCGCATAGGTCATGCCTGGTCAGATGATTTGCTGAACTGGACCAGGGATGACCGGCAAGCCAGGCTGGAAGGCACACCCGGCGAATGGGATGCCGACATGCAGTGCTACCCGCATGCCTTCAATAGCGATGGCCATACCTACCTGCTGTATAACGGCAGTGAATTCGGGCGTTATGGCTTTGGTGCAGCCGTGCTGGAAACTTAAGTCACGACAAGCCCCACAAATTCCACAAAATGAATCCCGCCATCCAGTTTTCGCATAACCAGGCCAGCCAGCAGGCGATAGCAGCACATCTGCAGCAATGTGATGCTGCCTTTATGCCGACTTTGAGCAGCCGCCTGAACATAGACGACTATGCCAGCAAAATCACCAAGCTTGCACAGCGGTTTGAGGCCAACGCCAGCGCCGAACATGAGCTGGCGGGTCTGGTCGCCATGTATTGTAATGACGTGCAACATCGCCGCGCCTTCATCACCAATGTCAGTGTACTGCCCACCTGGCAGCAGCAGGGTATCGCCCTGGCCTTGTTAAAGCAGGCGCTGCAATTTGCACAAGCCCGTGGCTGCCTGCAGGTGGAACTTGAAGTCAACACCAACAATCCTGCCGCCATTGCGCTGTATGAAAAAATCGGCTTTGTGCAGCATGCAGAAGCGAATATGAATACAGCAGACAATATCGTGATGCGCCATATTTTTTCATGAAACCCGCCCTACTATCCCCTGCCCATCATGAATAAAACCATACTGATTTTCCCTGCCGGCATGCCGCAGGCTGTTGCCTTCATGCAGTCACGCAAAAACGATAATGACAGGCTGATCGGTGCCTCATCCCTGGCACTGGACCCGGCACGTCAGACCTATGGTGACAGCGACTGGCTGCACCTGCCCTTTGTGAATCATGCAGATTTTGACCAGGCTTTATCAAACGCGATACAAGAGCAAGGCATCACCAGCATCTATACGCCGCATGCGGTAGTCTGGGATTACCTGAACCGTTTGCTGCCAACCCTGGCCCCCGCAGTGAGTTTATTGAATACCACACCCGCCAATACCGAGCTGGATGCCTTTCGCGTTGCGACACAATGGGCGAGAGCTGTGCTTGAGCAACCGATAGCCGTGGCTGCGCAGACAAGCATCAAACCTGACCTGCCCTTGTTAAGCATCGCCGCCCTGTACCGGCATGTGCAGGATATTCCCGGCATGTGCGACCATGAAAAACTGCGCGCCCTGTATGAAATTGCCCGTAGTTGCCCGGCTGGTGATGTGGTTGAAATTGGTAGCTGGTGGGGTAAGTCAGCCTTCATCCTCGGCCACTTGGCGCAAAGCTATGGTCTGGGCAATGTGCTGTGCATAGACCCGTGGTCAGAAACCGGCATCGTCTCAGAAGGTGCAGACAGCCTGGTTGAAGCAGCCTTCACCCATTTCAGCGCAGAAGAAGCCTTTGGCGTATTCCTGGTCAACCTGCTGCCTTATAGCCAGGGCAGGCTTAATTATCTGCGCATGCCATCACTTGATGGTGCCAGCTATTATGCCAGCCACGGCAGTGTCAATAACACCGTGTTTGGCAACACAAGCTACAGCGGCCAGATCGCCTTGCTGCACATTGATGGCAACCACAGCGAAGACAGCGCCAGAGCAGACGTGGCTGCCTGGTGCCCGCTGGTGGCACCTGGTGGCTGGATAGTCATTGATGATTACTCATGGCCTTTTGGCGATGGCCCGCGCCGTGCTGCCGACGCTTATCTCGCCAGCCATCAGGCAGAAATAGCTACGGCGTTTTTTATGGGTGGAGCACTGTTCATCCAGAAAAAAGTGCAGCACCCATGAACACCAGCGACGCGCAATGTATTACTGCGCGTCGTTCAAATCCTTTTCAAGCACCTCAAACGACTGTGCCGGCAAACCCTGGCACCAGTTTTGCCACATGATGCGCAAGGCGCGCTGCAAGCCGCGGGCGATCAGTTCAGGGCGGCCCGGTACTGATTGCTGTATGCGTGTGCGCATGCTCATGCGCAGGCTGGCCAGGCTGTCCAAATCAGTGGCCGCAGCCACGGCCTTGCGCACAAATTCATCAGCATCGCCAGCGATGTAATTATCCAGGCCCAGATGCCCCATGATGGATGTACTGGTGCGGCTGGGTATGGTCTGGCCATGCAGGGTCACGGTGGGCACGCCCATCCAGACCGCATACATGGTGGTGGTGCCACCTGAATACGGGAAGGTATCGAGGCAGATATCCACCTGCTGATGCAGCATCAGGTATTTGCGCAAGTCACAATGCGGTTCAAACGTCAGGCGATCTGCACTGATGCCTGCATCAGCAAACCAGCCAAGGATAGCCGGATGTTCACCATCGGCAGGCATGGAACCCAGCAACATGCGTGAGTTGGGTACAGACTGCAAGACCCTGGCCCAGATAGCGACGACTTCTGCATTGATCTTGCCAACACGGTTAAAACTGCCAAAGGTGATATAGCCTTTCGCCAGCGCAGGCAAGGCCACTAAATCAGGCGGGTTCACCGTCGATTTGAACGGCGCATTGGCAGGCAGACGAACTATCTTCTCGACAAACTGAGACTCGAACTGCCCGGGTGGCAGGATAAATCGGTCAGACAGGAAATAATCAACAGAGCGGAAGCCGGTAGTGCCGGGGTAACCCATCCAGCTCACCTGTACTGGCGCTGGTTTATACGCAAAGGCCTGCAACCTGTGCATGCTGGTGTGGCTGGAAAGATCGATGAGAATATCAACGCCATCCTGCGTGATCTGGGTGACCAGGTCAGCGTCAGACAACCCAGCCACCTTGCGCCAGTGCCTGAAGCGGGAGCGGATGCGGTAAGTGATCTCGTCATCCACGCTATTGTTATAGTAAATGAATACCGCAATATCACTGGCATTCGTCAGGTGTTCAAGCACAGGTTCTATGAAAGATGCGACAGCGTGATTGCATAAATCTGCCGAGACAAAGCCTACCCTCAGTTGCTTTTGCGGGTCACGCTGGTTTTGATGTCTGGGCCAGGCATCGCGCAAGCCGGCTTCATAGATATCGCCTATGCGGCAATGTTCAGCAAACAGGGCTTGCGGATCAGTCGCCTGATTTTCAACCATGTTGAATAATTTCCAGCTGGCCAGCTCCAGGCGCTGGTCGATCAGGCCGGGATCAACCTCCAGGGCCTGTTTAAGTGCCTGTTCTGCATCCGCCATCTTGCCCTGGGATTTGAGGATGGACGCCAGTATGCAATAAAAATCGCCAGTTTGCGGCACATGCTCAATAGCGCTGCGGCAGCTCGCTTCTGCCTCTTCAGGCTTGTGCTGCCCCATCAGCAACAGGGCGAGATTGATATGCGCATACGCATGCTGCGGGTTGATCGCAAGCACGGCCCTGAAACTGCGCTCGGCACTGGCCGTCAGCCCCTGCCCTATCTGTATGCCGCCGAGATTAAAGTGCGCCTCGACAAAATCAGGTTTGATTTTGATCGCTGCCTGGTAGCAGCTTACCGCTTCTGCCATATGCCTTAGCTGCATCTGCTTTTCTGCTAACTGGAAATGCCAGTTGGCATCATCCGTCACACTGGCGATCAGGCGCTGGTAGTGGCTGTCGGCCTGTACCAGCCGGTCTTGCGCACCCAGTGTTTCGAGCAGGATGGCGCGTGCTTCTGCATGGGTGGGCTGTACTTCCAGCAAGCGCCACAACCAGGTTTCAGCTTCTGCCCCCTTGGCCTGGGCCAGCAACGCATTACTTAACATCCACAATAATTGCGGTGATACCGGGGCATTGGTAATGGCTTGTTTCAGCAATGCCTCAGCCTCGGCATAGCGCGCCTGCGTCAGCAGTATGCCACCCAGGTTGGCATAGGTATTGACGGAGTCGGGATTGATCTCGAGCACACGCTGGAAGCATGACTCAGCCTCATCCAGCCTGTTCTGCCCCTGCAATAAAGTCCCCAGGTTGAAATGCGCAAAAGAAAAAACCGGGTTGATCTGTATGGCCTGGCGATAACTGGCCTCTGCCTCGGGCAAACGGTTTTGCGCCGTCAGGTTGGCGGCCAGGTTGAACTGCGCCACCGCATTACCGGGCTCACGCACGATCAATTGCTGGTAAGTGGCTTCAGCCTCTGCGCTGCGACCTTGCCCATCAAGGGCCAGACCCAGATTAATCGCCGCATCACCAAAGCCGGGCGCCATTTCAAGGGCACGGCGATAAGCCGCTTCTGCTACCGCCAGTTGCCCACGCTCATAGGCAATATCGCCCAGCTTGTTGTGCACCTGCGCATCTTGCGGGTCAAGTACAAGCGCCTGCTGGCAATAATCCTCTGCCTCATCGAGTTTGCCAGCAGCAAACAAATAATTAGCCTGCTCCAGCAAGCTACCCACTGCTGACAACTGCCCTGCGACAGGCGCCGGCTTCGCCGGGCTCTCAATTGGCCCGCCAGCCGCCTGTTCAGACGGAGTCACTGGCTGTGCCACAGGCTGAACTTCAGCCTCATTGCCTGCACCCAGGCGCTTTTTAAACCAGGAAAACATCCAGATATCCTTTGCTCAGTACTGTTTGCCGCATTATCTCAGGCGATGAGACAGTCTCAGCGGCAAAACACAAATATTAACGCAGGATAACATTGCTAAGCCTGATTCTAAAACCTGATTCTAAAGCTTGAATCTAAAGCTTGAATCTAAAGCTTAATTCCAATGCCCGCTACATGAAACAGCCTGAGTTACTCCAGTCACACCCCCAGTACATTGAAGTATTTCTCACCCGACAACCAAATCATTGCATAATTGCTACCGCGCAATTGCTTGCGACTGCCAGCAAACCCGGCAAAAAAAATGAACCACAAGTTCACACTCAATACGGAGACACCATGAATAAAAAAATAGCCAGTGCACACGCATTGAGCCTGTTGGCAACGATTTTGGCAGCGACATTGGGAGGATGTGGTGGCGGCTCAGGTGGCAGCGGCAGTGCCAGCACTGCGCCAGATACCAGCAGTCAAACCCAGGTCAGTGTCAGCCTGGTGCCTATCATCTTGCCAGGGCCGGTTCCGGTAGACTCACCGCCACCGCCCACTGGTGGCAGCTATGCGATGTCACTGGCGATTCCACCACGTCACCAGTGGAATGCCAACTACGGCTATTGTGGCGAAACCGCCTTCATCAGCGCCGGTTTGTATTATGGCCAGTATGTATCGCAATACACCGCACGCGCTGCCGCGACACCGGGTTTAAGCCAAAACGATGTCAACAGCCAGTTGCTCGTCTCGGTCAATGACCTGACCGCAGCAGCCAACATGCACCTGAATGCCGTTGAGTGGAACGGGCTGTCAAACGCCACCACGACCAGCCAGTACCTGGCCTGGATCAAGGGCTATGTGCTGGCGGGTTATCCGGTCATCATGGGTATCTATGTGAACCAGTATCAGCCTGGCGGTAACCCTGCGGCGGGTTTTTCCAGCTACGACCATATCGTGCCAGTGAATGGCATCGCGTCCAGCCACCCGCTCGTACCGGGCTTGAACCAGACTTATTACGCCGATGATATTTTGCAGTTCAGCGATAACAGCGGCACCAATAATGCCAGCTACCCCAATCAATTCACTGCCCCACCAGTAGCCGCAGCTTATCTGTTCCAGTATGGCTTCGACAAATTCCAGGTTACACGCACCCAGGCCAACGCCCAGGCTGCGCCACCATACTCGCTGGCCCTGCATAGCAGCAGCAACAACATCAATTCAGCCGTTGCCATTACCGGTGTCATCGATATAAACAGAGAAACCGTACCGGTGCGTCTGGCAACCGACCTGAATTACGAAAACCCGGCAATGAGCAATGGCGCCAATACCTCGCCCATGGCAGCCCCACTAACCCTGACAGCAACCGTATATGGCCTCAGCGTTGGGGTGAAATACAATGTGTATCAATACAATACGCTGGCAGCCATCCCCAATTCATCCTTCAATGCCAATGCTGCCGCTGCTACGCAAACCTTCAGCTTCACTGCCACCGACTCCACCTATGTGCTACCGCCGGTAAAAATCATGTCGAACCAGACTGCAGCTTTCCGGGCTGTGCCTGCAACTGCACGTTGAAGGATAATCCTGAAACCACAAGCTGTATGCATGAATCAATTTCCAAGATGCGGGAACGATGTTCCCCGTTACGACTCCAAAGCATAATTAATCAACCTGAGTGCTCACCGATGATAAATAAAAACCTGCTGGTCTTACTATTTACCGCCCTGATCCCATTTTCTGCAAGCACTGCGCAAGACATGAACCAGACTCAGCCTCAAACCATGTCAATAAAAATCGACAAGACCTTGACCCCGGAAATAGGCGGAATAAAACAGCTTGTCGAGATTAAAACCGATGATGCCAACAAGCCCGTCCTGCTATTTTTATCGGGCGGGCCCGGAAGCTCGATGATCAACAATGCGGATGCTTTCACAAATATCTTGAAAGACAGATTTACCATAGTTCAATGGGACCAGCGAGATGCCGGTAAAACCCTGAAACTCAATCCCTCACCCGTACAGCCCTCGGTCGATCTCATGGAGAAGGATACCTATGAAGTCATACAATTCATCAGAAAAGAATTAAAGCAGGAAAAAATATATTTGCTCGGCAGCTCCTGGGGCAATGTACTGGGTTTTTACATCGTCAAAAACCACCCTGAATTATTGCATGCCTATTTTGCGTCCAATCCCGTCATCAGTCAGCTCGCAAGTGAAAAAGAATTGCTGACTGCCCTGAAGAAGCATTTCAAGGACAATGCAATCGCCAGCCAGGAACTGGCCAGCGTCAATATCCCCTTTAAAATCGATGAAGACCTGCTCTACCTGAGAAAATGGTTGCTGTACAAAGAAGGCAAAGAGTTCGCAACAAGTGCTGAATTCCAGAATGGTTTTCTGCAATGGGCAAAAACCTGGTCGCCGGTGTGGAATGCCGTCATGGATGTAGATTTACCAAAGACCTTGAAAAAAGTTGATTGCCCAGTGTATTTTTTGGTGGGTAAAAACGACATACAAACATCCACCCAGATTACCCAAGACTATTTCGCGCAATTGAAGGCACCAAAGAAAGCGCTGTTTTTATTTGAACATTCCGGGCATCAAATCCATAAAGAGGAAGCAGAAAAATTTCAGCGGACTATCATCAGCACTTTGCCTGCGGTGGTCACGGGAAAATAGGAGATGCTTTTATGCTGGGGCTGATTGTTAGCTCCGGCAATCTGGCTGTTGCAATCACATATCAGCTGTAAACCATCATCAACGCCCGAGCTTGGGAATGTAGGAAGTCACGCCTTCCTTTTATCGGCCCTCAATGTCAAACAACGGCGTATCCAAACGATAACAGAGCAGGCCATGACAAAAGAAAGCAAAACATTCATCGTTATCCCAAGAACAAAACTTAACGTGGCCTTTGAAAAGTAAAACGTCAACAGGCCAGTAAAACTTGCGCCAACGGCCGCAAACGAAGAAATTAGTCCAGGATTCGGTGGCGACGTTCCATCCTTCAAATGCACGGTACTTCGAATAAGTATTGCCGTGAGCATCACCCAAAGTGGTATCAGTAGCCATAAACACTCATTGCCAAAAGTGTGACTAAGAAGCTGTTGCGAAATTAAATTAAAGGTTTAAGAAAGTTCCAGCAAATGAGAGAACAAGCCAACGAAAGAAATGCTTCGTGTGTCATAGCTAGTTTCTCATAACGCATTTTTAGACGACG